>JBJEKU010000082.1:0-7671 GCA_051878795.1 Eggerthellaceae bacterium
GAAGCTGCGCGGGAAGGCCGTTCCTGGAAGGGCCTTTTGATAAAGCCGAAGATGTCCCGGAACATCTCGCGCAGGCTGCCGAAATCAACAGCGCCATCGTCGTAGCCTCCCAACAGCCAGTCGGCGTTTCCGGTTTGCCTGGGGCACTGGGCTCCGATGGGGCAGGCGAATGCGTCCTGCTGCTCGAATGCGAAGCATTGCCAGTCGTTCTGATACGTCTCTTTGTAGCTTGCGAAATCGATTGTGCTTTCTTTAGTCATTGTGCTTCCTTCTCTTCTGCTTACGCGTTCGGGCTACGAGCTTAATAAAGCCATCTTCAGAAACAATGAAGCCCATGTATGCTTTTCATTAAATCGGCGAGCGTGTGCTCTCGGGGTTTGAGAGGTATTGAATTTGTTTGCGGAAGCAGCCTTCGCGATCGCATGGAATCGCGGATTCAAAAAAGCAGACTCAGTTTTGCCTGGTCAACGGCACAATATCTTTCTTGCTATGCTGAAGTTGACATTCGGGCGCGATGGGGCCTTCGGATTCAGTTGGCAACTGAGGAATCGGGCGTTCTGCCTAGATATAGTGGCTTTCGAATGGCCGTAGTCTGTATGAAGTAGGTGCAGGATACGGTTTCCTGTTCGGGTTCTGGGAAAGATGATTCGGAGGCGTCGAACGCGGCATTTGTGGGGAAGACCTACGATCTATCAGTGTCTGCCCATTGCAGGGCAAACTTGCTTTTCAGCTGCTATGACGTAGAAGTGCTGATCGATGAGCAGCCCATCGGTGTGGTCGAACATGGGGAAGAAGCACTTCTGCAAACCCAGGTTTCTGCCGGTACCCATACGTTTGCCGTTCGCGAAGAGGGAACGGAATCTGTCAGATATTCGCAGGATTTCGAGATGCCAGAGGGTCCTGCTCAGATCAGCTGCGACTTCTCTTGTCATTCAGATGATATCGATGTCGACAACTTCGTGATCGAGAGTCTCAAGGATGCCGATCAGAAGGCTGACTCTAAGGAAGACGAATCCAAGGAGAAGGATGATGCTGCCAAGTCCGATGATATATCTGAGGATAAGAAGGCTGCCGAAGATGAGGCGGCAAAGAAGGAAGATTCTGGTAAGTCCTCGGATTCCGCCTCTGACAAGAAAGAGTCATCTGAAGGCGAGCCCGATGCCGAAGCTGCTGAAAAGACCGAAGCAGACCCCAACAAGGTGAAGACCCCTATTTCTTCTGCCAGTGCAGAAGATGATCCTTATGAAGATGTACAGAAGGAATTCACCGATGCAGGCTTCACCAATGTGGTGGTAACGCCATGGTACGACCTCGATAGCAAGGATGGCGGATTCTTCCAGGGCTACCCGTACAAGGTGTGCGATGTTGCCATCAATGGCGAATTGAGTTTCGACGAAGGTGCCGTGTATGACAAGGATGCGGCAGTCGAAATCTGGTACCACATGTACAAGTACGACGACCCCTCTATCACCTATAACTGCTATTCCGTTGCCGATCTTCAAAATGACTTCGAAGCAAACGAGATGAGGGCTAAGGAAAATCACGAAGGTGAACTAGTTCAAATCGAAGGGTATATCGTCGATTTCGACTCGAATGGGAAGAATATCACCCTTGATTCAACAACGTACTCGATTCTAGTTAATGGAGTCGAATGCAAGATCATGGATGAAGAGCAGAAGAATATCCTATGGGGTTACTCAACTGGAGATTGGGTCACCATTCAAGGCGAGATAACCATGGTCGGCACATTCGGTGGCTACTATCTCGACATCCACCATATTCTCTAAGGAGCAACCATGAGCCTGCTTCTGAAAGGAGATTGGTTCTAGCCATTCTTTCCAATAGGAATGCATAGTCTCAATCGAAAAGCGGATGGCCCATACAAGCCATCCGCTTTTCAGTGTGATTTGAAGTCCAAGCGTCGAAGTGGTCGCCGATAGTCAGGAACTAGCCCTGCAAGCGCTGGGAGCCTTCGAAGGTGAAGCGTCCCATCTTGGTACCGCCCAGGATGTGCAGGTGAAGATGACCGACGGTTGCTGCGCTGTCGGGGCCGGTGTTGATGACGGTACGATAACCGGATTCATATACGCCCTTCGCTTTGGCGACTTCGGGGACGACCTTCAGCAGGTGTGCCAGAATGTCTTCGGGGACGTTGTCCTGCAGGTTGTCGAAGTGCTGCTTGGGAACAACCAGGGTGTGGACGGGTGCTTCGGGCTCGATGTCGTCGAACGCGTAGCAAATGTCATCTTCGTAGACCTTCTTGGAAGGGATTTCTCCTGCAATGATCTTGCAGAACAGGCAATCTGCAGCCATGGTTGAGCCTCTCATTCGTTTGTGTTCGTGCTGTAAGATGAGATGTATTGCGTTCGCGTGTCATGCGGGAACGCAACGTTCTCTCGCAAGCTATTCTAATGGCTCGAGCATCCATTTGAAAGAAGCGTGTTAGCCTATCAGGATTGTGGGTGATTGTGAGGTTTTGTTTCCTCTGGGTGTCTGATTATTATCGATGGTGCCTTTTCCGTCAGTCTCCTTGAATCGTCGCGCCCAATGCGTACTATACGTTCGGAAGTGTAATTACGAGTTTGATTTCGAAGCGAGTTCATGATCACCCCAAATCAGTACTATGTGCTTTCCCGGAGCCTTGGCCTTGTTGCTGGCGGCAGAGTAAGCGGCGAATGGGATTTCTTGCGCAGTCGGGATTGCGTCGATGACAGGATCACTGACTCTTTTCCTCATATGCCTTCGCTTGCCCGTGTCGGCTTTGTGACGAGAGATGGCGAGATTACCGAAAAAGGCGAGGAAGAGCTCAAGCCGTATGAGGTTTCTGGTGCCGTCATCCTGGCCTTGGGGACCGAGCCGGGTATTTTCCCGTTCGATCATCAAGTACCCAAGGGGTTGCTTACGGTTAATGGACAGGTGCTTATCGAGCACCAGATCGAGCAGCTGCTAGAAGCGGCTATTTCCGATATCACCCTTGTAGTTGGTCGCATGCGCGAGCAGTTCTTCTATTTAACTGAAAAGTATGGCGTCAAGCTAGTGACTTGTTCCGACTACCGGGATC
Organism: Eggerthellaceae bacterium; assembly: GCA_051878795.1. Classification (GTDB taxonomy): domain Bacteria; phylum Actinomycetota; class Coriobacteriia; order Coriobacteriales; family Eggerthellaceae; genus W1P20-047. The sequence goes on from JBJEKU010000082.1 coordinate 3,062, forward strand.
GCAACGACCATGCAGCGATACTTCAGCTGGGTGACCGCTTGCAGAACGCGTATATCTTGCGGGCGGGAGAGTATTACGAATGCAATCCCTTTGCATCCTATGTTTTCCAGAGTACCTGCTTCGGGTTGCCCGCGAAATCGCAGGACGGCGGGCGCGTGGTTTCTTGCGATGGGGAATCGGGTGGGGCGCTGATACGTATCGCTGGTCCGGTTTTCCTTGCGAATGATGATGCCGACACGTTGCAGGGGCTTATCGGGGATTCGTTCGGTCTTCCTGGGACTGCTTCGATGACCTGGGATGATTTCCTCTTCTCCCAGCCTGATGAATTCGACCTTACGATTTGCGAGTGTCCTGCAGGGGTTATCCGTGAATTCGGTACTTTGGAAGACCTATGCTCGTTCGATCCTCAATTCATTCTGAATCTGGACCCGCAGATTTTGGAGAACATCCGCGGGGCATTGGGTGGGGATTGCGGAAGGATTTCGAGTTTTTGCCCTATCGGCTCTGGAATGACCAACCTCACCTTCAGGTTCTACGCAGGCGATGAAGCCTATGTGTACCGTAATCCTGGAAACGGAACCGAAGCAGTGGTGAACAGGCAGGCTGAAGGCCAGGCGATCCGCATTGCCCACAGATTAGGGCTGGTAGATTCTTTTGTGGATGGTGACGCTTCGCACGGTTGGCTGGTATCCCGCTATCTTGCCGATTGCGAGCCATTCGACTATTCAAACAAGGATCATGTTGCCAGGTCGCTCGCGGCAATTCGAACACTCCACGAAAGCGGGGAGAGCATTCCCTATGCCTTCGACCCGTATCAGGATGCAATGAAGCTTCTAGCGGTGGTTCGAAGCGAAGCCTACCCATTGCCCAGGGACTTTTCCCAGATGGAAGACTGCGCAGGTGCGCTCGCCGAGCGTTTTCACGCCGAGTCGGGTGAGCCGGTGCTCTGCCATAACGACTTCTATGCTCCGAATATCCTCATCCACGGCGATAATCTGGACTTGATTGACTGGGAATATGCCGCGATGGGCGATTATGCGAACGAGATCGGCAACTTCGTCTCCCAGGGTTCCGGCTATACCATCGAGCAGGCACGTCAGATCCTGCCGTATTACTTCGGAAGGAAACCCACATTCGAGGAAATGCGCCACTGCATGGCGGCGATCGGTATCGTCGGCTTCCAATGGTACGTATGGGCGCTATTCAAGGAAATGAAAGGCCAGTCGGTGGGTCCTTGGCTGGAAACCTACTATCGGGCGGCAAATCTGTTTGGTCCTTATGCGTTGTCGCTTTACTGATGCAGCTCCGCTTTGGTTTCGGCATTAAGGCAGGCAGGGATTTGCCTGATCGGGTTTTTGAGAAACGGATTTGCTTGACGTGCCTGTACTCGATAACGAACAAATGGGTTAGCCTGGGAGCCTTATGTTCAGCTTGCCCTACTTATGTCTATTCGCCCGCTTCCATGCGGATTTTGAAGGCGATGCTCCGGGTGGTTTCCAGCTTATCGAATTGGATGATGTATGCTCCTCGTTCTGTGTCGATATCGAGTACGGTTCCCTGGCCGAAGGTGCGATGCTTCACAACGCTTCCTTTTGCGAACCTCGGAGCGCTTTCTGATGGTGAAAGCGTGCGAGCGTGCGCGCGGATGAATGCACGTGCCTGATTGACCGTTTCCTCAGGCGGTTCGGGCGTGAAGACGATGTGCTTGCGGTCGATATCAAGGACGAACCGTGAAGGGTATCGGGGCACGCCGTCAAGGTTGTATCCGTCTGCACCGGATAGGTGAAGGGAATCCTGCGCGCGTGTGAGCGTGACGAAGGCGAGTCTTCGCTCTTCTTCCATGCCGGCAAGCGTTTTTACTTTACGGGAGGGAAAAATGCCCTCATTCATTCCACAGAGGAAAACATGGGGGAATTCCAGTCCCTTTGCCGCATGTACGGTCATAAGGGTCACTTTGTCCTTTACGGTGGCCATGTCCTGATTGGTTAACAAACCTACGTGAAGAAGATAGTTCTCCAGGCTTGCTTCTTCACCGCAGGATGTTTCATATTCATACACTGCTTGCTTAAGCTCCGCAAGATTGTCCAAGCGTTCCTGGCTGCCTTCCGTTCGCAGGGCCAATTCGTATCCGCTTTCATCCAGCAAGTCAGCAAGAAGTTCGGATACCGGAAACTGGGCGCTCTGCCCTGCATACGAATCGATGAGCTCGACGAATTCCGCCGACTTGGTTCCGCGCATGATGGGGTCTTCCAGGTTGCGTTTCAGGGCTTGGTACAGAGTGCAGTTTTCCTGCTCTGCCTTTTCCCGTAAAAAGCGCATGCGCTTTTCACCGAGGTTGCGTTTGGGTTTGTTTGCAATGCGGGCAAATGCCAAGTCGTCCGCAAAAGCGACCATACGCAAGTAGGAGAGGGCGTCCTTTACTTCCATGCGATCGAAGAATTGCGCTCCGCTATGGATGGCGTAGGGTATCTGCTCGCGGACGAATGCTTCTTCGATGCTACGTGAAACGTAATGGGCCCGGTACAGTACCGCGATGTCTCCATAGGATGCCCCTTGCTCCAGCAACTCTCCGATCCGTTGCGCAATCCATTCTGCTTCCTTCACACAATCAGGGGCACAGTGGCATTCCACGATGGGACCATCGTTTCGCATGGGCACAAGATCTTTCTTCATACGCGTTTCGTTGCGGGATATCAGCGAATTCGCTGCGTTCAGGATCTGGGGAGTGGAGCGGTAGTTGTCGTTCATGACGACCGTCTTCACGTTGGGGTAATGCTTATCGAAATCCTGCAGGTAGCGTACGTTTGCTCCGCGCCAGGTGTAGATGGTCTGGTCGGGGTCGCCGACCACGAACAGGTTGCCATGATGGCCGCAAAGCGCTTCCATCAGTTCGATCTGCAGGGCATCGATGTCCTGGAATTCGTCGATCATGATGTATTCCAAGCGCTTCTGCCACTTCAGCCTGATGTCGTCGTTGGTTTGGAAGATGTGGAGCGTGAACTTGATCAGGTCGTTGTAGTCCAGGCCGAAGCATTTCTTTTCTTGGTACAGGTAACCGTAGAAGATGATGTCGTCGGCAGCGGTTGCCTCCAGATAACGCTGCTGGATCTGTTCGAGGGACATGTCGATCATGTAGCGGTAATAGAGCGGGTCTGCGAAAAGCTTGCGGATTTCTATCATGTCGCGTGCTTTGGAGAAGGTCATGTTCCTAAGCGAGAGACCTCTTTCTTCGTAGATGATTCCCAGCATGGCATCGATGTCCGAATTGTCCAGCACCATGAAGCTTTTGGGGTATGAAACGGCGTTCGAGTCTTCCTGCAATATCGAAACGCACATGCTATGGAAGGTGCCGACAAAGGCTGTGTCGTTGTCGCCCGTCAGCTTGTGGATGCGTTGGCGCATTTCTCGTGCAGCCTTGTTGGTGAAGGTAACGCACATGATGTTGTTGGGCATCACACCCAGGTCGTTCACCAGATATGCGAATCGACGTGCAAGAACATGCGTCTTACCCGACCCTGCGCCTGCTATCACACGGACGTACCCCTCGGTAGTGCTGACCGCTTCCCTTTGGGATGGGTTCAAACCCTGCAGTGCCGCTTCGCCTTCGGTTTCCACGTATTGCGATATCGCCGTTGCGCTTGCGGCGGCAATCATTTCATTGAGTAGTGTAGGGTTGATTGGGTTTTTGGACATTGTTCCTCCAAGCGTTCTATTCAGATGATAGCGTTTATTCGTAACGTATGGAACAAATGTACGTATGATATAGAAAAATCCCTTCGCATAACCGTTTGGCAATGCGTGATTCAATCCGCAGGCTCAATGAAACGAAAACAGCCGCCTCACTATTGAAGCGGCTGTTCGTCAATGAAAGTGCGAGGCTATTCTGCAAGGGCTTTAGAAAAGGTCCCCTTGGGGTCTTTTGCCAGCAGGTAGATCAACCAAGCAGCCATGCCTGCGACAACGACAACCGCACCGAGCAGTGCGTCGTCGATCATTGCTGCGGTGTCGACGATTTCGATGAAAGCCTCTCCTTCGATCAGGCAGGCGATTCCGTCAACGACCCACATTAGGGCTGCGCCCCAGTACATCAAAGCAAGGGTGCCGATATGGTAGCGGGTATCGGGGGTCTTCGCATACCAGACCAGGGTTGCTACTACGGCTGCAAGGAGGGTGATAACCAAGGTCATTTCCTATGCCTCCTTTGCGACGGTTTCAAGCTTGGAGCTGTGCTTTACCTTCGTATCTGCAATAGCTGCAACGCAGATCCAAACTGCGGTAACGAGCAGTGCCATGCCCACGCCGATGGTCGCCATCTCGCCCAGCATCACAGGAATTTCAGCAGGGGTATACATTGCGGTCAGGAAGGGTGGGAAGGGAACGACCTCTCCGTGCCACATGTGTTCGATACAGAGCAAGATTACACCGCCCCACAGCATGTTCATAAGCCAACCCAGCTTTCGGGTCCAGCAGATACCATCGGTTGCAGGGTCGGTAAGCTGATTGCCCTGGGCGTCGACGATGCCCTTTTCCTGTTCTTTGGTCTTAACGGCCTTTCGGACTGCGCTGACGACGATTGCTTCTGCGCCACCTACCAAAAAGCAAGCCATTTT
>JBJEKU010000083.1:0-7563 GCA_051878795.1 Eggerthellaceae bacterium
AGCACCAATGACATCCAGCAGATCCAGATGGTTACCATCATGCTTTTGCGTATGGTGCTGTACGCGCCCATCATCGCCACGGGCGGCATCGTGCTGATCCTGCGCACCAATACGCAGATGTCCTGGATCATCGTGCTGGCGGTTGCCTGTGTGGTGTGCCTGGTCATGCTGCTCATGGTGCTGGCCCTTCCCAAGTTCAAGATCATGCAGACCCTGATCGATAAGGTGAACCTGGTTGCGCGCGAGGTGCTGACCGGCCTGCCCGTCATCAGGGCCTTCAACCGCCAGCAGTACGAGGAGGAGCGCTTCGATAAGGCGAGTTTGGAACTCAAGCGCACCCAGCTGTTCACGAACAGGGTGATGTCCTTCATGTTCCCGGGCATGACGCTGATCATGAACGGCGTTTCGGTGCTGATTGTATGGGTCGCCTCGGGCTACATCGACAACGGCACCATTCAAACCGGCGACATGATCGCCTTCATCACGTACTCCATGTTCATCATCATGAGCTTCCTCATGATGTCCATGGTCGCGGTGTTTCTGCCCCGCGCCCAGGTTTCCGCGAAGCGCATCGACGAGGTGCTTGCCACCCAGAACAGCATCGAGGATCCCGCTCAGCCCCAAGACGATACGGTCGGCGAAGGTGAGGGCGTGAAAATCGTCTTCGACCAAGTGGACTTCGCCTATTCCGATTCTTCCAAAAAGGTGTTGGATGGCGTGAGCTTCACCGCGAAGGCGGGCAAGACCACGGCCATCATCGGCGCTACGGGTTCGGGCAAATCCACCGTGTTGCGGCTGCTCATGCGCGCGTATGACGTGACAGGCGGCAAGGTGACTGTGGATGGCGTGGATGTGCGCGACCTTTCCCAGAAGCGCCTCCATTCGCTTTTGGGCTATGTTCCGCAGAAGGCATTCCTGTTTTCCGGAACCATCGCAAGCAACCTTTCCTACGGTAACCCCGATGCCGGCGTCGAGCGCTTGATGGAGGCGGCCGAAGTCGCCCAGGCGAAGGATTTCATCGAAGCCAAGGAAGAGGGGATGGAATCACCCATTTCCCAAGGCGGCACCGATGTTTCGGGTGGCCAGCGACAGCGTTTGGCGATCGCCCGCGCCCTTGCCTGCGATGCCAAGGCCTTCCTGTTCGACGACAGCTTCAGCGCCTTGGACTACAAGACCGACACCGCTCTGCGCGGTGCCTTGAAGGAAAAGCTGGGCGGAAGGACGGTCATCATCGTGGCGCAGCGTATTTCCACTATCCGTAATGCCGACAACATCGTGGTCTTGGACGAAGGGCGCGTTGCGGGGCAGGGTAGCCATGATTACCTGATGACGCATTGCCCCGAATATCGCGAAATCGCCCAATCCCAGCTTTCGGACGATGAGCTGAAAGGGGGTGTTGAATAATGGCGGCACAGGGCAACATGAGGATGAACCGCCCCCGTCGCGGTCCGGGCCACGGCCCAGGAAGCATGGCGAATGTGGAAAAGCCCAAGGACATGAAGGGCACGCTGCTCAAGCTGCTTGCGTTCATGGGCAGATACAAGGCGCTGCTTTTCGTGGTGCTGTTCTTCGCCGTGCTTTCGACGGTATTCAACATCGTGGGTCCCAAGGTGCTCTCGCTTGCCACCACCGAGCTGTTCAACGGCATCATGGCCAAAATCCAGGGTACGGGCGGCATCGACTTCTGGGCGATCCAGAAGATCCTGATGGCGACCTTGGGCCTGTACGTGGTATCCGCTGCTTGCTCGTTCGTGCAGTCATGGTTCATGAGCTCCATCGCGCAGAATACCGCCTACGAGCTGCGCCGCCAGATCGATCAGAAGTTCGACCGGCTGGCCATGGGTTATTTCGAGCGCACTTCCACGGGCGACGTGCTCTCCCGCATCACCAACGACGTCGACACCCTGGGACAGAGCCTGAACCAGGGCGTCACCCAGTTGATCACCTCCATCACCACGCTTATCGGCGTGTTGGTGATGATGATTTCCATTTCATGGAAGCTCACGCTGGTGACCCTGGTCATCTTGCCTGTTTCCATGGTGCTTCTGCGTTTCGTGGTCAAGCACAGCCAACGCTACTTCAAGCAGCAGCAGGAAATGCTGGGTTCTATCAACGGTCAGATCGAGGAAACCTTCGCGGGCCACGTGGTGGTGAAGTCCTTCAACCAGGAAGGCGCCGCGATAAAGTCCTTCGGCGAAAGCAACGAGAAGCTGTACGAATCGGCGTGGAAGTCGCAGTTCATCAGCGGTCTGATGCATCCCATCATGAACCTGGTCTCCAACGCCGGCTATGCCGCAGTTGCGATCCTGGGCAGCATGATGGCGGTGAGCGGCGCTATCACGGTGGGCGATATCCAGGCATTCATCCAGTACGTGAAGAACTTCACCCAGCCCATCCAGCAGCTCACCCAGGTGGCCAACGTGCTGCAGAGCATGACGGCGGCTGCAGAGCGCGTGTTCGAGTTCTTAGACGAAGAGGAAGTGGAGGACTGGGAGGCCAAGGAAGAGGCTGCGATCCTGCAGGGCGAGGTGGAATTCAAGCATGTCCGTTTCGGCTACGACCCCGAAACCCCCGTGATCAAGGACTTCAATGCGAAGGTGAAGAAGGGCCAGACCGTGGCGATTGTGGGTCCCACGGGTGCGGGCAAGACCACCTTGGTAAAGCTGCTCATGCGCTTCTACGAAGTGGATAGCGGCGCCATCACCATCGACGGCTACGATATCCGCGAATTCGACCGCAAGGACCTGCGTTCCATCATCGGAATGGTCCTGCAGGATACCTGGCTGTTCAACGGAACCATCCGTGAGAACATCCGCTACGGCAATTTGGAAGCTACCGACGAGCAGGTGGAGGAAGCGGCCAAGGCGGCGTTCGCCCATGGCTTCATCATGACCCTGCCCGAAGGGTACGACACGGTCATCAACGAGGATGCCACCAACATCAGCCAGGGGCAGCGCCAGCTGCTCACCATCGCCCGTGCGGTGCTGGCGAACCGCCAGATGCTGGTGCTGGACGAGGCGACCAGTTCGGTCGACACGCGTACCGAGCAGCGCATCCAGGACGCCATGGACAATCTGATGGCGGGCCGCACCTCGTTCGTTATCGCCCACAGGCTTTCCACCATCCGCAATGCCGATCTGATCCTGGTTATGGATAATGGCGACATCGTGGAGCAGGGTACGCATGAAGAATTGCTCCAGCTTGGCGGTTCTTACGCGCAGTTGTACAATTGTCAGTTCGAAGAATAGTATTCAGCATGGACACCAACGAGGTTCGAGCATATGAGCGCAGCTTTCGAAGAGGGCGCAGCACCCGGTAGGAGCAACGAAGTGGATAGAGAAACGGCAGACTATCTGCGCATGGCAAGGAATGCAGTCGAAAACGGGCAGTTCCGTTTGGCGGTGTGCCTGTATCTGACTGCATTCGAGCAGGATTCGGCCAACAACCAGGCAAATCCCACCCCTGCGGCAATCGCCTGCCTGCGCAAGGCCTGGACGCATGCCTGCGATTTGAAGGACCGGGCGATGGCCGAGCATATCTTCGAACGCATCTCGCCCTATCTGCCCGCCGAAACCGTGGCGGAGTACTCGCGCAAGCTCCAGAAGCTCTCGATCGAGAAGCTGGAGGACTTCGGCATTCCCCATGACGATCTGGAAGGCATGGCCGATTTCTTGACCAGCATCACGGAAAGCATGCCCGGCGGCAGCGCGAAGGTGACGGTCAAGGCTTCCAGCGACGATGCGCCCCGTTTGGCCACGGTGGAGAACGAACTGGTTTCGCCTTCCGCCCCATATGGTCTGCGCATCGATGCCAACAAGGGCAAGCCCGTCCCCGTAAAGCGCCCCGCACCTTCGGCGCCCTCGGTTTCCGAAGAGGCGAAGTCTTCCGATGCGCCCGAGGCCCAGCAGATCTGCTTCCGCGATCTGGCAGGTTATGATGGCGCCATCCAGAAGATGAAGGCGCTGGGGTTCGGTGCGGAATCCGACGAGCGCTATGCTGCCTTCCTGAGGATGCTTTCCCGTCGCCATGGCGTCGAGCCGCGCACGTCCTCCATGCCCATGGTGTTCCGATCCCAGGCCAGGGAAGACGCGACGTATTTCATGCATGCGGTGGTGGGCGAGCTGGACCAGCCTTCCGTGCGCATGCATGTGGAAACCACCTCGCAGGGGCTTTCCATGCTCAGCGTTTCGGCGACCTCGGACTTCAAGTCCAAGCAGCAGCTGATGCAGATGAACCTGGATCGGCCCATGACGCTGATTCTGGAAGACGTGGACCTGTGGTTCGAATCGCTTCCGGCGCTTCAGCAGATCGAAGACCCCACCGTTCAGGGCGGCGTTGCCCATGGCGTGCGCGAAGCGGTTTCCATGGTGCGACCTGCAATCATGAATCCCAACATCACGGTTGTTGCTTCGTGTTCCATCGAATCCGAAGTCGATTCGCTTTTCTTCGGCATCTTGGAACCGGCGACCGTGGTGGATATCGGCCTTCCTACCTGCGAAGAGCGCGCCGACCTGTGGAAGTGGCTTGCGGACAAGTTCCCGTCCCTGCGCTACTTCGACTTCGGCGAGCTTGCGCGGCTCACCGATTCGATGACGCGCTACGACATCTGCTCGGCGGCAAGCGAGGCAGTCGACCAGGCCTATCGCGAAAGCATCTCGCGTAAGGCCTACGTTCCCGTGACCAAACCCAACCTGTACGAGAAGATCGCGTCCTATCTGCCTCTGGATTCACAAGAGTACGAGGAAGCCCAGGAAAAGGTGCTGGAGCGTTTCAGGAAAGAGCTGGACCATATCGACGACCTGCTGAATGGGGATGCATAGCCATGGAAATCATCCGTCGAAGCGATTATGCCTGCCGAATCCTGAGGGCGGCATACCGCGCCAAAGGCGACTACCTTTCCATTTCCACGATTTCGGAAGAAGAGAAGATCCCCTACGCATTCGCACGTAATATCCAGCACGTGCTGCTGCAGATGGGCTATGTGAAGACCAGGCGCGGTGCCCGGGGTGGATTGGCCCTGAACATCGACCCGGCCGAAGTGAGCATGCTCCAGTTCATGCGCGATCTCGAGGTGGACATCAACCTCGCTCCGTGCGCAGGATCGCCCGATGTGTGCGAGAACAGCGACGATTGTGGCTTCAACAGGGTTTGGCGTGCGGCAAGCGGTTTGCTTGAGCGTTACTTCGCTTCCCTGACCCTTGAGGACGTGATCGAGGGCAGGGTGGATGTTCCTGTGACCGACTTCGGCTTCGCGTCGGTCGAGGTGCCGGCAGCGTCTCGTGGCGAGAGTGCGGGTTGCTGCGGGTCGATCGTTCCCGCCATCGTGAATTTCGCGGCTGACGAAAACGGTGAGGGCTAGGGTTTTGGCGGCAAGGCCCAACGGCAAAGATGTGCTCTGCTATGCGGGGGAGCATGCGGTTACGATCGAGCATATGGCCCGCTTTAGGCAGCTGGTTTGGGAAATGGGCCAAAAGTATCGCCGCGATGGCCTGCCCTGGCGCTATCTTGACGACCCCTATCAGGTCTATGTTTCCGAAGCCATGCTGCAGCAGACCCAGGTTTCCCGCGTGTTGAAGCACTGGCCGCGCTTCCTTGCGGCGTTTCCCACGGTGGATGCCCTGGCGAGTGCGTCTGTCTCCGATGTGCTGGAAGAGTGGCAGGGCCTGGGGTACAACCGCAGGGCCCTTGCCTTGAAGCGGGCTGCCGATGAATGCTCGGCCGTTCACGCAGGCCGCATGCCCGAAACCTACGAGGAGCTGCTGGCGTTGCCCGGGATCGGGCCTGCGACGGCAGCGGGCATTATGGCCTTCGCCTACCAGAAACCAGGGGTGTACATAGAAACCAATGTGCGCTCGGTGTTCATCCACCACTTCTTCCCCGATTGCGAGAAGGTGACCGATTCGCAATTGCGCCCCTTGGTGGAGTGCGCCTGCGATGAGGAGCACCCGCGCGAATGGTATTACGCGCTTTTGGATTACGGCGCCGCGTTGAAGGCGCAGGGAATCAACCCCAACCGCAGGTCGACCTCGTATACGCGGCAGAGCGGCTTCGAGGGTTCGCACAGGCAGAAGCGATCATTCGTGCTGCAGCAGGTACTGGCGCAGCCGGGCATAGGCTTCGAAGCCTTGTTGCGCGCGATCAACGAATTCGAGCGTAAGGCCGGCCGCGACAATCTTCTGGAATGCGAGTTGCAGGCTCTTGTGGAAGAGCTGGTGCGCGAGGGCTTTTTCGAGCGGGAAGGCGACGGTTTCGTTTCGCGATAGGGTATAAAGGGAATGGTATTCTGATGCAAGCAAAGCGGCCGAACGGCGAATCATCACAAACCTCCGGCGCCATCTTCTTGTGATTCGGGCGGAATATACAGCCTCTGAATTTCTTGTCTCGATGTGTGTTAGAACTCGGCGGCAGCTCATGGGGACATGTGGGCACGCCTCTTAGACTACGGAACGCCCCAAGTTAGCGCTTGGTGTTTCCTTTTGAATCGCTTAATGGCCTTGCTTGGGGTGGACAGTTTTTTGACTCGTTTAAGGGGGCTGCCATACTCAAAGAAAAAACTAGGCGGAACCGCTTTAGCGACCCCGCCTTACAAAACCCGTAGGTTTTTTTATCTGGACTCATTATGGCTTATCGAAACCAGGTGTCAATCAACTTCGTCAAAAAAGCCAGGGAGGAGCAAATCGTATCGTTTGTAGGCACGAGTTTGTTCATTTCCATGAACTGGTTCGCGAGAGCCGACAGGCCGCATGATGCATTCTTTTTGCCTGATCCAGCTGGTACGAGTTGGGTGTGCAGGTATAAGAGCGTTGCGATCTGCCTGATGCGCGGGTTTTTCATCTTGGCCGTCCTCACGCGGTGCGAAATCCCTGCTTTCGCCAGGGCGTCCATGACGGCCGTATCGGTGCCGATCCTCGTGTCGACGTCCCCGATGCCGTTCAGGATGTCTGACGAGTGTGCGCATGCGTTTCTCACGGACTTCACCTGGCGCAGCATGTAGTGCTCGTGCCTCATTCTTTCGTCGCTCCAGCAATTGGCGCAGAAAAGGTACAAGTCTATAAAGCTTCCGAACGAGAATAGCTCCATGAGCACCCAAACGGGCATCTTAGCAGGGCTACCGTACTTCCGGACGAGATTGCCGCGTGCAATGGGTGTTAATTCCAGCGTTTGAAGGCGAAGCCCGGCATTACCCGTTACTGGCGGACTCGACGTAACCGTGACCCTATCACCATTGACGAGTGGATTGACTTCAACTTGAGACGTGGAAGAGGGATTTGAGTGCGACATGATTTAGAACGGGATTAAACTCTGGGCGAACGTGCTGAAGGCGTGTTGCTATGAGTCGAAGAAAGCGTTGACTTCGAACTACTTGCGAGCGGTCGATTCCGACGATGTTGTGGCGTCTATTGGGGACAACTCCTACGGAAATTCCGCATCGGAGGTATTGGTCCAGAAAGAGAGCCAGGGCGCTACCGTGCTGCGCACCGATGAATTTGGGAACCTCGCCTTTACGTCAGGCAGAAGAGGCGTCCAATTTGTCCTTCAGGGGCCTGAGTCCCTCTGCGATAG
>JBJEKU010000084.1:0-41056 GCA_051878795.1 Eggerthellaceae bacterium
GATGGCGTGGATGCCCCAGGATCCAACGGAGTTGTTCACGGCCATCTGGATCAGGGGGATGCCGTTGAGGGTGGTTGCAAGTTCGGGGTCCTGGACGTAGAACACCATGACCATCATTGCGGAGCAGGAGCAGATGAGCAGGGTGTCGATGTATACGGAAAGCGCTTGGATCAAGCCCTGCTTGACAGGATGGGAAACCGAGGCGGTAGCTGCGGCGTTGGGGGCGGAGCCCATGCCGGCCTCATTGGAGAACAAGCCGCGCTTGATGCCGAGCATGACACAGGATCCTGCGAAGCCGCCGAAAATCGCCTGGAAATCGAAGGCCGAAGCGAAGATGAATGCGAAGACCGCGCCCATTTCGCCGATATTGCTGGCGACGGTGAAGAGGGACAGGAGGATGTAGATAAGCGCCATGATGGGCACGATCACCGAGGTGATGACGGAGATGCGGTGGGCGCCGCCGAAGATGACGAAGGCGGTGAGGACTGCGAGGACGATACCGACGGAGATCGCCGCCATGGGAGCGGTGGTGCCGTCGGGAGCGGGAATGTAGTACGCCAGGGAGGAAGAGGTGTTGAAGGCCTGCAATCCGTTGAATCCGAAGGCGAAGCACAGGATCAGCAGGATGGCGAAGACGATGCCGAGCCAGCGCTTGCCCAGGGCCTGTTCGATGTAATATGCGGGACCGCCCAAGAAGCCGCCGTCCTTCTTCTTGATCTTCCAAATCTGCGCCAGGGTCGATTCGATGAATGCCGTTGCGGAGCCGATGATGGCCATTGCCCACATCCAGAAGATAGCGCCGGGACCGCCGGTGGCGACAGCGGTTGCGACGCCGGCGATATTTCCCGTGCCGACACGGGATGCGGTGGAAACCATCATCGCCTGGAAGGAGCTGATGGACTTCTCGCCATCGTTGTGCTTCTTCTCGGTCAGGCTGGTGAACATATCCTTTATGAATCGGATCTGAACGCCGCGGGTGCGCAGTGTGAAATACACGCCTGCGACGACGAGCATGATCACGAGGATATAGGTGTACATGAAGCCGTCGATCACGCCTGTGATCTCAACGAGCTTGTCGTTCATACTTTCCCCTCTCGTTTAGGTAAACCTGTAAATATTTATCACAAAACGCACAAAATGTTAACGTTTTGTTACAAATCACCGTGAAGTTCGCCCCTGGAGACGACCTGGATTCGGGCTTCCCTGGGATTTCCGAGTTGAAGGGCGGTATCGCAGGGGGTAATGTTGCTTGCGGGGCATCCCTTCGAGGGCGGGCTTTACGCACGCCACTGGACGATCGAAGAAGGTAGGTGGGGAATGGAGAGGACCGCTCTTGCGGCGCAGGTGGTCGACCTTGCACGCGCGCGCGTGCTATCTAGGAACCACTTCCTTTCGGTGGCGGTGGGCAGGCTCGGCTTGGAGGCTGCCGTGTTGGGAGAACAGTTCGTAACCGATGGGTACAAGCTCTATTTCGATCCTTCCAGGGTGATTTCCTCGTTCAAGTCTGCAGGCGATCCGCCTGAGCACGACTTGCTCCATAGTGTGGTGCACTGCTTATTCCTCCATCCCTTCGTGGGCCCTTCCGTGAACCGGCGGTATTGGGATCTTGCCTGCGATATCGTGGCGGAGCGCGTTGTTGCGGAGCTGATCGGGCAGAGGCCGGGTCGGCGCGGGGCGCATCTTGCGGTCCTGTTGGGGCGTATCCAGGGGCAATGCCAAGGCCGGGTTTCCGCAGAAGCGTTGTACGCCCGTTTCTGTTCCGGGGATTGGGAGGGGGACTTCGATTCCTGGGTTTCGGCATTCCATTCCGATGACCATACTGCGTGGTATGCCTTTTGCGGTTCGGATGATTCCGACGGGAGCGGATCGGGTGCCGAAGCGGGGGAGGGTGGCCGCTTCAAAGCCGATTCCGGTGGAGCGGAGGAAGGCGACGTTTCGAAGGGTGCTGCGGGAAGCGGGCAGGGAACGCCCGATTCCGGGACGGATTGCGGTGGTGGAGAATCCGGCGATCGGCATGCTTCGGCGGAGGCTTCTTCCGAAGGGGATCACGCTGGACGGGATGGCAACCTTGCAGTGTATGGGCAAGGGGATCGTGCGGGAGACGGAAGCGATTCATACGGGCTTTCGGGTGAAGGCCTTCGGATGAGGAACCTGAACCGCCCTGATGCGCGGGTGCAGATGGAGCAATGGCGCCAGGTGGCGGTTGCGCTTTCGGTCAACCTCAAGACCATGGGCGCACGCCAGGGAGAGGCGGTGCCCGGCTTCGTGGAGGATTTGGGAAGGGCATCCCAGAAGCGCGAGGATTACGAATCGTTCCTGCGCCGATTCGCCACCCTTGGCGAGGTGATGCGCCTTTCCGATGACGAATTCGATAGCATTTTCTACACCTTCGGCATGAAGGTGTACGGGAATATGCCGCTGATCGAGCCCCTCGAGTACCGCGAGGAGAAACGGGTGCGAGAATTCGTCATCGTGATAGACAGCTCGGGAAGCGTGAGCGGGGACGCCGTGAGGGCGTTCGTCGATACGACCTTCTCCATCCTCCGTTCGACCGAATCGTTTTTCGAGAGGGTGCATCTGCGGATCATCCAATGCGACGCGCAGGTGCAAAGCGACGACCGTATCGATTCCCCTGACGAGCTTGCCCGCTGGTCTTCCCAGGTTAAAGTCTATGGAGGCGGGGGAACCGATTTCAGGCCCGCATTCGCCTACGTCGATTCCCTGGTGGAAAACGGCGAATTCGCGAATCTGGGCGGTTTGGTCTATTTTACCGATGGGCAGGGGACGTATCCCCAATGGATGCCCTCGTACAAAACGGCGTTCGTCTTCTATGGGGAAGAGCATCTTTCCCAGGAAGTGCCGCCGTGGGCGATCCAGATGGTCCTGGATTCGCAGGCCCTTGGGGAAGGTGCGGCGGAAAGCATGCAAGGAGTCGTTCGATGAACATCAAGCAGGCAACGGAGCAGATAAAGGGAGCGATTCGGGCGTACCTTTCCAAAGACGGGCATGGCCTGTTCCGCATCCCCTTCCATATGCAGCGTCCGATCATCATGTTCGGACCTCCCGGCGTGGGAAAGACGGCGATCGTCTCCCAGATAGCGCAGGAAGAGGGCATCAACTTCGTCAGCTACTCGATCACCCATCACACCAGGCAGAGCGCCTTGGGGCTTCCCTTCATCACCACGGAGGAATTCGATGGGCGGGAATACAGCGTTGCAGACTACACCATGAGCGAGATCATCGCCGCCGTGCATCGGGCGCGGAAGGCGAGCGGGGTAGACGAGGGCATCTTGTTCCTCGATGAGGTGAACTGCGTTTCTGAAACCCTGGCACCGGCGATGCTGCAGTTCCTGCAGTACAAGACCTTCGGCATGCATCGGCTTCCCGAGGGTTGGATAATCGTGACTGCGGGCAATCCGCCCGAGTACAACCGTGCCGCCCGCGATTTCGACCCTGCGATGCTCGACAGGATGAAACGTATCGATGTGGAGCCCGATCTGCAGGTTTGGCAGGAATACGCGGCTTCCCATGGGGTGCATCCGGCGGTTACCGCCTTCCTTGATGCGAGCCCCGGGTCCTTTTACGATGTCCGCGCCGGTGTGCGCGGGGCGAAGCTCGTTACCGCCCGCGGATGGGAGGACCTGTCGCGGATGATCCTCGCCTACGAGGCGGAGGCCATTCCCGTCGACCGCGAGCTCGTGCGCCAGTACCTGCAAGACGACCGCACCGCGAACGAGTTCTTCGCGTACTACGAGCTTTTCCGGAAATACCGGGATGACTACAAAGTGCCTGCGATCCTTGCGGGGGAGGCGGAAGAGGATGCGCTGGATCGTGCCCGTGCTGCGCGCTTCGACGAGCGTATCGCCTTGGTGGGCCTGCTGCTCGATGCGGTGCTCTGCCGGGTACATGACGCGATGGAGTGGGAGTCTGCTGTCAGAATGGTGAGGAACGATCTGGTCGAAGCCAGGGCGGCGCTCGAGGGAAACGATCCGAAGGGCGCCATCGACGGGTGCATCGCGCTTGCGCGCGACCGTTTCCGAATCTCCCCGTCGTCTTCTGCCGCCGATCGCGAACGGGTCCGGGCGTGCCGTATCGAGATGCTCGAGTCGCTGAGGGAGGCGGTTATCTCCGCCTGCGCGTGCGGCGATGGTGCTTTCGACGGGGCGCGCGCCGAATACAACCGGATGCTCGGCGAGCATTCCAGGCGCGTGGAGCGCGCGGTGCTTTCGCTGGATAACGCATTCGCCTTCCTCGACAGCGCCTTCGGCGAGACCTCCCAGGAATCGCTCATCATGACAACCAAGCTTTCCGCCGACCCCGTGCTGGTTTCGCTCGTTGCGTCATACGGCAGCGAACAGTACCTGAAGCACAACAAGAGCCTGTTGCTTTCGGAGCGCGGCCTCGATCTGCTGCGCCAGGTGGAGATGCTCGAAGAGGATTAGGGTCCTGCGCTCGATTGCAGGGGAAAGGCAGGTTCCATGCTGGAAACAAGGCGGATAGGATTCTTCACCTTCGAAAGGAATCCCAGGGGTTGGCTGGTCTCGGGATACGAGGGTCCTGAAGCCGACGTGGTCATTCCCGGGGACGTGGATGGCGAGCCCGTCACCATGGTGGGATCCTACGCTTTCGAGGACAATCAGAGCCTGGTTTCCGTTACGATTCCGGATACCGTCGATTTTCTCGGGAAGTATGCATTCTGGGGATGTCGCCGTTTGGAGAGGGCGAGGCTTCCCGCCGCCGCAGACAGCCTGAGCCTGGGTTTGTTCATGGGTTGCACTTCGCTTACCGAAGTCGACCTTCCGGCCGGTCTGGGGTCGATCGGCGACGGGGCATTCAACGGCTGCACTTCGCTTGTCGGTGTTGCCATTCCGCCCAAGGTGTCGGTTATCGGGGACAGTGCGTTTCGGGGTTGTTCCTCGCTGGCGGCGGTGGAGCTTCCTTATTCCGTGAAGAAGATCTTCCGCAGCGCCTTCCGCGATTGCGAATCGCTTTCGAGCGTGGTCATCACCGATTCCGTCAAGATGATCGGCCCACGTGCCTTCCAAGGCTGCCCCCGCTTGGACTCCATCTCCATCCTGGGCAATGATATCGACGGCACCTTGACGGCCTTGAGCGACTACGGCTTCATGCATCTGGTGGCAGATTATGCGGTGCCCCGTCGCTTGATGCCCTTCGACGATGCGAGGCAGATGCTGAGTGCGCCGAGATTCCCCTATGAGAAGGTGCTTGCAGCGCGCATGCTCGCAGCTTATCCGGAACGTCTCGACGAGGTTGCAGCCAAGCTGGTGCTGATCAGGACCCTGGCGCAAGCGGGCCTGACTGCCGAGTTGCGGGTCCTCGAGGGGAAGAAGGGCTATTTCACCGAGGCGAATCTGCAGAAATGCATCGAGGCGGCATCGTCTGCGGGAAGGATCGAGACGGCGGCCTACCTGATGGAGCGCCTTGCGAATGCCAAGGGTGCCCAGGGGGCGTCTTCGAGCGGATTTCGCATGGACGACTTGGCATTATAGGATCTGTCCGTACGGTACGCTTCCAAGCATCCCGATAGGGTATTTCCGCCCGAAGGTGGGGCATATCGGATGGCCATGGCAGCATATGGTTGCGGGGGGAAAGCGCGAGGAGTGCGATCGGGGCCGGCAGGCTACGATGAGCTGCGCGGATATTGTGGAAACTTACGATACCTTGCGGGAAAAGCCCCATTGCTGCCTGTTGTCGTATATACTTCAAATTCCGCGTTTCGTGAGAACGAGCGCCTTTTCGCCAGCGTGGCTCAGTTGGTAGAGCAACGCACTCGTAATGCGTAGGTCACCGGTTCGAGTCCGGTCGCTGGCTCCAGAACGTAGACGCAGGCCGGACACGGCCTGCGTTTTCTTTCGTGCGATATATGCGACGAATGGGCTTCTGGATGTCGCATCTCGTTTGGAAGGTTCCTTCGGGTTTGGTAATCGAGATAACGAGAATGCGGTCATGCTTGATTGTAAAAGTGTTGCAAATTCGTTAAAAAACGGATTTACCGAACATTTTTGACGAAACAGTGCAGGGATTGATGGATAACTGGCGATGTTGCCTTTTATCTCTTCAAAAAAAACTCCAAATCAAGCAATATGTAAGTGTGGTTAGCGCCTGATGCGTTTGGGTGGTTTGCATTCCTGCGCCCAGGCTGAATCCTAGAGAAAGAAAGTGAGGTTCACATGAGCGGTATTCATGTGACCAGCGAGATCGGCAAGCTGAAGAAGGTTTGCCTGCATCGCCCTGGTGAAGAGCTGCTGAACCTGCCTCCTTTCGAGCTGGAACGCCTTCTGTTCGATGACGTTCCGTTCCTGGAGGTAGCACAGCAGGAGCACGATACCTTCGCAGAGCTCATGCGCGGCGAAGGCGTCGAGATTCTCTACATCGAGAAGCTCGTTGCCGAGGTCTTCGATGCCCATCCCGAACTGCGCGACCAGTTCCTGGATCAGTACATCGCTGAAGCCGGTATCGTCAAGGAAGAGTGGAAGCCCATCGCCCGCGAAAAGCTGGCTTCCATTTCCGACAACCTGGAATTCGTCAACAAGACCATCGCTGGTCTGGCGAAGTCCGAGGTCGAGCTGCCCTGCTCCGGCAACACCCTGGCTGGCCTGGCTGGTGCTGGCGACGATAGCGACCTGCTCATCGACCCCATGCCCAACCTGTACTTCCAGCGCGACCCGTTCGCCTGCATCGGCAACGGCGTTTCCCTGAACCGTATGTACTCCGTAACCCGCAACCGCGAGACCCTGTACGGCGACTACGTGTTCAAATACCATCCCGAGTACGCAGGCACCCCCCGTTGGTTCGACCGCACCGCTGTCAACCACATCGAGGGCGGCGACATCCTGAACCTGAACCGCCATGCTCTGGCTATCGGTATCTCCCAGCGTACCCAGGCTGAGGCAATCGATACCATCGCCCAGAACATCTTCTGGAAGTCCGAAGGCTGCGAAATCGAGAAGATCTTCGCCTTCGACATCCCCAACAACCGCGCAATGATGCATCTTGACACCGTCTTTACCCAGATCGACGTTGACAAGTTCACCATCCATCCTGCGATCATGGGTACCCTGCGCGTATACGAGCTGACCCGTGGCCAGCGTCCCGGCGAAGTTGCCATCCGCGAGCACTCTGACTCCCTGGAGAAGATCCTGGATTACGCAACCGGCGTTGACGGCGTAAAGCTGATCCCCTGCGGCGGCGGCGACCCCATCGCAGCAGCACGCGAGCAGTGGAACGACGGTTCCAACACCCTGTGCGTATCCCCCGGCACCATTTGCGTATACCAGCGCAACACCGTCACCAATGAAGTTCTGGACAAGGAAGGCCTCAACCTGCTGGTCGTTCCTTCCGCAGAGCTGTCCCGTGGCCGTGGCGGCCCGCGTTGCATGAGCATGCCTTTCGAGCGCGAAGACATTTAGTCTTTCGCTCTGCAGCGTTAGTGCTTTATACAACTAAAGTGCTCAAAAATGAAAACCCGGGCTCTTTTGCCTGGGTTTTCTTAATATTTATGCAAAATCGGTTCAACGGAATGGTTTCAGAAGCTTGCATTTCAGCTTCAATTTGGTACTTTGGAGACAAGAAAAATCCACAGGAAACAGACGATTTCGCGCTCTTTGAAACGGCCCGCCTACAGGCGGGTTTTTGCGTTTCAAAGAAGGGATTTTGGCAACAGCCTGTGGGAAATGGTTCTCGTGGAAAAGAGGAAAGATGGATAAAGCTAAGAAGAAGAGAGCCTCGTTATCCGCTCTGACCATCTTGATGGCCATCCTGGTTGTCTTGGCGATCATCACGGTCATCATGGCAGCGGCAGGCGTCGAGGGAATCACCGGCGCAACCCTTTCCGGTCTTCTGACCGCCCCCGTGCGCGGCTGGTCCGATGCCCTTTCCGTCAATTGCTTCATCATGATCCTGGGCGGCTTTTTGGGTGTCGTCACCGCAACCGGTGCGCTCAATGTCGGTATCGACACCCTCGTGCGCAAGCTCCATGGTAAGGAGATCTGGATCATCCCGATTCTCATGATCCTCTTCTCCGTAGGCGGTACGGTTTACGGCATGGGTGAGGAAACGGTCCCCTTCTACATCCTGCTTGCCTCCACCATGGTCGCTGCGGGCTTCGACTCCATGGTCGGCGTCGGTACGGTTCTTCTGGGTGCTGGCTGCGGTGTTCTTGGCTCCACGGTCAATCCCTTCGCCGTTGGAGTAGCCGTCGACGCATTGAAGACTTCGGGTGTCGAGGCGAATCAGGCGATCATCATCGTCCTCGGTGCGATCCTTTGGGTCGTAGCAACCGCAATGGCAATCGTGTTCATGATGCGCTATGCGAAGAAAGTCAAGGCGGACAAGGGCTCGACCGTTCTTTCCCTGCAGGAGCAGGAGGACATGAAGGCGAACTTCGGCGAGGTTACCACCGAAGCTTCCGATGAACGCCTCACTGGCCGCCAGAAGGGCGTACTGATCGTCTTCGCCATCACCTTCGTCGTCATGATCATCGGCTTCATCCCCTGGGAAAGCTTCGGCATCACCGCATTCATGGGCTGGTCGAGCGTCCTTACCGGCTTCCCCCTGGGCGAATGGTATTTCGATGAGACTTCCACCTGGTTCCTGATCGCTTCTATCGTCATCGCGATTGTGGGCGGCCTCTCCGAAAGCAAGTTCATTAAATCCTTCGTTACGGGTGCTGCCGACATGATTGCGGTCCTGCTGGTCATCGCGCTTGCCCGTTCTATCACCGTTTTGATGAACGATACCGGCCTGAGCATGTGGATCCTTGAAAACGCTGCGAACATCCTTTCCGGCATGTCCGGTGCTCTGTTCGCTCCGCTGTCCTACCTGCTGTACCTGGGTATCTCCTTCCTGATTCCCTCTTCTTCGGGTTTGGCGACTGTGTCCATGCCCATCATGGGGCCCTTGGCTTCCGGTCTGGGCTTCTCCCCCGAAGTCATGGTCATGATCTTCTCTGCAGGCAATGGTTTGATCAACCTGTTCACCCCTACCTGCGGCTTCATCATGGGCGGTCTTGCGGCTGCCAAGGTGGAGTGGTCCACGTGGGTTAAGTTCAGCTGGAAGATCATCCTGGCGATCGGCATCGTATCCTGCGTTATCCTGACTGCCGCGATGATCATCCTCTAACCGGCTGGATCAAAGCATTGCAGCAATTCGCGAACGAAGCGTTTCTTCCGCGGGCTGCATGAAGTAGGATTCCGTGTTTCGTTGAGACTTGAAAGGAAGAGCCGCCTTCGGGTGGCTCTTCCTTTGTCTGGGTTGCTGTTTCACGTGAAACGCTGAAGGTATGGGTGCTCGACCGTTCGAGGGGCGAGTGTTGCGGCTGAGTTCTATCCAAGCGGTGGCGCTATCGCCTGCAAGTATATTCCGGTACAAGTCGCCATGTTCTCGCCGCATTGTAGTTGAAGGGCCGATCCGGACGAGGGCGGATAGGCCCGGGGGTTACAACACGGCGATGGCGCGAACGGGTGCGCCATCCGAGGCCTCCCATTTCAGAGGGAGCGCGAAGAGCGTGAAGGGTTCGTTTCCGACCTTGTCCAAGTTGGTGAGGTTTTCGATGAAGATCATTTCCTTGGCAAGAAGAGCATGGTGGATGCTCAGCGATTCGTCCGAGATGGGGTCGATTCCGATGGTGTCGAAGCCGATTCCCTTCGGGTTTATCCGCCCGATCAGGGTAACGGCTTCTGGCGATAGGAAAGGGTATTCGCCGAAATATTCCCGCTTGCCCCAGTAGCGGTCCCAACCGGTATTGAAGAGCAGGAAGTCGTTTTCCCATGCTGCATCACCCAAGCACTCGATGCGCTCCGACCCGATCAGGCCGCCTTCCGGAATGTCCTTGCAATCGATGACGATTGCCTTTCCGACGAAGCGGTCGACAGGAAGGCGATCGAGGGTCTTTCCGTTTTCGAAGATATGCGCCGGAGGGTCCATGTGGGTTCCCGTGTGGCTGAAGAGGGTGAGAAGCGTTTCCTTGAACCCGTCTTTTCCGATGGAGCTTGCGTTGGAAAGACGGGGCGGCTCCGTTCCCGGGTAAACGGGCATATCTTCGGTGATGGTATGGGTGAGGTCGATGATCTTCATATCGGGATCTCCTTTGTTACGGCCCTTATGATTCTATCGAAAAAAATTACGCTAAGCGGGTCCGCCTTGGGTACAATCGGGTATCTGCGCGTGCGTTTGCTTCCGACCCCGCCAGTCAAGGGCGGAGTCCATAGCTGTACTGTTCATGGTACGCACTTGCATGTCCATGGAAATGGGAGGTTATTGCTGCGTTAGCATGGCAGTAGAGGTTCCGGTGCATTTGCCGGGCACGTATAAGACGATAGGAGCGGCATGGTTTCTTGGTCCGAAGATAAGCAGCAGGCGTTGGTTCCGGCTTTGGAGAATGTGCTTGGACGTGAGAACGTCTTGCTTGGAGAGCCTCTGCGCGAGCATACGACGTTTGCCATCGGCGGTCCTGCCGATGTGTATGCCATTCCGCAGAGCATCGAGGATCTCGCGCGGATTCACCGCGTGTGCTCCGATACCTTAACCCCCATGCGCATCCTGGGTAAGGGAAGCGACCTCCTGGTTGCGGATTGCGGAGTGCGCGGCGTCGTGGTGCAGGTGTTGGACAACCTTTCCGAAATCACCATCGATGGGAATATTCTCCGTGCTCAAGCGGGGGCGACCAATAGCGAGGTTGCCCATGCGGCGCTGCAAGCAGGGCTTTCCGGGTTCGAATTCGCTGCGGGCATCCCCGGTACCATCGGAGGTGCTGCCATTATGAACGCGGGAGCATATGGTGGGGAATTCCGCGACGTCTGCATCGAGTTGACCTGTGTCGATTCGGAAGGTGACTTCGTTACCGTTTCCCGCGATGATGCCGAATGGTCGTATCGCCATTCCATGATGTCCGAAGAGGGTTATGTGGTTGCCGAGGCGGTGCTGGAGCTTGCGTCTGCCGATCCTGCAGAAATCAAGGCGACCATGGATGATCTGCAGGCGCGTCGCGAGGAAAAGCAGCCCCTCGATATGCCCAGCGCCGGCTCGACTTTCAAAAGGCCGGAAGGCTACTTTGCCGGCAAGCTTATCCAGGATTCCGGACTTCAAGGGGCAAGCGTCGGCGGTGCCCAGGTTTCCACCAAGCATGCGGGGTTCGTGGTGAATATCGGCGATGCCACTGCATCCGATGTGCTGGGGCTTATCCATCATGTCCAGGAAACGGTGAAAGCGCGTTTCGGGGTGGATCTTGAGCCCGAGGTCCGCATGTGGGGCTTCGAGGAAACCGCATAGCCTATCGCTTCGAATGCGATGCGGTTGGGAAGACCGTGAGAAGATGATTCACGGGGCGGACCTGCGGGACCGCCCCGTTTTATCGTTTTTTTGCGTTTCGGATCGGGGTCGAGGGCGTTGCCGATCGGTTCCTGTGGTTTTCCCTGAAGATCTTTGGAGGAAGGGGTGGGGCCGGTGGTTAGAGACGGGTCCCTCCGTGCTTTTCCAGGTGCCTTTTCAGGCAGTCGAAGGTTTCGTCGCTGATGTAATGTTCGATTCTGCAGGCGTCTTCTTCAGCGGTTCTTCCGCTGACTCCGATTCCCCTGAGGATCCGTGTGATGGTAACGTGGCGTTCGTAGATCTTGGCAGCAGCCTTCTCGCCTTCGGATGTGAGCGTGATATTGCCGTTTTCGATTTCGACCAACCCGCTGCGGCGCAGCTTGCCCATCCATTCGCTGATGGTGGGCTTGGAGAAGCCCATCTTGCGTGCGATATCCACCGCCTGGACACGTTCGCTTTCAAGGTGGAGCATGTAGATGGTCTCCAAATACATTTCCGCGGATTCGCTGCTTCGCATCGATCTGCCCTTTCTCGTTCTCCTGCTTGGCAATTGTAACAAGAGCTTCGGTTGATGGCGGCCGTATCCTTTCCCGGTGGTATACTGGCGCAATCCCGTACACCGTTGGGCCCTGTGCGGGTGTGAAAGTTAGTTGCCCATAGCCCGTGGCGATAGCCATGCGGAAAGGAGAATCCCATGTCCAAGGAATCTTTGTGTTCTGCCGCCCCCGTGCAGGCGACCAGGTCGCGCTCTGCCAGCGTTGCGAGGACGGGGGTGATTGCAGCGGTATATGCGGCGGCGACGCTTGTTGCGATGCTCTTCCTCCAGGGTCTAGCCTGGGGCCCCGTCCAGTGCCGTATTTCCGAGGCGGTCTGCGCCATCGCGGTCGTGACCTCGTCTGCCGTGCCCGGGCTCTCGCTCGGCTGCGCGATTGCCAACCTGTGCAATGTTGCAATCAGCGGTACCGGTGCGTTGGGGATGCTCGATGTCGTGTTCGGCACCCTTGCCACGTTCTTGGGGGCGCTCTGGTGCCGTAGGTTCCGCTCGCGTCCCGCCTTGGCCCTGTTCGGCTTCGTGTTGGCGAATGCGCTGATCGTCCCGTTGTACCTGCCCATCCTCCTTCAGGGTCTGGGGTATTACACCATCCCCTTCACGAGCATCTCGCTCGAGGGGATGTACGTTCCCATGTACTTGTTCGGTGTTGTTGCCGTCGGTATCGGCGAGGCCCTGGTGATGTATATCCTCGGTCTGCCGCTGTTACGAGCCATCAGGAGGTTCGGTGTTTCGGAGGATGAGGCGTAAAGCCTCTTCCGCGTCGTTTTTCGAATCACAGGATCGGGCCCGGAGAGCCGCCTTTCCAAGGCGGCTTTTTCTGTTCTCTCCGCCAGCAAAGGGGAAAGCTAATATACAATCAGAAGGCGCCCATTCAGAGGCGGATATTGCGGAAATGAAGCACTGTCCCGGCGGATAGCCGGGCGAAAAACGGAAAAGAGCCTGCATGAACCCCCTGGTTGTCATCCCAACCTATATCTCTTCGCGCCGTTCGGCACCCTCGGACCGAAACGATGCGGTTGTGTACGACCATATGACCCCGTTGATGAGCGAAGGGGAGCTTCCCCGTTGCCTGAAATCGCTCAATAGGGTTCGCGGCGTCGGTGCCGTTGCCGTGCTGGTTGCAGCGGAGAAGGGGATCGAGCAGCAGGCGGCGGAGAAGGTGAGGGAAGTCGCAACGCGTTTCCCCCTGTTGAGTATCATGGTGGTGACCGCTGCCGAACTCGATATCATCAGACGCCGTTTCGAGCAGCTCAGGCTCGGCAGGTTGGAATTCGAGGTGGGGCTGTGCGGTTATTCCGCCATCCGCAATCTGGGATTGGTCCTCGCGAACATACTGGGCTTCGACAGTATCGTGTTCATCGATGATGACGAGGTCATCGATGATGCCTCCTTCTTGGAGAAGGGCATGTACGGTCTGGGCAAGCTGACCCGCAGGGGCATCCCCATCCTCGCAAAGAGCGGATACTACCTGAATGCGGAGGGGAATTGCCATTCCCTCAGCCAGGACAAGTGGTACAACCGGCATTGGAACCAGGGTCGCGCGTTCAACCAGTGGATCGACCAGGCGCTTGCCGGCCCCAGGCTCTCCCGCTCGAACCATGTGTGCGGCGGGTGCCTTGCCCTGCACAAAGAAGCCTTCAAGCGCTTGAGCTTCGACCCTTGGATCCCCCGAGGCGAAGACCTGGACTATCTGCTCAATCTGCGCATGTACGGTTCCGATATCTGGTTCGATAACAAGTGGTGCCTGCGGCACCTTCCCCCGAAGGGGATCAGCGAAGGCAGGCGCTTCCGCCAGGATATCTTCCGCTGGCTCTACGAGTTCAGGAAGATGGAGTATAGCCGTACGCAGATCGACCTCCAGCAGGTGAAGCCCTCTTCCCTGGAGCCGTACCCCGGCCCCTTCCTGCAGCCGGGGATAGAGAAGAGGATCCGCAAGACCGCGAAGCTGAGGAGCATCGGTCGTCCTGACGGCAAGGAATACCGCAAGGCTGCCAAGGTGGTTGCTGCGGAGGCGTCCGAATATGCCCGCAGGAACTGCGCGCGTTATTTCGAATTCCAGTACGTATGGCCCGAGATCATGGTCAGGACCGAAGGCGACAGCATCCTGCGCAATGCGCTCCTCAGATCGGTGGTGCGCTGTTCGGAGGAAGGGGTTATCGAGCCTCCTGCCGAGCAGATGATGACCGCGAGCATCGATGCCGGGCTGACGAAAGAGGTCCGTCTCAACGTCTCCGAATAGGCGGTTTCCATGGCGCTTTTCCTGTTGTCCATATGCGTCGGCTTCGGGGTCGGTGTTCTTTCGGGCATGCTGGGCATCGGAGGGGGCATGGTGATGCTCCCCGTGTTTCGCCTGGGATTCGGAATGGCCGCACTGCAGGCAACGGCCACTTCCCTGTTCGCAATCGTCCCCACCTCCCTGGCGGGGTCCGCGACCCATCTGCGCAATAGGACCTGCGTGCCCGCGGTGGGCGTGCTTGCAGGGATAGGCGGGGCCTGCTCTTCGCCCTTGGGCGTGTATCTCGCGAGCGTATCGCCGACCTGGCTCGTGATGTCGGCGGCGGCTTTGGTGATCGGTTATTCGTCGGTGACAATGCTGAGAAAGGCGCTGGCGCTTCCCAAGGGCCCAGGCGAAGGAGCCCGTGCGCCTTCCGCTGGCGGCAGCCGGGTGGATGCCACCCGTTCTTGCCCGCGGGATCGCGCAGGCTCCTCCTCGGGTGCAGTCGCCGCCCGTGAGGTCGATTCTGCTGTTTCGGAAGGGGCGTCTGCGGGCGTTGGCCGCGGCTTGTTGCTGCGGGCGTGTGCCATCGGATTGGTTGCAGGCGTCGCAAGCGGCTATATCGGCGTGGGCGGCGGTTTCGTGATGATCCCGCTATTCGCTTCGCTTTTGGGTTTGGGGATGAAAAAGGCGTCGGGCACCTCGCTTATTGCTGTTAGTATTCTAGCTATCCCCGGTGTCATCGAGCAGTTCCTGCTTGGGAACGTGATGGTAAGCGCAGGCGTTGCCATGGCGATAGGGAGCATACCCGGTGCCGTGGCGGGGTCCGCCTTGTCGAAGCGGATTCCCGAACGGCAGCTCCGCTTTCTCTTCAGCGGCATGCTCTTCGTATCTGCCGCTTTGTTGGTGGCTAAGGAATTGGGGATCTAGAGATAAGGGGGGACTATGAAGGTCAGGATTTCCAGGGAGATGCGGAATAGGATACTGGAAACCTTCTTCCTCATCGTAGACGTGCTTTCGGGCAGCTTGCTTCTGGGTTACTTCATCAACCCTCCTTCGGCGAGCAACCTGTTCATCGTCCCGTGCATCATCTTCGCTGCGAGCCTGGTCATGACTATGAGGGTATGGTTCGATCCCGATCGCGTCCGTGCAAGCCAGTCCGACGCCATGCTCGATCTGGCGAGCCGCACCCTTTCGGCTATGTCCGAGGGCCTGAATGCCAACAGCGCCCAGAAGGTCTGCGACCTGCTGCTTCCCGCAACCGATACGATCGCCGTGGCGATTACCGATACGGATCATATCCTGGGGTATTCCGGGGCGAACAAGGAACTGAACCCCACCTGGGCTCCCATCCGCACTCAGGCGACCCATAACGTCATCGAATCGGGCGAGATGCAGGTGCTCTACACTGCCGAGGAAATCGGATTCCCCGAGCGCAGGAATGTGATCAACGCTGCGATCATCGTCCCCTTGATCGTGTCCGATAACGTGGTGGGCACCCTGAAGTTCTATTATCCCAACCCGCGCAAAGTGACCGCGACCCAGCAGAGCATCGCGTGCGGATTCGCCGATCTGCTCTCATCCCAGATTGCCGCATGGAAGTTCAAGGACCAGAAGAAGCTGGCGACATCCATGGAGCTCAAGGCGCTTCAAAGCCAGATCAACCCCCACTTCCTGTTCAACACCATCAACACGATCTCCTCCTTCATCCGTACCGATCCGGCGAAGGCGCGCGTGCTCCTCCGCGAATTCGCGACCTTCTACCGCCGTACCTTGGAGGATGCCTCCGACTTGATCCCGTTATATCGCGAGGTGGACCAGACTTCCCGCTACCTGCAGTTCGAGATCGCCCGCTTCGGCGAGGATCGCCTGCAGCTTTCCTGCGACATCCCCGACGATCTGGCGGGCCTGCTGGTCCCCGCCTTCATGATCCAGCCCCTTGTGGAGAATTCCGTCAAGCATGCCATGCCCGCGACGGGCACCCTGCATATCGGAATCAAGGCCAGCAGGGTGAACGGCGACGACCTGTCGATCGATGTAAGCGATGACGGCGTCGGTATGAGCGAGGAATCCCGCAGCAACATCAAGAAGAAGAAGGAAACGACCGGCTTGGGCATCGCGGTCAGGAACATCAACGACCGCATGAAGGGGTATTACGGACCCGAGTCCCACATGCATGTGGAGAGCGAGGAGGGGGTGGGCACCACCATCACCCTTCTGCTCAAGCACGGATGCACTCCTCGCGAGCACGAAGTCGGGGAATAGCCCCCATGCGGTGCGCAAGGGTCCAGGCTCATGCAGCTGGGATGCCTTCTTTGCCGCATAGCCGAAAAGAGGGGCATGCATTTTAGTATTTCCGGCGAAGATGCATTATACTTTTGAGGGGTTGCCCTAAAGGCGCCTTCTCATACGGGTTCCCGACCCGTAAGAATTTCGATGAAAGGACTAACATGGAGCTTAAGGCCATTATCGTTGATGACGAGGCTCCTGCACGCTCTGAGTTGAGGTACCTGCTCGACGAGACCGAGCAGGCTGAAGTCGTGGCAGAGGCAGCAAGCGTTCGCGAGGCGATCGAGAAGTTGAAGGAATATCCTTGCGATGTGATGTTCCTTGACATCAATATGCCCGAAGCGAGTGGTCTGCAGCTTGCAGAAGCCCTGCAGCATCTGAAGTTCCCCCCTGCCGTAGTCTTCGTCACCGCATACGGCGAGTTCGCTATCGAGGCATTCAAGGTCAATGCAATCGACTATCTGGTGAAGCCCGTTGAGACCGAGCGCCTGGTTCAGGCATGCTCCCGCGTCCGCGAGCATGTGTCCCTCCATGCGAAGGTCCAGCGACTCGAGCGCATCCCCGTCGAGAAGGCGGGCAAGAAGATCCTCATCGGCATCAGCAATATCCGTTATGTCATGGCGCGCGATGACTATGCCTACCTGCAGACCGATACCGACCGCTATTTCAGCACCGTGAGCCTGGCCCAGCTGGAAAAGCGCCTCGATGGCCATGGCTTCTTCCGCGTGCATCGCGGCTATCTGGTCAACCTTTCCCTGGTCTCCGAGGTCGAATCCGTCGCAGGTGGAACCCTCCTGCTCACCCTTGAGGGGTGCGAGGAGAAGATCCCCGTTTCCCGCCGTCGCGTGTCTGCCCTCAAGAAGGCGCTCGGCCTGTAGGGCGTTCGATCCAACGCACATTGAAAAGCGCCCTTCGGGGCGCTTCTTGTTTTCTGATGGGCGCGAAGTCGTCGACGCAGTGTCGCTTTCGTGCTGATTGGAACGCCGAAAGCCTTCTTTGCTAGAATCATCGGAAATTCTCGATTGTCCCAGGCGGTTCCCCGCCTGTTTCGAAAGGAAGAGACATCCATGTTGGACGCAGATATGCGTGCGATTCCTCCTGCGGCAAGATTGCTGGTAGATGAGAGGGTCGCAAGCCGCCTCCATTCCAAAGATGCCACCCTCTACGGCTTTTCCGACGAGGCGCAGGAATGCGCCCGCGAATTCATGGGATGGACCGACTTGGCAAGCAATCCCCCCATGCCCATCGATGACATCGTCTCCTTTGCCTCGAAGGTCCTGGCGTCGGGCATCGACACCATCCTGCTGATAGGCGAGGGCGGATCGACCCAGGCGCCCATGACCATCACCAAATACCATAAGGCGGACAGGGCGACCGTGAAGTTCCGCGTCCTCGACTCCGATTCCCCCGTGCGCGTACGCGCCTTCCTGGCCGAATGCAATCCCAAGACCACGATCGTCCTTACCTCGTCCAAGTCGGGCAGCACGATCGAGCCCCGTTTGGCGCTGATGGCCATCCGCGAGGAGCTTTCCGAGCGCATGGCGCCCGAGCAGGTGGTGAAGCATCTGGTCGCGATCACCGATCCGGGTTCGGACTTGGAAAAGCAGGCCCTCGAAGAGGGTTGGCTCGCGGTGTTCAACGGAGAGCCTTCCGTAGGCGGGCGCTTCAGCGCGCTCTCGGTCTTCGGCCTCCTGCCCGCGGCGCTGGCGGAAATCGATATCAGGGAATTCATGGAGCATGCATGCGAGGCGGAACGGCTCTGCAGCATGGATTCCCCTGACAATCCCGCAGTCCAGCTTGCGGGCTTCCTGTACGACAATTACACGAAGGGCCGGGACAAGGTATGCTTCCTGGCGCCCAAGCGAGGTCGCGTCCTGGGCCTTTGGATAGAGCAGCTGGTTGCGGAGAGCCTGGGCAAGGAGGGTAAGGGCATCCTTCCCAATATCGAAACCGACCCCTTGATGTTCAACGAAGACCATGGCGATGGCGTGATCGTCACGTACAGGACGAAAACCGACCTGTGGGACGAGCGCAAGAACTTCGAGATGAGCATGGCGTATCTGAACCCGGGTATCCCGCGTCTGAATTACCGCATCGAGAACGTCTGCGATCTGGCGGGTCATTTCGTGATGTGGGAATACGCGATCGCCATGTGCGGGTACCTGATGGGCGTCTGCCCCTTCGACCAGCCCGATGTGGCTTCTGCGAAGGCCGCCACCCTCGAAGTCCTGCGCAGTGGGCATATCGCGCCCGACTTCATCCAGAAGGACCTGTGCGGCATTGCGATGGGCGATGTCGAAGTGCGCCTGGGCCAGGCGATGAAGGGCCCGCAGGATTTGGAAGGGGCGCTCGAGAAGCTGCTCGGAAGCATCAAGCCAGGGGATTATTTCTCCCTCAACGCATTCCTTCCCTTCACGGGAGAGGGCCGAAGGGAAGCGCTGGAGATCATCAGGCACAGCATGGCGGCGGAGTTCGGCGTGGTGTCCTGCCTGGAAATCGGACCCCGTTACCTGCATTCCACGGGACAGCTGCATAAGGGAGGGCCGGATAACGGCGTGTTCCTGATCCTATCCGCAGACGAGCTGAAGGATATCCCCCTTCTGAGGGCCCCGGCTCCCAGCCTGGCGACGCTCGCGAAGGCGCAGGCCGAAGGCGACTTGATGACGCTTTCGGGCAGGGGCAGGCGTTGCGTCCATATCCATCTTCCGGATAATTCGGGTGCGACCATGCGGCAGTTGGCGGCGCTTATCCAGAAGGTGGCGCGGGCTGTGGGCGCATAGCGCGCATTGCGATACGATATCAGGGAAAAGAAATCGGAAAGGGCGCTCTTCGGGGCGCCCGCTGTGTTGGCGAGTAGGTGGCAATATGGTCGAAGCGCTTGAAATCCACGTGATGGGGATAGTGCAGGGAGTGGGCTTCCGTCCCTTCGTGTACCGCCTTGCAAAACGCAATCTGATCAACGGCTGGGTGCTCAATGCCCCTGATGGCGTGACCATCCACGCCGAGGGCGAATCCCAACTGCTCGATGGCTTCGTGCTGGAAATCGCCCAGAACGCCCCCGCATCCGCGCGTGTGAAGAAAATCGACATGAAGGAGATACCGCTGCAGGGGTATCGGGACTTCCAGATCCGCTTCTCCGAAGATGGTGACTGCGAGAAGAGCACCTTGGTTTCCCCCGACCTGGGCATTTGCGAAGACTGTGCTAGGGAATTGCTCGATCCCGAAGACCGCCGATTTCGCTATCCGTTCATAAACTGCACGAACTGCGGTCCGCGCTTCACCATCATCGAGGATCTTCCGTACGACCGCTGCAAGACGGTGATGGATGCATTCCCTATGTGCGAAGACTGCGCTCGGGAATACGAAGACCCGTCGAACAGGCGATTCCACGCACAACCCGATGCCTGCTTCGAGTGCGGCCCCTCCATCAGCTATGCCGAATGTCCTGGAAGCGCCTTCGATCCGGCGATCGAGGATACCCGGGCGGATGATCGCGTCCTTTGGGGGTGCACGCGCGCGCAGAGCGATGGCATCCTGTCCAAGGCGGTCGCACTGCTGCGCGAGGGCGGTATCTTGGCCGTGAAGGGGCTGGGGGGCTTCCATCTTGCCTGCGATGCCCGCAACAGCCAGGCGGTTTCGCGTCTGAGAGATGGCAAGAGGCGGCCCACGAAGCCCTTCGCCGTCATGGTGCGCGATGTCGAGGCGGCACACGTCCTGTGCGAGGTGGGTCCGGAGGAGGCGCATCTGCTAGAGAGCCCGCAGCGCCCCATCGTCTTGCTTCGCAAGAGGACTGGCGCGGATGTGCCCGAGGGAATCGCCGACGGCCTTGCCGAGCTGGGCGTCATGCTTCCTGCAAGCCCCGTGCAGTACCTGCTCATGCACGACTTCGACGGCATGCTGGTGATGACTTCCGGCAATGCGTGCGCGCGTCCGATCGAGACCGACGATATTTCCGCATACGGGGTCCTTGCAGGTATCGCCGATGCGTTCTTGGGCAACGACAGGCCGATCCTCGCCCGCTACGATGATTCCGTGCTCCGCGTGGTACAGGCGGGAAGCGCCGGTGCGACCATCCAGATGATCCGACGTGCCCGTGGATATGCGCCGACCCCCGTGCCCTTCCCGTATCTGGAAGGCGGCGAGCCCGCCCTTCTGGCAACCGGCCCCGAACAGAAATGCACCTTCTGCCTGGCTCGTCCGGGCGAGGCCTTCGTCTCGCAGCATATCGGGGACATGGAAAGCCCCCAGATCAACGACGCATGGAACGAGGCGCGCGAGACCTTCCAGGCTTTGTTCGATATCCGCCCCGCGCGGATCGCCTGCGACGACCATCCCGAATACTTGACGGGGAAATGGGCGCGCTCCCAGGGCCTTCCCTTGACCGAGGTCCAGCACCATCACGCCCATATCGCGTCGGTTATGGCGGAAAACGGCCTGGATGGTGCGGTTTGCGGCATCGCATTCGATGGGACCGGCTTCGGTAAGGACGGCTGCCTGTGGGGCGGCGAGGTGATGATCGCCAACCTCAAGGCGTTCGAGCGTTTCGCGAACCTTGCGTATTTCCCGCTGCCCGGGGGGAGCGCTGCGATCAGGGATTTGACCCGATGCGCTTTCGGTGCCCTTTGGGCTTTCGACCTGCTGGATCATCCTGCGGCGCGTCCGCTTGTCGAGAAGATGGGTTCCAAGGCGCCCTTGTGCGAGCAGATGATCGAGCAGGGCTTGAACTGTCCCTACACCAGCAGCATGGGCCGCTTGTTCGATGCCGCTTCAGCCATCCTGGGCGTATGCTATGAGCCCGGCTACGAGGGAGAGGGCGCCCTGCTGTTGGAGGCGTCCATAGCGGACTGCGCTCCTTCGGGTGAGGACCTTGCCCCGGAGGCGTACAGGATCGATGTGGTGAAGAACGTGGCGAACGAAGGGGGCACTGCCCAGGATACGTCAGTTCTGATGCTCGATCCCGCACCCCTGTTCCAGGCGATGCTCGACGATGTCGCTGCGGGCATCGACCGTGCGCTTATCGCGCGCCGTTTCCATGACGCCATCGTCGATGCGGTGCTTCTGCAGGCGCAGATGGTGGAGGCCATGTACGGGATAACCACGGTGATTCTTTCCGGCGGGGTCTTCATGAACCGCTACCTGCTCGAGCACTGCCTTGCTAAGTTGGAGGAGTGCGGGTATACGGTTGCCATCAACCGCGAACTGCCCCCCAATGACGGCGGAATATCCTACGGGCAGGCCGTCGTGGCGGCGCAGAGCCTGTAATCTTGCCCGAAAACCGGTTCTCAGAAAGGCGTGTCCTATGTGTTTGGCGATTCCCGCGCAGATCGTTCGAATAAAGGAAGATAACATCGTCGAGGTATCCGTGCTGGGTGTCATGCGCGATGCCTCTATCGACCTTACGCCCGATGCGAAGGTGGGGGACTATGTGCTCATCCATGCGGGCTTCGCCATCGAGATAGTCGACCCGGATTATGCCGAGGAGACCTTGGACCTGGTCAGGCAGATGCCCGAGCTGCTCGAGCTCGGCCAAGGGGCCTAGCATGACGGGCGGCATCGAAAACGGGATGAGGGAGTGCCTTGCATCCTTCAAGGATCCCGAGCTGGCGCGCGGCCTCATCGAATACATACGGAAAGTGGATGTCGGGCAGGCCAACCTCATGGAGGTATGCGGGACGCATACCGTCGCCATCGCCCGCAATGGCATCCGTGCGCTCATGCCCGAAGGGGTGCGCCTGCTTTCCGGGCCGGGCTGCCCGGTGTGCGTCACCTCCAACCGCGATGTCGATGCGGTGATCGCGCTTTCCCGTATCCCCGGGGTGACCATAGCAACCTTCGGGGACATGACCCGCGTTCCCGGGTCGACGAGCAGCCTGCTTGCACGGAAGGCTGCCGGCGCAAGGGTCGAGATCGTCTATTCCCCGCTCGATGCTCTTGCCTACGCCCGCAAGAACCCGCAGGAGCAGGTGGTCTTCGTAGGCGTGGGCTTTGAGACCACAACCCCCTTGGTTGCGATGACCATCAAACGCGCCAAGGCGGAGGGCTTGGAGAATTTTTCCGTCTACGTTGCCCACAAGAACATGCCCAATGCGCTCGAGGCCATTGTGGGGGACCCTGCGCTCAAGGTGGACGCGCTGATCCTGCCCGGCCATGTGAGCACCATCATCGGGGTGGAGCCTTACCGCTTCCTCGCCGAAGAGCATGGGATCCCAGGCGTCATCACCGGCTTCGAGCCCGTGGATGTGCTCCAGGGCATCGCCATGCTGCTGCGCCAGCTGAAGGAAGGCCGTGCCGAGGTGGAAATCGCGTATTCGCGCGGGGTGATGCGCGAGGGGAACCCCGTCGCCCT
The DNA here is from genome assembly GCA_051878795.1 of Eggerthellaceae bacterium. Classification (GTDB taxonomy): domain Bacteria; phylum Actinomycetota; class Coriobacteriia; order Coriobacteriales; family Eggerthellaceae; genus W1P20-047. The sequence continues at coordinate 22,732 of JBJEKU010000084.1, forward strand.
TGCCGCGATCGAGGAGGTTTTCGAGACCTGCACGGTGGATTGGAGGGGGTTGGGCTCCATCCCTGGAAGCGGTTACCGTATCCGTCCGGAATATGCGGCCTTCGATGCCATGGCGCGCTTCGAACCTGAGGTCGAGCCCACCCGCGAGCATGCGGGGTGCCGGTGCGGGGATATCCTGCGCGGTGCGATGGCCCCGTCGCAATGCCCCTTGTTCGCGAAGGCCTGCACCCCTGAAAACCCCGTGGGTCCGTGCATGGTCAGCTCGGAGGGCTGCTGTGCAGCGCATTACCGTTACTACAGGTAGCTTTTCCGAGGTGGCCTACAAACAGTCAACAGTTCTCCAGGGTGCTGCCCTGGGAAGCCTGCAAGGCGATAAGCTCTATCATGCCGTGTGTTCGCCAGTGCAGCCGGAAAGGGAGGGCGATGGAATTCGGTAACGGAAAGCTTCAGCGCACCGACGATGGCATCATCGCGGGCGTATGCTCGGGGCTTGCCGAATGCCTGAGCCTTGATGTAGGCGTGCTCAGGTTCGCCTTCGTCGCGCTTGCCCTGGTGTCTGCCGGTGTCTTCGTTCTCGGCTATGTGGTGCTGTGGCTGATCCTTCCCGAATCCCCGGCCGAAGACCGTGCGGTGGATGTGAGGCCCGATGCTCCGTCCGACGCGGTCCCGCCGGCAACGGACGCCGATTCGAGGGCGCGCCGCCGTACCGATGCTGCCAATGAACCCCCGGCACCGCCTCCCGCACCCGGTGTCGAGGAGGTACGCGAACCCCACGATACGACAGGCTTCGTGGTGGTTGCCTTGGTGGTGGGGATAATCGCCGTGGTGGTCTTCTTCTGCGTCGTGCTGTCGCTTTTCTTTCCCGTGCTTACGCCTATCCAGTTCTGGCCTTTGGGCGTGGTGGCCCCCGGAATCGTGCGCATGGTGATTCCAGGCCGTGAAGGGTACCGGATGGATGCCTTCTTCGACGGGGCGATGTTCATCCTCATGGGCGTCGTGCTGCTGCTGAACACTACCGGCGCAATTGCGATGAACGGCTTTGCCTGGATAAGCCAGTGCTGGCCCCTGCTCGCAATGGCCGTCGGAAGCGTGATCATCTGGAAGGCGACGGGCCTCGCAGGGTTCTCCGTTGCTGCGCTCCTGCTGTTCGCGGGATTCTGTGTGGCAGGTGTAGTCTTCTGCTCGGTTCCCGGCCCCACCGGCTTCCTTGCGGGCGCAGTGGGCTTCGGGTCCTCCTTCGTTGAGATCGGGGTGTGGTAGATGAAGAGCTTTTCCGATTACCCGCAGAGAAACCGCGTTGCCATCGCGGTAGGGGGCGCCCTGGTCGCTGCGGGGGCGATCGGGATGGCATTCGAGTATTTCCGGGTGCCCTGGTGGCATCGGTTGGTGGATAGCGCCCATATTGCGCTGGTCGCGGTATTTCCCTTCGCGATCATCATCCTCGCGGCGTGCTTGGCAAGCACCTTGGGGAGGAGCTCCCTCGATGCTCTGGTGCATCCCAAGGTGAAACGTCCGGTCTTCACGAGCAGGACCGACCGCAGGATTGCGGGCGTGTGCGGGGGAATCGCCGCGTCGCGGCAGGTGAAATCGGGTTTCGTCCGCCTGATCGTGCTGCTGCTGTTCGTCGCCTTCCCTTTGACGGTGATCGTCCTGTATACGATAGCCGCCCTGGCGATCAGGCCCGAATGACATCCGTTTGCCGCGAAGGGTCCGCACGATAGCCCGCCCGAGGGTGCGGGATGCGGTTTCGGCTATACTTCTGCGTTGTCGAAAGGAAGCTGATGAGCAGCAACATTATCGTGGTCGGGTGCGGGCGCGTCGGCTCGCAGCTGGCGAGCATGCTTTCCGAGAACAAGCACAACGTATGCGTCATCGATAAGGACCCCGCATCGTTCTCGTCCCTTGGGCGCTTCTTCAACGGATCGGTTGTCCAAGGTGTGGGCTTCGATGAGGACACCCTTATCAGGGCGGGCGTGGAAACCGCAGATTGCGTGTGCGCCGTAACGCAGAGGGACAATGCGAACCTGATGGTGGCAGAGGTCGCGAAGCGACTGTTCCATGTGCCGCATGTCATCTGCCGCCTGTACAACCCTTCCCATGAGCGCGCCTACGAGCAGCTGGGCTTGGATTACGTATGCGGGACGACGCTCGTTGCCGAGGATATGTTCGTCAAGGTGTCTTCGGGCCGAGGGTCGCGTATCGGAACCTTCGGGGACTTCGAGATCATGAAATTCTCCATCGACCTGCGCTCCAACAACCTGGAAACCGTCCCGGTATCCCAGCTGGAGAAGGCGCATGATATCAAGATCGTCGCGTTTTCCAGGGCGGACGGGCGCCTGAGTTCCGTGCCCTCGAGCAAGAGCGTGCTGCATCATGGGGATTCCGTGCTGGTGTGCGTGAGGCATTCCGAAATCTCCCATTTCGACCGATGGATCCAGGCATAGGGGGGCGCATGTACATCGTCATCGTAGGCGGCGGCAAGATCGGAGAGTACCTGGCTTCCATCATGCTGCGCATCGGCAATGAGGTTGCGATCATCGAGCAGGACGAGGCGACCGCAAGCCGCCTTTCCGCCGTCTTGAGCGGAAAGTTCCTGATTATCGAAGGGGACGGTTGCATGTCCCGTTACCAGGAGGATGCCGACATCCGTAAAGCCGACGTATTCGTCTCCGTTGCCGGCCAGGACGACACCAACCTGATGGCGTGCGAGATCGCCCAGAGGGTATTCGGGGTTCCCCGATGCATTGCCCGTGTGAACAGTCCCAAGAACCTGCGCATCTTCAGGGAAGTGGGCATCGAGTGCGTTTCGGCTACCACGCTCATCGCGACGATGATCGAGGAAGAGGCCATGCTGGGCGGCATCAGCGTATTGAGCAGCCTGACCCACGGAAACGTGGCACTGAAGGAGGTCACGGTCCCGCGCATGAGGCACCATAGCAACGAAGAGGGCGTCCCGGCGGTGGATGTGGTCTTGCCTGCAGGGTGCCTCATGGTGTCGGTGTCCCGCGATGACGAGGACCAGATGGAGATCATCGATTCCGAAACCGTGCTCCACCCCGGGGATGTCGTGGTCGTGGCGGCGTATGCCGATAGGATGGATACGGTGCCCGCCGCCTTCAAGGCGCTCTAGGCCGTGCGTGTCGGGTGGAGGCGCCTGCCATCCCGCTTGCGCCGCCTGTCTTCGCGCGTCTTTTCGGTAAAATCATCCGAGGTGGCATTCACCGCGCCCGATGGGGCGCGTCGTTTTTAGGAGGGATTCATGATTCCGCGTTATACCCGCCCGGAAATGGGCAGGATCTGGCAGAACGAGAACAAGTTCGCCATCTGGAAGGAAATCGAGCTTTTGGCATGCGAAGCCCAGGCCGAGCTCGGAAAAACGGGCATCACCCGCGAAGAGGCTGCCTGGATCCGCGAGCATGCCGATTTCACCGTCGAGCGCATCGACGAGATCGAGGCGGTGACCAATCACGATGTCATCGCCTTCCTTACCTGCATGGCGGAATATATCGACGCCGACATCCCCGAAGGGCAGGAAAAGCCCAGCCGTTGGGTCCATTACGGCATGACCAGCTCCGACTTGGGCGATACCGCGCTGTGCTACCAGATCACCCAGGCGCTGGACATCATCCTGGACGATGTGGTCGCCATCGGCGAGATTTGCAAGCGCCGTGCCTTCGAGTTCAAGGACGTGCTGTGCTGCGGCCGCACCCATGGCATCCATGCCGAGCCCATGACCTTCGGCATGAAGTTCGGCAACTGGGCGTGGGCGATGAAGCGCGCCCAGGTCCGCTTGCAGCAGGCCCGCGAGGTAATCGCGACCGGAGCCATCTCCGGTGCCGTGGGAACCTACTCGAGCATCGATCCCTTCGTCGAGGAATACGTCTGCGAGCATCTGGGACTGACTCCCGATCCGCTGTCCACCCAGGTCATCGCACGCGACCGTCATGCCCAGGTGATGAGCGCGCTCGCATGCACCGCATCCAGCCTGGAATACATCGCCATGCAAGTGCGCCTGCTTCAGGAAAGCGATGTCATCGAGGCGGAGGAGCCTTTCAAGAAGGGCCAGAAGGGCTCGAGCGCCATGCCCCACAAGCGCAATCCCATCACCGCCGAGCGCGTTTGCGGCATGGCTCGCACCATCAAGGCGAACGCCCAGGTGGGATACGATAACGTTGCCCTGTGGTTCGAACGCGACATCAGCCATTCCAGCGCCGAGCGCATCGCCATGGCGGACAGCTTCATCGCGCTCGATTACATCGCCGAGAAGCTGCGCTGGATCCTGGATGGCCTGCAGACCTATCCCGATGCGATGATGGCCAACCTGAATAAGACCCGCGGCCTCATCTTCAGCAGCAAGGTCCTGCTCGCCCTGGTGAACATCGGCATCACCCGCGAGGACGCATATGTGATCGTCCAGCGCAACGCGATGGATACCTGGCATGATGTCCAGCAGGCAAAGCCCGGCCCCACCTACCGTGAGCGCCTGGAGGCCGACCCCGAGTGCACCCTGTCCGCAGAGGTCCTGGATCAGATCTTCGATCCCTGGGATTTCCTGTCCCGCAAGGACATCGTCTTCGACCGCTTGGAGAAGCTGGAATTCTAGCTTCAGGGTCGAAGCGCTTGCGGAATCGGTTTCCTGCCGGATATCTTGCAAGCCGATTTCCTTTCAGGTGGATTTTCGGAATCCGGCGATCTGCGGGATCGGACTCCCTTGAAAACGAGGAGGGACGGGCAGCTGCCCGTCCCTCCGTTGCTATTCCCGATCGTATGCTAGGCTTGGGTTTGGCTTGCGCCCGGTTGCCATACGCGGACAAGGGTCCAGCCGGTGTTCTGGCCGTCCGATGATCCCCGGTCGATCTGCATGGCGGTGACCACGGTCGGGCAGGTGCCGTAGCTGCAGAGGTAATCGCCCCATTCGGCGCATCCGCTTTCGGTTCCCAGCGAGCAGTAGATCCCCTTCTCCAGGTTGACTGCGCAGACCGAAACGGTCGACTTGACCATGAACCAATCGTCTTCGCACCAGCAGGGGCCGCATTGGGGCGTGCGTCCGAAATGGAACCATGCCAGCCCGTCGTATCCCTGGCCGGTCTGATGGGGTTTTGCGGGGGTGTAGGTTCCCAGATCGGAAATACCCCCGCCGTAGTCGTAGATGCCCTCGAAGCAGAACGAGAACCCGTTCGAGCCCCATCCGATCGCGCAGGGTTCCATCCCGGAGGGCAGCTCCAGGCTGTCGGATGCTGCGGTGCCCTTGCTCCCGAACATGAGCAGGTCGAAGGCGCGATCGCGTTCGCTGCTGCGAACGGCGACGGCGACGCCTCCCTCGCAAGCGGTGACCGGGCATGCCGCCCTGCCCTTCGAAACCCAGACGTCTTCCGCGCTTCCGGAAGAGAAGCCCGCCCTTCTGAGGATGGAGCTGCCTTCGTCGGCGTCTTCTTCTTCCGGAATCCGGGGTCTGACCTGCCACCAGGCGCAACCTCCCGCAGCGGCGATGGAAGGGGTCTCGCTTTCAGGGCCGCCTTCGTCGAGCACGCGGGAATCGCCCAAGGACAGGTCTTGGGAAAGCGGTGCTGCGAGGATGCGCCACCTGCCCTCCATTACGTTCGCCTCCACCCAGACGAGGCCGTTTGCGCATGCGCGGGCGTCGAAGACCTCGAAGCCCTCGCTTTGCCCCTGGGCTGTTTCCAGCATGGTGGACTGGATGCCCGTGGAGGTTTCCAGGATGAATACGCGGGTCAGCGGGCTCGCCTGGTCGGTAGGGGCGAGGCAGCAGGCGATGCCGTCGCCGCCGGCCCAGACCAGGGTCTGGGAGGGGAGGGTGTGCTCTGCGAGCAGGGTGAGGCAGGAATCCCTTTCGGCTTCCTCCAGGTCGTCGATCTGAAGGACGTTCTTCTGGTCGACCGCGATGCCATCCCTGCCTTGGCCTCCATCGTCGTCGGTGAGCACGGCGCCCGCTGCCATGATCGCAGCGGCTCCTGCTCCCAGGGCGCCGTAGAGGAAATGGCGGCGTGTGAGGACGACCTTCCTGCCTTCGACGTCCAGGGTGATGTTCTGGAAGCGCTGTTCCTCATCTTTGAGAAGCGAGGGCCTCTGCCGGGATTTGAGCTGTTCCAGTTGGCGGGCGCGGCGATTCCCTGCGTCGGCGCGCGGCTTCGGGCGTTTTTCTGTTTCCCGTTTTGCGGTGGCGTCCTGCTTTGCCTTGGGAGTCCGCCTTTCGTCCGGCCGCGCGGTGCGCGCCTTCTTCTTCACGCTCGGGCGGCTTTTGCCCGTATTGGCTCCGTTGCTGCCCGGCTTTCGTTTCGTCGGCATATCCTGGTCGCTTTCCTGTGATGCCCTGATGGATGGGCCATGTCTTTCTTTCGGGAATATTGTGTCATTCAAGAGGGGCTTTTCGGTGCGGGGGCGGGGCAATTGCTAGAATAATCTGGAAATTACAACGGGCGGATGACGGCTCGGACAGGCAATGGCTGCGGCGCCCTATAATCTTGCATGCGCAACCGGCGCCCTGCCGTTGCGCTTGGATCGAAATCGAAAGGAGCAGGAAATGGGCAACGAAACCCGACGCATCCTTCTGGTGGAAGACGAGAAGACCATCCGCGACGCGGTGGCGGCATACTTGGAGCGCGAGAACTACTGGGTTACCGCGGTTGGCGACGGCCAGGAGGCTCTAGAGGAATTCGCCAAGCATCATTTCGACTTGGTGGTGCTCGACCTCATGCTTCCCCGCGTTCCCGGCGAGCGCGTTTGCCGTGCTATCCGCGATAATTCCGATGTGCCCATCATCATGCTGACGGCGAAGGGCGAGGTGGAAGACCGCATCATCGGCCTCGAGCTGGGTGCCGACGACTACCTGGTCAAGCCCTTCAGCCCCCGCGAGCTGGTCGCGCGAGTCCGCGCTCTTCTGCGCCGCGTCCATTCCGACGTCGAACCCCAGCGCGAGGTCCTGGAATTCGGCGAGCTCGCCATCGACGTCTCCGGCCACAAGGTGCTCGTTTCCGGCAAGGAAGTGAACCTTACCGCGAGCGAATTCAAGCTCCTCACCACCCTTTCCCGCTATCCCGGCAGGGTCTATTCCCGTATGGAATTGGTGGAGAAAGTCTTGGGTTACGACTTCGAGGGCTATGAGCGCACCATCGACAGCCACGTCAAGAACCTGCGCGCCAAGATCGGAGACAACCCCCATAATCCCAAGTGGCTCCACACCGTTCATGGCGTCGGATACCGCTTCGAGGATCCGACCAAGCAGCTCTAAGGGATTGGGGAAGCCCGTCAGCGGCCGATTATGCAGTCAGAGGAAAAGAAGAACGATGAAGCAAAGCGCTTCTCGATAGACACCAGGTCGACCGAATTCCGCTTCGGTCGCGGCGGATACGAGCAGGAAGATGGGGCGCGGGGCCAGGGTATCACGTACTCGATGCGCGTTATCCTCGCCTTCGCGCTCGTTTCCTTCATGACGGCGCTCGTGTCCATCGCCGTGCTCTCCTATGTTTGGGAGCAGCATTTCCAGACCTACACCAGGGAAAACATGCAGAATATCGCCGAGACCACGGCGCAGGCCATCGGTGCGCGCTATTCCGCATCCGGCGGCCACTGGTATGCGGGGGCCCTCGACCCGGCCTCTTCGGCGCATGATGTCAACGAGAGCATCGGCGTGCGCGTGGTCGACGCGCACGGCGATGTGCTCTACGACGATTCCAGGACCATGGGGTCTATGGCCGAGATATCGCTTGCGCCTACCAGCAAGGAGTCGCTGGCGACGGCGGATATCGTCACTCCTGAAGACGAAGTGGTCGGCGCGGTCCAGGTGTGGGTATACGGCTCCAACACCCTGCTCACCCAAGCCGACCAGGAATTCAAGAACCATAGCTACCAGGCGATGATCTACGCCACCATCATCGCCGTATGCATCGCGATGATCGTGGGCATCCTATTCGGCAGGTCGTTGGTCGATCCTATCAACAAGATCACCCGCGCCGCGAAGGCGGTGGGCGAGGGCGATCTCTCGGCGAGGACGAATCTGGAAGGCGACGACGAGATCTCCAACCTGGGCATGACCTTCGACGTCATGGCCGAATCGGTGCAGAAGGACAGGCAGCTCGAAAGGCGCCTGACGACCGACGTCGCCCACGAGCTGCGCACCCCGCTCATGGCCATCCAGTCTACCGTCGAGGCTATCCTCGATGGCGTGTTCGAGGCGGACGAGGAGCGCCTGGAGACGATCAACTCCGAAGTGCAGAGGCTTTCCCGCCTGGTCGATGCGATCCTGAAGCTCTCCCGCCTGGAAAGCGGCGGCGTGCGCCTGAAGGAGGAAGTCGTCAATGTGGGCGACCTCATCAGCGGCCTCATCTCCACCCATGAGGCCTTCGTCAAGGATTCGGGCCTCGAGCTGTACTACGATGCCGATCCCGATGTGTACGTCTGGGGCGATCCCGACTACATCCGCCAGGCGACGGCGAACCTCATCTCCAACGCCGTGCGCTACACCCCCGAGGGAAGCATCACCGTCAGCGTCAAGCGCGGCGAGCGGATGGGCTCCATTTCCGTGGCGGACACGGGCATCGGCCTTTCCGAGGAAGAGGCGAAGATGGTCTTCTCCCGCTTCTGGAGGGCGGAAGCAGGGCGTACCCGCGAAGCCGGCGGCTTGGGCGTGGGCCTTTCCGTCGTGAAGGAAATCGTCGAGCAGCATGGCGGATGGATTCGCGTCGAGGGCAAGCCGAACGAAGGCGCCACCTTCACCGTCTATATTCCGTTGTATGATGAAGAACACGTCGCCCAGCAGAGGAAGAAGCAGCGCAGGCGCTTGGCTGGGAGGGACGGGCAATCCGAATCCGCAAGCCTGAAAGATGCCAGGCCCATGGCGCCGTGGGCATCCGGGCACGAGACCTACAAGATAGACCGCACGGATCAGGATCGATGATGTTGGACCGGGATGCGGGCCGTTCCTCGGTCGTCCGCATCCTCTTCATATGCAAGATTGAAAGGATTCAGCTGTGACGCAGATGGAACTTCGCCCCGATGCGCAGGGCAAGGTGCGCGACCTGTACGATTTGGGAGACAGGTTGCTTTTGGTCGCAAGCGACCGCATTTCGGCATTCGACTACATCCTGGAAGACGAGATCCCCTACAAGGGCCAGGTCCTCACCCAGATCTCGGTCTTCTGGTTCAAGCTCCTGGAGGGTGTTGTCGACAACCACATCATCAGCACCGATGTGGAGGATCTGCCCGAAGAATTCAAGCAGTATTCCGATTACCTGCGCGGCAGGTTCATGCTGGTGAAGAAGGCCGACATGCTTCCCGTGGAATGCATCGTCCGAGGCTATCTGAGCGGTTCGGGACTGAAGTCCTATAAGAAGGATGGAACCGTGTGCGGAATCAAGCTTCCCGACGGCCTGGTCAATTCCTCCAAGCTGCCCGAGGCCATCTTCACCCCGTCCACCAAGGCGGAGATCGGCGACCATGACGAGAATATCAGCTACGAGCGTTGTGCCCAGATCCTGGGCGAGGAAGACGCCGCTGCCATCCGCGACCTCACGCTGGAAGTCTACAACCGCGCTGCCAGCCATGCGGCCGAAAGGGGCATCATCATCGCCGATACCAAGCTGGAGTTCGGCAAGGTCGACGGTAAGATCATCCTCGCCGACGAGGTGCTCACCCCTGACAGCAGCCGCTTCTGGGCGGTCGAGTCCTATGCCGAGGGCGAGGAGCAGGCGAGCTTCGACAAGCAGTTCGTGCGCAACTGGCTGCTCGAGAACTGGGATTTCGCTGGGACGCCTCCGCGCCTGCCCGAAGATGTCATCCGCAAGACCAGCGAGAAGTACATCCAGGCATATGAAATCATCACCGGGGAGAAGTTCCAGAGGTAGTTGCCCGAAAATTTCCCTTGCCTTATGCGTTTGTCGCCCGTTTCCCCTTCGGCTGGGGAAACGGGCGTTTTTTTGATATATTGATTGGACGGCAATTTTCGATAGTAGCGCCGCTTTCCGTATGAGGGCGGCAGAGGAGAGTGTCCGATGAGTACTCGCAATCCCATGAACGAGCGTTATCAGGAGGAGACCAAGCCCAAGGGCGTGACCCGCAAGAGCGCGGCTTCGGCAAAGCCCGTCAAGAAGGCTGCCTCGAGCGTGCATATGGAAACCAAGTCCGAACCCCAGAAGGGCCTTTTCGGGGGAAAGAAGAATTCCAACGCGAATTCCAAGAAGAAGAACCTGCAGGAAAACCCCAAGCGCCTTCAGCATCCAGACACTCCCGAATACAAGAAGTGGCACACTTTGTGGATGATCTCCATCATCGTCGCCGTCGTGCTCACCCTGGTCGGCCTTCTGGCGCGCAATCTCTTCGACGCGGGCCCTGTCGCCATCGCCGTCGTGATCATCGGCGATGTCATGCTCATTGCCGCGGTTCTGGTGGATGTCTTCAAGCTCAGCAGGATGCGTACCAGGTACGCGCAGCAGCTGAGGGAAGATAAGTCCAAGGCGACCAAGCGCAGGCGCCAGCAGGAGGCGGCCGAACGCAAGGAAGCCATCGAGAAGGACGCGAGGGCCCAGGACATCAAGGCGGTCCGCGAGGGCAAGGCGATTCAAGCGGAAAAGAAAAAGAAGAGCCTGAACCCCTTCAGCACCAAGAACGTGTAGGGCTGGAGCAGCAAGTATTCCCAAGCCGTCCGACGAGCGTGCAAGTCGGGCGGCTTCGTTTTCGTAGGAGGTGCATCCCGTGAGGCTGGTGTCATGGAACGTCAATGGATTGCGGGCGATTGCCAAGAAGGGCTTCGACCAGATCTTCGGCCAGCTGGACGCCGACATCTTCGCCCTGCAGGAAACCAAGCTGCAGGAAGGCCAGATCGACATGGAGTTCGAAGGCTACCGGAGCTACTGGAGCTACGCCCAGAAGAAGGGTTATTCGGGGACCGCGGTGTTCACCAAACGCGAGCCCATGCGGGTGCTCCATGGCTTGGGCGTCGAACACCTGGATACCGAGGGCAGGATCGTCGCGCTCGAGTTCCCCGAATTCTGGTTCGTGAACGTCTATACCCCCAACGCGCAGAACGAGTTGGCGCGTATCGACCATCGCATGGAATGGGACGATGCCTTCCGCGATTTCTGCAAGGGCCTGGAGGAGGGAACCACCCCCGAAGGCCCCAACACGGCCGAGCCCAAGCCTGTTGTGATGTGCGGCGACTTCAATGTCGCCCATAACGAGATCGATCTGAAGAACCCCGGCCCGAACAGGGGCAATGCGGGTTTCTCGGACGAAGAGCGCGGGAAGTTCACCGATCTTCTGGATGCGGGCTTCTCGGATACCTTCCGCATGCTGCATCCCGAAACCGAAGGGGCGTATTCCTGGTGGAGTTACCGTGGCCGCGCACGCGAGCGCAACACGGGGTGGCGCATCGATTACTTCCTTGTCAGCGACCGATTGGCGGAACGGGTGCAGATGGCGCACATCTTCGCCGATATCATGGGAAGCGATCACTGCCCCGTATCGATAGAGCTGGAAGCCTAGGCTTCCCCTTGCGTTCGAAAGGAGATGGAATGGCAAAGGAACTGGACATTTCGGGTGCCCGGATGGATCTGGATAAGATCCAGCAGGGTGTCCGCATGATCTTGGAGGGAATCGGGGAAGACCCCGAGCGCGAGGGCCTGAAGAAGACCCCCGAGCGCGTTGCGCGGATGTATGCCGAATGCTTTGCGGGCATGTACGGCAATCCCGAAGAGTACTTCGAGGTCACCTTCGATGAGCATCATGACGAAATGGTCCTGGTGCGCGACATTCCCTTCTATTCCATGTGCGAGCACCATTTGGCGCCTTTCTTCGGCAAGGCCCATATCGCCTACATCCCCGCCGAAAGCGGGCGCATCTGCGGTATCTCCAAGCTTGCGCGCCTGCTCGATGTGTATGCGAGGCGCCCGCAGGTGCAGGAGCGTCTGACGAGCCAGGTTGCCGATACGCTGATGGAGCAGCTCCAGCCCCAGGGTGTGATCGTGGTGATCGAGGCCGAGCATCTGTGCATGAGCATGCGCGGCGTGAAGAAGCCGGGCTCGAAGACCACCACCAGTGCGGTGAGGGGTTCGTTCAAGAGGAATCAGGCAACCCGCTCCGAGGCGCTTTCCCTGATCTTCTCCTCGGGCGTGCGATAGCGCCCTGTGATACGTATAATGACCTGAGTGCCTTCGGGCGCTGCGTTTCCGAAAGGCGCTGCCGCTGCGCGCGAAGCGGCTTTTTCGACAAGCAAGGAGAATCCCATGCGTTGCGTAATCTCTGTTCTCGGTAAGGACAGGAGCGGCATCGTTGCCGCCGTTGCGACCACCCTGGCCGAATGCAAGGCGAACATCGACGACATCAGCCAGACTTTGCTCGATGACATCTTCAGCATGACCATGCTGGTCACCCTCGACACCGAAACCGCCGGTTTCAACGAGGTCCAGGAAAAGCTTGCTGCAGACGGCGAGAAGCTGGGTGTTCGGATCACCCTCCAGCGCCAGGACGTCTTCGATTACATGTACAAGATCTAGTACCCCCGCAGTCGGGCCCGTTTGCCGGATGGCATCGCCCGGCCTACCGGATCGTTGCAGCGCCGCCTCTTATCGGGCGGCGTTTCTGCTTGAGGGCTTCAGCCTGGCGAGCGAAGCCGTGCCGAAAGAACCGCCTGCTATGCGGCGATCATGATCTTTTCGGATCAGGGACGGGGCAGGGTCTTGAGCGCCGCCCAGATGCGCTGCTTCCCATCGGGAGTTTCCATGAGCTCTTCGAAGCGGGGGATAATGCGTACTTCGCGGCAGAGCACGCTGAGGCGCTCTTCTTCAACGGGCTGCAGATGGTAGGCGGCGAAGAACGCCTGTGCAGACGATGCGCTTGCGAGCACTACGGCGACCGGGTCCATTCCCTCGACGATCTGCAGCAGGTCCGATGGCTCGAGCATGTCGGTTTCCACGAAGCAGACCGCTTCCGAACCCCAGCCTATCGCCAAGGCGGATTTTTCGAGCGCGTTTTGCGCCTGGGGGGATGGTGCAGTGGCGAATAGCGCGGCGATAAGCCCCGATTCCGCTCCATGGATGTGCTGGGAAAAGCGCGAGATGACGCTCTTCCTGGCGAAATCGTATATGCCGCTGCCGTGTTCCATGAAGGGGATTGTACCAGCCTTCGCGTGCGCCGTCCGAGGGAGTCCTTACCGGAGATCCGGCTTGATATGCATATTCGCTTGAATAATATGCAACATGCAAAGGATTTGTAAGGCCAGCCTCGGAAAACGCCTGAGAGGCGATGGATTAATATGAAGCAAACGTGGGTATCTTATGCAGAAGCCGGAGCGAATAGAGGCTATGGGAAAATAGCGGGGTTGATTTCGAATCGCAGCTTTATTGGAGGAAGTGCACTCATGAAGTCGAAGAAGCTTGCTTGCGTAATGCTTTCGCTTGCGTTCGCCTCGGCCTGCCTGCTCGGTCTGGCATCCTGCTCGATCGAATCGGGCCTCACCGGGGGCGTTGCCGCAACGGTTAACGGCGAGAAGATCATGGAAGACGATGTCACGAAATACATCGAGAACTTCAGGAAGAACAACGGCCTGGAGGACGATGAGGCGTGGGCTTCTTGGATGGAGGCAAGCGGCTATACCCCTGAGACCATCAGGGAGCAGGTAATCGAGATGTACGAATCCAAGGAACTGGTCAAGCAGGCGGCACAGGAAGAGGGGATTACCGTTTCGAAGGCGGATGTCGATGCGAGCGTGGAATCCACCCGTGCTAATTTCGATTCCGATGAGGCTTGGGAAAACGCCCTTGCAACCGCCGGAACGACCGAAGAGGAATACCGTGAGGAAATCGAGCTCTCCATGCTCCAGCAGCAGCTTCAGGAAAAGGTCCTCGAAGAGAACGCTCCCGAGCCTGCAACCGATGAGGAGGTCGTCGAATACCTCGCGCAGTATGCTCCCTTGTTCGATGGAGCGAAGCGCTCTTCCCATATCCTGTTCAGCAGCGGCGATGAAGCCCAGGCTACCGATGTGCTGAACCGCATCAATAGCGGAGAGCTTGATTTCGCCGAAGCCGCCAAGCAGTACTCCACCGATACCGCTTCTGCGGAAAACGGTGGCGATGTAGGCTGGGATCAGCTGAGCACCTTCGTCTCCGAATACACCGAAGCGCTTGCCGATTTGGAAGAGGGCCAGGTGAGCGGCCTTGTGACCTCGGACTACGGAATCCATATCATCAAATGCACCGAGGTTTTCACCGCCCCCGAAACGGTGACTTCCATCGATCAGGTTCCGGCGGAATTGACCGAGTATGTTCGCGGGATCGTCGATGACAACCTCAAGACCTCGGCATACAACGACTGGTACAACAGTTTCGTGGAGGAGGCCGATATACAGGTGAACGATATGCCCGAGGGCCTTTCCTACGATGTGGCAACTTCGGATGATGCTGGCGAAGACGGGCAGGAATCGTCGGATGCCGCCGCCGATGATGCCGCTGCCGATGCAGTTGCCGACGAAGCCGATTCGGCCGATGATGCCGCTGCCGATGATGGTGCCGCAAAGGAGGCTGCCGACGAAGGGGTGGAAAAAGAAGAAAAATAAGTACTTGCAGCCCATCTGCGGATTGTTATATAATCACTAGCGCTGCATGACATACATGGAGCATTCGACTTAACGGAGAGATGTCCGAGCTGGCCGAAGGAGCACGATTGGAAATCGTGTATACGCCAAAAGCGTATCTGGGGTTCGAATCCCCATCTCTCCGCCAGGAAATTCAGAGCGCCGGTTTAGACCGGCGCTTTTTCTGTATAGATACCCCTTCGGGGATGCTCCCAGCCGCTTCTTTGCAAGGTCTTTGCTTCGTTGTGGGAGGTCGATGGTGCGATGAGGGAAAGCGAACGAGGGCGGCGGGGGCTTGCCTTGCAAGTGCTCGGGGATCTTCGCCCGGGTATTCCGTTTGCAGTCGAAATGCATCCGCTGCTTTTTCGAGGGATGAGACGAAAGTCTCAAAAGGCGGTATTTCAAACCATAATCGGAGTTACTGATAATAGGTGTCATATTGATTGGAAACCCAAATAGAAAGGGGAAATCGGGCAAATAATTATCAGGATTATTAAAAAAAGAATGACACAGCTCAATCTTTGTGATAGGATGCCTTTGCACTTACGGAGACGGATGGTTCCCTGGTGGGGCCCGCGGCCTTCAAAGCCGTTGCGGGGCGCGCAGAACGTCTTGGGTGTGTTCGATTCGCACACGTCTCCGCCATAGAAACCAAAAAGGGGCCGCATCATCGATGCGGCCCCTTTCTTTATGACTTGCTGCTTGCGAAGCGTATGGCCGGATTAGACCAGAGCCATGGTTTCGCGGGCGATGCACATCTCCTCGTCGGCGCTGATGATCAGGATCTTGACGGGGGAGTCGTCTGCGGAGATGACGCGATCGCCGCCGCGGCCCTTGTTCTTCTCGGGGTCGACGATCATGCCCATGTGCTCGAGGCCCTCGAAGATCTCCCTACGGGTGAACTCGCTGTTCTCGCCGATACCGGCAGTGACTACGACTGCGTCGGTGCGGGGCATGATGGCGTAGAAGGAGCCGATCGCCTTCTGGACGGAGCGGTTGTACATATCCAGGGCCAGGCGGCACTTCTCGTTGCCTGCGATTGCGCCCTCTTCCAGTTCGCGCATGTCGTTGGAAAGGCCGGAGATTGCCAGCAGGCCGGACTTCTTGTTCATCAGGTCGTCCATCTCATCGAGGGTGCAGTTGTCGCGACGCATGATGAAGGTGACGATTGCGGGGTCCATGGAGCCGGTACGGGTGCCCATCAGGATGCCCTCGAGCGGGGTCAGGCCCATGGTGGTGTCGACGCAGCGACCGCCCTCGACGGCGCTCACGGAGCCGCCGGAGCCCAGGTGGCAGGTGATGATGTTCAGATCCTCGACGTTCTTGCCCAGTACCTCTGCGGCCTTTTCGGCGGCGTACTTATGGGAGGTGCCGTGTGCGCCATAGCGGCGGATCTTGTATTCGGTGTAGTACTTCTCGGGCAGAGCGTAGCGGTATGCCTTCTCGGGCAGGCCGGCGATGTGGAATGCGGTGTCGAATACCAGGACCTGGGGCAGGTTGGGGGCAACTTCGCGCAGGGCCTCGATGCAGGCTGCCGCATGGGGGTTGTGCAGGGGTGCCAGCTCGCCGCAGATCTTGACCTTCTCCAGGGTGTCGTCGGTGACCAGCGCGGACCTGTCGAAGTATTCGCCGCCGGAAACGATGCGGTTGCCGGCACCGGCGATGTCATCGATGGAGTTAACGGGGCATTCTTCGCTTGCGAAGATGGTTTCGAGCAGCTTGGCCAGGCAGTCGGCGTGGCTTGCGCCCTCCATCTCGAAGTGTTCCTTGTTCTTAGAGGGCAGGAAGGTGACGTTCATGAAGGTGCCGGGGCCGTAGATGCGCTCGGCATTGGATTTCATGAGGCATTCTTCGTTGTCCATGTCGATCAGCTGGCACTTCAGGGTGGAGCTGCCAGCGTTTACAACCAGAATGATCATCGGTTCTCCCATTCTTTCTAAATCGCGATTAGTGTTCGCTTCGCCATCTTCGGGATGCCTCAGACACGAAGCATTCAACATTATACCCCTGCGATAGCCTTGTGGAAACAAGGCGTCTCGCGTGGTTCTATTCGGAACATTTATAGGAAAACTTGACTTATTTAATTATCACTGTCATTTAATGTATATAATGCATCCTACCGCCGAATAATTGACAGTGTCATTATGGCAGCGGATACATCATTGCGATATTATGCAAATGTTGTTTGCCGTCGTGGCTTGGCGTTCCGGTCCACTAATGCGGAACTGCCGGGCCGCCGGACAGATAGAGACGAGGTATTTAAATGGAAAAGGTATATGACGTAATCGTCCTGGGCGCTGGCCCTGGTGGTTTGGCAGCAGGCCTGTACGCCGGCCGCAGCAGGCTCAACACCCTGATCGTCGAAAAGGGTCAGGATGGCGGCCAGATCGCTATCACCGACGAAATCGAGAACTATCCCGGACAGCGCGTCGACATCGAAGAGTCCGGCCCCAGCCTGATCGCCCGCATGACCGCACAGTGCGAGAAGTTCGGCTGCGAGCGTCTGTCTGCAACCGTCAAGGCTGTCGAGCTGGAAGGCGACATCAAGAAGATCGTCACCACCAAGGATGAAGAGTACTTCGCAAAGGCCATCATCCTGGCTACCGGCGCACATCCCCGTAAGATCGGCTGCGAGAACGAAGCCAAGTTCACCGGCAAGGGCATCTCCTTCTGCGCAACCTGCGACGCCAACTTCTTCGAGGACTTCGAGGTATACGTCGTCGGCGGCGGCGACTCCGCAGTAGAAGAGGCAATGTACCTGACCAAGTACGCTCGCAAGGTTACCCTGATCCACCGTCGCGACACCCTGCGTGCTGCCAAGTCCATCCAGGAGAAGGCATTCAAGAACGAGAAGCTCAGCTTCATGTGGGACACCGTCGTCGAGAAGGTCGACGAGGGCGACATCCCCAACATGCTGGGCAAGATGTGGGTCCGCAACGTCAAGACCGACGAGGTAACCGTCATCGAGGCTGACGAAGACGACGGCATCTTCGGCCTGTTCGGCTTCATCGGCATGATCCCCGAGACCGGCCTGTTCGAGGGTGTTATCGACATGGAGAACGGCTATGTCGTAACCGACGAGAACATGGCAACCAATGTCAAGGGCGTTTGGGCTGTCGGCGACATGCGCAAGAAGAGCCTGCGCCAGGTCGTCACCGCTGCTGCAGACGGCGCTATCGCCGCAATGCAGGCAGAGAAGTACCTGTCTGAAATGGAATAGGCTTCCATTTCGAATAGAAGTAAACCGGCATCATTCAAATCACACGAAAGAGGAGGAATAACGATGCTCGAGGTAGATAAGAAGACTTTCGAACCCGAGGTTCTGCAGGCTGAGGGCAAGGTCCTGGTTGACTACTATGGCGACGGTTGCGTTCCCTGCGCAGCTCTGATGCCCCACGTACACGGCTTCGCCGAGGTTTATGGCGACAAGATCAAGTTCTGCGCTATGAACACCTCCAAGGCACGCCGCGTTGCTATCGGCCAGGGCATCGCCGGTCTGCCCACCGTTGCCATCTACGAGAACGGCGAGAAGATCGACGAACTGGTCAAGGAGGACGCAACCCCCGAGGCCGTAGAGGAAATGATCAAGCGTCATTACGCATAAGTCGCTTCCTTTACTTACTTCAGGTGCAGGCCGCGAAAGCGGCATACCATATGACTGTCGGTAACGAATTAAATGAGAGGAGGCGACATGAGCATCTTGGCTAACAAGAAGGTTGTCGTCATCGGCGACCGTGACGGTGT
>JBJEKU010000085.1:0-7396 GCA_051878795.1 Eggerthellaceae bacterium
TCCATGGGTTATACCCTAAGAGCAAACCACCCGCTTTGCGGGTGGTCATGATTTTGCCGGCAATCCGACATGAAGAAACCCCCTGTTCCAAGCGAGGAGCAGGGGGTTTGCTGTTTCGCGGTTTCCGCTGGGCGCGAAGAGGCGGGTCCTAGAGCAGGTAGGAGATGCCTTCCAGGAACTGCTGGGTCATCGCATCGATTTCCGCTTCGTCGGGTTCGGTCTCGCATGCGGTTTCCAGGTAGCTGCGGTAGTAGCAGACGGTCATGTCGTTGATGATCTCCGTCTTGTGGTCGGAGAATCCCGCTTCCTTGGCGTAAGCAGTCAGGATGTTCATATTGCGCTCGTACAAATCCCCCGCCATGAGCATGGAAAGCGCATGGGAACTGATGTTGTCCAGTTCATGCGGGAAGATGGAATAGTACTTCTTCACGATGTCGTCCAAGAAGTTCTTCTTGCGGCTGAAGAAGAGCCTCATGAAGATGGAGGCGCGCTTGAGCGAGTGATGGCAGAAAGCCTCCCAGGTGTAGAGGTACAGCTCCTTCGGGTCGGTGATGTCGTTCATCTTGGACGAGATCTCGGCAGTGTAATCGCGCAGATACCCGATGGATGCCAGGGCGATCAACTGGCTGATGTCGTCGAAGTACAGGTACATGGTTGCGCTGCTGTATCCCGCACGGGAAGCGACGCTGCGGATGGAAACGGAATCGATGCCCTTCTCGTTGATGATCTCCGTTGCGGCCTCGATGAATGTTGCCATGATGGCGCGCTGCTTCTCTGGCGAGTACTTGGCTCGACTCATTGAATGATCCCCCGATCCTATGACGTTTTCTAATCGCAAATCACAATTTGTTAGTTTTTATTCTAACGAATCATTCTTAATGATGGAATGCTATTTGGTGAACGGTAGGAAAAACTAAACACGATAATAAATTATCGTAATGCTTATTGAAAATAATCACGATTAGCTGTATTTTTCTATGAAATGATTACTTCAACCAATGCCTATTGAAAGATATGGGTGCAATCAATCAGGTTGAAGGATTGGACCAAGGAGGGAAAATGAAAGAGAAAATGAACCCCGTGTTCGTCATTTCGCTCGTACTGTGCGTTGGCGTTGCACTTTGGGCAGTAGTTTTCAATGAGAGCTTCTCGGTTGTCGCGAATGCAGCCTTCGCTTTCTTGACTACTGATTTTGGTTGGCTTTATATGATCGCGATGGCTATATTCTTGGTCTTCGTTCTGGTTATCGCGTTCAGCAAGTACGGTAAAATCAAGCTCGGCCCGGACGATTCCAAGCCCGAATACAGCACCCTTTCCTGGTTTGCGATGCTGTTCGGTTGCGGCATGGGCGTCGGCCTGGTGTTCTGGGGCGTTGCGGAGCCTATCTCCCACTTCGTTTCCCCTATCGCAGGCGTCGAGCCCGGCACTCCCGAAGCGGCTGCCTTCGCAATGAAGTCTGCTTTCATGCATTGGGGCTTCCAGCCTTGGGCTAACTACGCCATCATCGGCCTGGCCCTGGCATACTTCCAGTTCCGCAAGAACCGCCCCGGCCTGATCAGCACCTGCCTTGAGCCGCTGATCGGCGAAAAGGGCGCTCGTGGCCCCATCGGCAAGTTCGTCGATATCCTGGCTATCTTCGCCACCATCGCAGGCGTCGTCACCTCCCTGGGTCTTGGCGTAATGCAGATCAATTCCGGCTTGAACATGATGTTCGGCGTTCCCAGCAACCTGCTGGTCCAGATCGTCATCGTTATCTTGGTCACTATCGTCGTCGTCGCCTCTGCGGTGTCCGGTATCGAAAAGGGCATCAAGGCAATTTCCGATATCAACCTCTACATTGCGGTGTTCGTGCTTGCCGCCTGCTTCCTGATCGGTCCCAAGATCGACATCGTGAACAACATCGTTTCCGGCACCGGTGCATATCTGCAGAACATTATCCTCGACAGCCTGAACCTGCCTGCATACGGCGACAACAGTTGGACTTTGGGCTGGAGGATCTTCTACTGGGCATGGTTCATCGCCTGGGCACCCTTCGTAGGCGTCTTTATCGCCCGTATCTCCAAGGGCCGTACCATCCGAGAGTTCATCGGCGGCGTCGTGGTCGTCCCTGCAGTCGCTTCCATCCTGTGGTTCGGCGTCTTCGGTTCCATGGGCCTGTCCCTGGGCATCAACGGTGAAGTCTCCATGGATACCCTGGCATCCATCGCGGCAGCTCCCGAAACCGGCTTGTTCACCATCCTGCCCCACTACTTCGGCGGCTTCGCCCTGTGTGTGATCACGCTGGTACTGCTGCTCACCTTCTTCATCACCTCGGCAAACTCCGGAACCTTCGTTCTGGGCATGCTTTCTTCCGATGGCGACATGAACCCCACTTCCGCTAAGAAGATCCTCTGGGGTGCTATCCAGGCGGCAATGGCGATCGGCCTTCTGATCGCAGGCGGACTGAAGCCCGTGCAGACCATCTCCATCGTGGCGGCGGCACCCTTCATCATCGTCATGTTCGCTGTGATGGTTTCCATCGTGAAGGCGCTGAAGAGCGATCCTGCCGTAGCGGGCGAGGTCGAGCAGGCAGAAGAGCCCAAGGCAATCGAGACCGAGGGCGTTACCGAAACCGTCTAGCCAATTCCTTGGACCCAACTTGCATGCTATATCATGGTAGCGGGTCCGGGTTCCCGGTCGAATAAGCCCGAAAGCTTCGCCATGCATCATCGATGCGTGGCGAAGCTTGTATTGCCGCCCGCTTCGACAGGGAGGCATCTTCGATGGGAAAGCGTCATTGGGGCTGGAGCCGTTCTCGAAAAGCAGTCTGCAAGCTTGAAGCGGCCAGAGCTGGGTATATCCTGACGGAAACAGGCGGGAGCGCAGGATGAGGGCGTGATAGCGCCGCTTTTGAGGGGAAGGATCGACGGGAACGCTTCGCGCTTTCAGGTGAAGGCTCGAGCGTTATCCGAAGGAAAAAGGGGAGGGAAAAGATGGCAGAAACCATCACCGCATGGACAAGGCAGGTCCCGCAGGTTTGGGACGAGATCTGTGAAACGGGGACGTACCGGGTTCTGGAAGAGTATGTTCGAGCGAAGAACATGGACATCTCCGATTACTACATCAGCTTGTACCGCTGGTTGACCGACCGTTCCAGGCAGTATATCGAGGGTATTCCGGAAGATGCCGAATTCCCCGTATGGCTTGCCATGACCGAGGCGCAGCGTTTGGGGAAGGCACCGGGGATGATATCGCTCACTTTGGAGATTCCGCGCGAGAGGGTTTTCCTGATCGATTACGACAAATGGGGCTACATCGTCAACTATTTCTATCTTCCGAAGGATGCCGAAGACGAACGCCGGCATAACGAGGAGCTGAAGATGATGGGCATCGGCAATGAGGCGCAGTTGATCTCGACCGATAAGGGCAACTACTTCCCTGCCCTCAAGCAGAAGATCCTGCGCAGCTGGGATCGCCTGTTCGACGGCCCTAATGCCAATATGGACAACAACGTGGGCGTGATTTGGGAAATAAAGCCCGAATGGGTTGTCGAGGTGGAGCGCTACTGATTGGTTTTTGGCCGAGACTAGGGAAAATGCGTAGATAATCCGGCGCAAGTTGTGATAGTTTCGCCTGAGTATGCAATTGTTGTCGGAACCTGGATTCGAGGGATGGCAATGGATTTTAAACAGCTGAAATCTTTCGTTTCTGTTGTGGAGTACGGGAACTTCACCTCTGCGGCGGCGAAACTGAAAATCTCGCAGCCGACGGTGAGCACCCATGTGCAGGCCCTGGAAGACGAATTGGGCAGGCAGCTGATGCTCCGCACTGCGAAGCGCGTCAAATTGACCGCGTATGGCGCAAAGGTCTACGAGCAGGCGCTTGCCATCCTTGCCATGCACGAGCGCATGACCCAAAGCGCCATCTACAAGGGCGAGACCATTTACTTGGGGGCTTCGTCCATCCCTGCTAGCTATATTCTCCCCGAGGCCCTGATGGAATACCGCGACGCCAATCCGGAAAGCCGTTTCTCCATCAGCCAGGGTGCCAGCCAGGACATTGCCGACGGAGTCGCCGATGGTATGTACGACGTGGGCTTCACCGGAATCTTCCAGCATGACGATGCCATCGTATGCATGCCCTTCTGCACTGACAGGATCGTGCTCATCACTCCCAACCAGGCGCCCTTCGACCGTCTCGATATGAATGAGCCGATCGATTTGGCCGAATTCCTTCTGGGGAAGAACGTGATCCTACGCGAGGTCGGCAGCGGTACGCGTGCCGAAATCGAGAGGATCTTCGACGAGGCGAGTATCGACCGTGACAGCCTGAACGTCGTTGCGCGTCTGAACGACCAAGGCTCGATCAAGAACCTCGTCGAGCACGGCTTCGGCATCTCCTTCGCATCGGAGCGCTCGGTGCAGGGGAGGGTTGCCAATGGCAGGCTTCTTGCCTTCAGGATTGCAGGGGTCGATTCGAAGAGGAACTTCTTCATCTTGCGCAGGAAGGCCGCGAACCTCAATGACGCCACGGAGCACTTCATCACCTTCATGAGGCTCCGTTTCGGCGGCGAGGTCTGAACACGGATCTCATGCAGGCGGGGTCTCCGTCTGGAACAAGCAGCGTAAAAGGCACCTTCGGGTGCCTTTTCTTATGCCCCGAATCGACAGGGGTGTCAACAAGGGGGACTTTCTTTGGAATAGACCGATCAGCAAACGCGCTTAATTGAAAGGAGAACGCGATAAGGTTAGAGATGATTCAATCTGCGCAACTTATCAAACTTCTTGATGAATAAAACGAATCGTAAGAGGAAACTCTTCATGAAATCGTGGAGAAATGCCATTCAATGGGCGAAAGAGAGCACTAATTATTGAAAAAACTAATCTTCCAGATTGATTATCGCGATAGAGATAAATATAATTGCAATTAGAGAAACGCGATAAGTAAAAGATTTCTCTAACTGGAAAGAAAAGAAAGGAGGGAATGCGCATGAAGCTGACTATCGGAAACGTGCATGTCAAAGACGTGCAACTGGGTAGTGCCAATTCGTTCGAAAACGGCATCCTGACCATCGATAAGCAGGCTGCCATCGACTACCTGATGGGCGAGGACGACCATATCACCGAGCTTGATATCGTCATCGCACGTCCCGGCGATGACACCCGCATCGTGCCCGTCATCGAGACTATCGAAGCCCGTGTCCGCATGGACGGCCGCTGCCTGTTCCCCGGCGTTACCGGCGAGGTCGTGCCTTGCGGTGAAGGCGAGCTGAAGGCATTCAAGGACTGCTGCGTGACCGTGGTAGGCAAGGAATGGGGTTCTTTCGGAGACGGCGTTATCGACATGGGCGGCGAAGGCGCAAAGCATACCCGCTGGTCCGAGCTTATCAATATCTGCCTGGTCGGCGACACCGATGAGGAATTCGAGCGCCATGAGCAGCAGAAGAAGAACCATGCGCTGCGCTGGGCAGGCCACCGTTTCGCCGAATGGCTGGGCCAGATCGCCAAGGACCTGGAGCCCGAGGACACCGAGGTCTACGAGTTCGACCCCATCCTGAAGCGCAGCGCCGAACGCAATGCGCTCCCCAACGTTGCCCTGGTCATGCAGCCCCAGTCCCAGATGGAGGCCCTGGGCTACAACGACCTGTGGTATGGCTGGGATATGAACCGCTATCTGCCCACCTTCGTAAGTCCCACCGAGCTGTTCGACGGTGCCATGATCTCCGGTTCGTTCATGCCTGCATCTTCCAAGTGGTCGACCTACGAGATGCAGAACTTCCCCACCGTCAAGGAGCTCTTCAAGTACGACGGCATCGAGTACAACTTCGTGGGCATCATCATGTCCAATCTGAACGTTTCCCTGGAACAGAAGGAGCGTTCCTGCGTCATCGCATGCAACATCGCTCAGAACATGGGTGTCGACTACGCGATCGTCACCGAAGAAGGCTACGGCAACCCCGATGCCGACTATGTACGCATGCAGGTCATCTTCGAGGATGCGGGCATCCCCGTTGTGGGCATCTCCAATGAGTCCGACGGCCGCGACGGCTGCGGCCAGCCCCTGGTAACCCTCGACGAGAAGATGAACGCCCTGGTTTCCACCGGCAACGTAGGCGAGCTTATCGAGCTGCCCGCATGCGCGACCGTTATCGGCAACCTGGAGGCCATGAACCGCGACGGCATGTCCGGTTCCTGGGGCTATGACGAGATCCTGGGCAAGTCCGCCCGCGACGACGGCTCCATCATCATGGAGGACAACAACTGGTTCTGCGGCGATCATATCGCCGGCGGATGCCTGAAGACCATGGTCGAAGTGTAAGCAGCGAGTAAGAGGAAAGGAGGAAAACGAAATGAAGAAGGTAATCTATTACGTGAACCAGTTCTTCGGCGGCATCGGCGGCGAAGACACCGCTGATTTCGAGCCGGAACTGCGCGAAGGTACCGTGGGTCCGTCCGTGGCGGCAAATCAGGCGCTCGAAGGCGCTGAAGTCACCCATACCATCATCTGCGGCGACAACTTCATGGGCTCCAACACCGAAGAGGCCATCGCCCGCATCCTGGAAATGCTGGAAGGCAAGGAAATGGACCTGTTCATCGCGGGCCCCGCTTTCCAGGCAGGCCGTTACGGCGTTGCTTGCGGCAACATCTGCAAGGCGGTGAAGGATAGGTTCGGCGTCGAGGTCATGTCCTCCATGCATTGCGAGAATCCCGGCGTGGAGATGTTCAAGAAGGACGTCTATATCATGGACGGCGCCAATGCTGCGGCGCGCATGCGCAAGGACGTCAAGAACATGGTCGCTTTCGCGAATAAGCTGCTTTCCGGCGAAGCTTTGATGGGTGCTGCCGCAGAGGGCTACTTCCCCCGCGGCTGCCGCAAGGAAGTGTTCCTGGAGGACAAGCATGAGAACACTGCCGCTTATCGTGGCGTGCAGATGCTGATCAAGAGGATCAAGGGCGAGCCCTTCCAGACCGAGCTGGTCATCCCCGAGAAGGATCTGGTACCCATCGCAGAACCCGTTGCGGACCTTTCGAAGGCAAGGATCGCGATCGTGACCACCGGCGGTATCGTGCCCGTGGACAATCCCGACCGCATCCAGTCCGCATCCGCTACCCGTTGGGGCCGTTACGACATCGCCGGTCTGGACAAGCTGCCCAACCGCTGGGATGGCGGCCACAAGGTCATCCATGCAGGCTACGATCCGGCAGCCGGTGACAACGATCCCAACATCACCGTTCCCGTCGACGCGCTGCGCCAGTACGAGAAGGAAGGCAAGATCGGCAAGCTGGATGACTACTACTACACCACGGTAGGCACCGGAACCACCGAATCCGAGGCAACCCGCATGGCATCCGAGATGATTCCCCATTTCATCGAGGATGGGGTCGACGCCGTCATCGTGACCTCCACTTGAGGCACC
>JBJEKU010000086.1:0-7339 GCA_051878795.1 Eggerthellaceae bacterium
ACGAATCCCAGCTGTTTCTGGAAGATATGGCCCAGGTCCATTCTATGAGCGGCCGGGGTATTGCTTCGGTTCTGCGCGTATCCCGGACCATTGCCGATATCGAGCAATCGGAATGCGTCATGCGCGAGCATCTTGCCGAAGCGCTGACGCTTCGCTTGCGTACAGGGAGGTGACGCATATGAATGCTAAAGGGCCCGATGTGGGCGTTGCGCGGGAAATTCATGCCAAAAAGGGATATCGTAGCTATAAGGGACCTTTGCTGGAGGGTCCTCGCTTCAGTATCGATTCTGATGATCCGGCATTCCCTCCTGCGTTGTCACGAATCCCCGATCCGCCAGAGCACCTTTATGCAATTGGTAATCTGGGAGCCTTATCGGAAGGGCTTGCGGTGATAGGAGCCAGGAATGCCACCCCCTATGGCATAAGTTGCGCAAGGCGGTTTGCGCGATTGGCTGCAGAGCAGGGGATTCCCATCATTTCCGGGGGAGCATACGGCTGCGATGCAGCAGCCCATGCCGCTGCGCTCGACGCAGGAGGAAAAACGGTTGTGTTTCTTGGGGGAGGTTGCGATCAGTTGTATCCGCCGGCGCACCATTCATTGTTTCAACAGGTTATCGATGGCGGGGGAGTGGTGGTGTCGGAGTATGAGTGGTCCTATCCTGCTCTTCCCTTTACTTTCAGGAACAGGAATAGGCTCATCGCCGGTCTGGCGCGGGCAACCCTTATCGTGGAAGCGGGAATGCCGTCGGGCACGTTCTCGACGGCCGATGAGGCCCTTTCGGCGGGGAAGGAGGTGCTGGTGGTGCCGGGATCGATCTGCTCGCGTTTTTCGGCGGGGTCGAATCGTTTGCTCTATCAGGGGGCGACGCCTATCGTCGACGATGAGTCCTTTCATGATGTGATGCTTTCCATATTCGGCTGCTTTTCGGTGCGAAGCGAAGCATCCGATTCCCGGGTGCAGGCTGCTTGCAAGGTGCAAAACGCCGATCCGCTGCTCGATGCGCTTTCCGCACAGCCAATGAGAATGGATCAGATCATTGCGGAACAAGGGCTTTTCATGAAGGGTGGAGGCGGAACCGGGGCCCTTATGGTCAGGCTGACGGAACTCGAGAGGGAGGGGGAGATTGCCAGGTATCCTGACGGCAGGTATGGGCCGGTGCTTCGTTGAAGGGCTTTTCGTTGTCGCATTTTCGGGTTTCGGGTGGGTTTGGGGTTTGCGGACTCCAGCCGACAATGCAATCGTTACCGTCCTGAGATTCGGAGGTTCTCCTTCTATGCCTGGTTTCGCCGCCTGCCTATTCGCGCCTTGGAGCCGCCCCTGCGGGTGCGTGATACGTGTGTCTGGTACCATAGGACGCATGGATACTGCAATCAACATCATCGGCGCAGGGCTTGCTGGCAGCGAGGCGGCCCTCCGTCTTGCCAACCTGGGTTTCGCTGTCCGTCTTTTCGAGATGAGGCCCGTTAAGAACACGCCTGTCCACCATAGCAGCGACTGCGCAGAGCTGGTCTGCTCCAATTCGCTGAAGAGCACAAAACCCCAGAGTGCTGCGGGTATGCTGAAAGAAGAGTTGAGGGGCCTTCGCTCTCCTTTGTTCGCCTGTGCAGAAGCATGCAGGGTTCCTGCTGGCGGTGCGCTTGCGGTCAACCGCACCGATTTCTCGCAGATGGTTACCCGGATGGTGGAAAGCGATCGGAATATCGAGCTTGTCAGGGCAGAAGTGAAGTCGGTTCTACCCAATGGCGATTTTTTGATCGTCGATGGCGAAGGCGCGACTGCCCATCCTGCCGGAATGCCGGCTCAAGCCGTCATCATTGCGAGCGGCCCTCTTACCTCTGATGTTTTGGGGAATGAGATCTGCTCTTGGACGGGAATGGAAAACCTTGCCTTCTACGATGCTGCGGCTCCTATCGTCATGGCGGAATCGCTCGATTACAGCAAGCTTTTCCGTCAGAGCAGATATGAGGATGCTGGTGAGGGCGACTACCTGAATGCTGCTATGAGCAAGGATGAATACGATGCTTTCATCGAGCAGCTGCTCGGTGCGCAGAGGGTTATCGCCAAGGACTTCGAATCCAAGGATCTGTTCCAGGCCTGCCAGCCTATCGAGGAAATCGCACGTACCAGCGCAGATGCCCCCCGATTCGGCACGCTCAAACCCGTGGGTTTGACTGATCCTGCAACCGGCCGACGTCCTTGGGCGGCGTTGCAGCTGCGCGCCGAGGATGCACATGGGCAGAGCTATAACCTCGTCGGCTTCCAGACAAACCTCACCTTCCCGGAGCAGAAGCGCGTCTTCTCCATGATCCCGGGTTTGGAGCACGCCGAGTTCGCTCGATATGGTGTCATGCATCGCAACACCTTCGTCGATGCCCCGAAGGTGCTCGACAGCACCTTGCGCTTCGTCGCGAAGGATGCTGCGGGGACATGCCCCGTTCGGGTTCCCTTGTTCTTTGCCGGGCAGGTTTCCGGAACCGAAGGGTATTGCGAAGCAATCCGTTCCGGAGCACATGCGGCCATTTCCGTTGCGGCCCTGTTGCGAGGTCAGACCCCTCCCCAATTGCCGGTGCATACCGTTTTCGGGGCGTTGATCGCGTATGCCACATCCCCTGAAACCAAGGGCTACCAGCCTATGCACGTAAATTTCGGCATCATCGAGCCCCTCGAGAAGAAGGTGAAGAACAAGGGCGAGCGCTATGCCCAGTATGCCGCTCGCGCCCAAGAAGCCTTGTCCGGATATCTTGAGCGCTTGAAGGATTGCAATCTGGCCTACGAGGCGGATCGTTGATGGAGACGGAAGACGCTTCCTCGCTGCCGGAAACCTTCCTTGCTGCAGCTCCCGAAGGTGCAGACCCTGTGCCGTGGGAGCTTGCCGGTAGGTTTTGCGAAGCGCTTGCAGTCGAGCAGAATGCTTCGAGGCATACCATCAGGAACTATTCTATCGACTTGCAGGACTATCTGAGATGGTGTACGCGCGCCAAGGTGGATGCTATTCGTCCAAGCCATGCTTCATTGCGTCGTTACTTGGGCGATCTGACTCAGGCCCGGTATTCCCGTCGGACCATCAATCGCAGGTTGAGTGCGGTCAGGAGTTTCTTTCGCTGGCTTTCTATCAGTGGTGTCATTGATTCCAATCCTGCCGATCTGATCAGCGGCCTGAAGGAAGGCAGGACCCTGCCCCATAGGATCCCCGCACAGGATATGGCGCGTATCCTTTCCGTTTGGAATCATGTCTCCATCGATGGTTCTCTTTGCAAGCGGGGTCCCTCCGATTTACGCAATCAGGCGATATTGGAGTTCCTCTACGCATGCGGTGCACGTATCACCGAGGCTTCTGAATTGCGCTACGATTGCGTCGATTTCGGGCAGAAGCAGGTCCGTGTGTTCGGTAAGGGCGGAAAAGAACGGATCATCCCCATCCATGATCTTGCAATCGATGCTCTGAAAAGATATCGGGATGTCGGTCGCCCGATGCTGTTGAAGAATCATGGGGAAAGCGAGTTCTTCTTCGTTTCGACAAGGGGAAACCAAATGGGTACCGACGCTATGCGCAAGATGTTCAAGGAAACCTTGCGGCGGGCGGGTGTCGATGCCTCGTATTCGCCTCATGACATGCGCCATACTTTTGCGAGCGATCTGCTGGAAGGAGGTGCCGACCTTCGCAGTGTTCAGGAAATGCTCGGGCATAGCTCGCTTTCCACGACGCAGATATACACCCATCTTTCCGTCGAACGTTTGAAAGGAGTCCATCATCAGGCCCATCCGCGTGCCTGAATGCTTGCGTGTGTTCCTTGACCTTCGGTTTATTCTGGTAATATAACGAACAGATGTACTTATTATCGCGGGCCTTGAAGTATCGCCAGCTTGGCGTGACAATGGTCTGGGTTCGGAAATACGCGCGAGAAGCAGGAGCATATGGCACAGGATTCCATCGTCATCAAAGGCGCACGCGAGCATAACCTGAAGAATATAGACGTCACCATCCCCCGCGACAAGCTGGTAGTCATCACGGGCCTATCCGGTTCGGGAAAATCCTCGCTTGCCTTCGATACCATCTATGCTGAAGGTCAGCGAAGGTATGTCGAAAGCCTTTCCAGCTATGCGCGCATGTTCCTCGGTCAGATGAGCAAGCCCGACATCGATCAGATCGACGGTTTGTCCCCTGCGGTCTCCATCGATCAGAAAACCACCAGCAAGAATCCCCGTTCCACAGTCGGCACGGTGACCGAGATATACGATTACCTGCGACTTCTCTTCGCTCGCGTGGGCATACCCCGTTGCCCGGAATGCGGAAGGGAAATCAAGGCCCAGACAACCGATCAGGTGACCGATGAGATCATGTCTTTGGGCGACAACCTGAAAGCTCTGGTCATGGCACCTATGGTGGTAGGCCGTAAAGGCGAATTCACCAAGCTGCTTGCAGACATCCAGAAAGAGGGCTTCAGCCGAGTTCGTATCGATGGGGAAGTGGTAAAGCTCGGCGGCGAACCTATCACTTTGAATAAGAAGTTCAAGCACACCATCGAAGTAGTGGTCGACCGAGTCGTCTTGAAAGAAGGCTCGTGCGCCCGTGTTGCGGAAGCGGTGGAAATTGCAACCAAACTGGCGGAAGGCAAGGTGCTTATCCAAACACTTCCCGCAGACTCCGAACCTCAGGAACATCTGTTCAGCCTCGCCTTGGCATGTCCCGAGCACGGACATTCCATCGACGAGCTCCAACCTCGCGACTTCAGCTTCAACGCACCCTATGGCGCCTGCCCCGATTGCCTTGGTATCGGAACGAAAGAAGAAGCGAATGCAAGTCTCATCGTTCCCGACAGGTCCCTTTCCTTGGCGCAAGGAGCGGTTGCCCCCTTCACCACTGGAAACTACTATCCGCAGGTGCTCCGTGCGGTTGCCGAGCATCTGGGCTATGACGAGAACACCCCGTGGGAGGATTTCGATGCAAAGGCGCAACGGGCGCTGCTCCATGGCCTCCCGAATGAAAAGGTCCGGGTTGATTACGTTACCGTCGATGGAAGGAATACCTATTGGTATGTCGACTGGGAAGGTATCATCGCAGCGGTCAAGCACCGCTACATGGAAGCAAGCAGCGATAAGCAGCGCGAGAAATACCAGCAGTATTTTGCCGTCACCCCCTGTGCCAGCTGCGGCGGCCATAGGCTCAAGCCCGAAATCCTTGCTGTAACCGTCGGAGGCAAGGGTATCCATGAGGTATGTCAGATGAGTGCCCTCGATTGCCGTGATTTTTTCGAGGGGCTCGAATTCTCAGGTGCGGCGGCAAGCATCGCAGGTCCCATCGTCAAGGAAATCATGGCGCGCCTGCAATTCCTGGTCGATGTCGGCCTTGACTATCTCACGCTCGAGCGCGCAACCGCAACGCTTTCTGGTGGCGAGGCGCAGCGTATCCGCCTGGCAACGCAGATCGGTGCCGGTTTGATGGGCGTGCTTTACATCCTTGACGAACCGTCTATCGGGTTGCATCAGCGCGACAACGAGCGCCTCATCAAAACACTCGAGCATTTGCGTGACTTGGGTAACTCGGTTCTTGTCGTCGAACATGATGAAGACACCATCCGTCATGCCGACTACGTCATCGACATGGGTCCCGGTGCCGGCGAGCATGGCGGATGCGTGGTCGCTGCAGGCACTCCCGAAGAGCTCATGGGTATGGAGGGGTCTTTGACTGCCGACTATCTGAATGGGCGCAAGTGCATCCCCGTTCCCAAGGAACGCAGGAAGCCCGGCCGCGGCTGCATCAAGCTCACCGGCGCGAGGGAAAACAACCTCAAGAACGTCACCTTGGAAATCCCTATCGGCACGCTTACGCTGATCACCGGAGTATCGGGTTCCGGTAAGAGCTCCCTTATCACCGATACGCTCGCCCCTTTGCTGGCGAATCGCTTGAACAAGGCCCGCAGGCGCAGCGGCGAATACAAGAAGATCTCCGGTTTGGAAGGGCTCGACAAGATCGTCGATATCGATCAGGCTCCTATCGGGCGTACTCCCAGATCCAATCCCGCAACCTATGTGGGCTTATGGGACGATATTCGTCAGCTGATGTCCTCGACCCAGGAAAGCAAGGCGCGCGGTTATGGACCAGGTCGGTTCAGCTTCAACGTGTCCGGGGGTCGCTGCGAGGCCTGCAAGGGCGATGGCCAGAAGAAGATCGAAATGCACTTCCTCCCCGATATCTATGTTCCCTGCGAGGTGTGTGCGGGCAAGCGCTACAATCGCGAGACCCTGCAAGTGACCTATCGTGGCAAGAATGTGCATGACCTGCTCGAAATGACCGTCGACGATGCCTTGGAGTTCTTCCAGAACATTCCCAGTCTGAAGCGCAAGCTCCAGACCCTTCATGACGTCGGCCTGGGTTATATTCGCCTCGGGCAGCCCGCGACCACGCTTTCCGGCGGTGAAGCCCAGCGCGTCAAGCTTGCTAGCGAATTGCAACGCAGACAGACTGGCCGCACGGTGTACATCTTGGATGAACCTACCACCGGCCTGCATTTCGATGACGTCCGCCAGCTGCTTGAAGTGCTCCAGCGCTTGGTCGATGCGGGTAACACCGTCATCGTGATCGAGCATAACCTCGATATGATCAAATGCGCCGATTATGTGGTCGACCTGGGTCCTGAAGGCGGGCATCGTGGCGGCACCATCGTGGTTCAGGGCACCCCTGAAGAAGTCGCACGATGTGAAGAAAGCCACACAGGAAGGTTTATCCGCCCTCTGCTTGCCTAGCTGCCATTCCCGCAGGGGTATAATCTTGGGCCATGAACCAGTCATCCCGTGAAAAAATCGCCCTCATCGTATTTTCGATTGCGGTTGCAGCCTTCTTCATTGCAGTCATCACCTATATGGTGCTTGCCCATTCGTGGAATCTTGCCGCTCGTTCGATCGACGAGCATCGTGGGGCGATGGAAGGCTATACCGTATTCGTGTATGCGGGAAACCAGGAGCCTACCGAACAGCAGGAAGATGCCGATGATTCGTTGCCGATGGTTCTTGGTGGAGAATCGGAAGGTTCCTCTTCTGAAGAAGGGTCTTTACAGGGTGAGGGACAGTCGGACGAATCCGTTCCTGAAAGCGGCGGAAATGATGTCGTCGATGACGATATTCCATCCGAATCTGCTCAGGATGCTGAACAGACTTCCGATTCCGAAGATTCTGGTATTCAGGAAGAAGTATCTGTCGATTCCGTTGCGGAAAGCTATCGGAGCAAGGAGGCTGCGGTTCTTACCGTGGATATTGCCAATCCTTCCCGATTTGAGGGCGATGATATCTATCTGGTTGGCGGCATGCGCATTGGAATCTTCTATGCAGCAGAGGGCACTT
>JBJEKU010000087.1:0-7276 GCA_051878795.1 Eggerthellaceae bacterium
CGATTGCGAAGGATGGCAGGAAATCTCCGAAAGCCCGGAATCCAGCACTGGACACCCCGCTTCCACCGCCTCCAAAACCCGCCCTTCGAAAGGAACCGCCATGCGCGAACTGCATAAGTCCTCCAAGCTCGATAACGTCCTGTACGACGTCCGCGGCCCCGTCGTCGACGAGGCGAACCGAATGGAGCAGATGGGTACCCATGTACTCAAGCTCAACATCGGCAACCCTGCTCCCTTCGGCTTCCGCGCCGTCGACGAGATGGTCTTGGACATGAGCCGCCAACTCGCCGATTGCGAAGGCTATTCGGACAGCCATGGCCTGTTCAGCGCACGCAAGGCGATCATGCAATATTCCCAGATCAAGGGCCTGCCCAACGTCTCCATGGAAGGCATCTACACCGGCAACGGCGTCAGCGAGCTGATCAATATGTGCATGCAGGCGCTCTGCGATAACGGCGACGAAGTGCTCATCCCCTCGCCCGACTATCCCCTGTGGACCGCATGCGTCACCTTGGCGGGCGGCACCCCCGTGCACTACATCTGCGACGAGCAGGCGGACTGGTATCCCGACATCGACGATATCCGCTCGAAGGTAACCCCGCGCACCAAGGCGATCGTCATCATCAACCCCAACAACCCCACCGGTGCGCTCTATCCGAAGGAAGTGCTGCAGGAAATCGTCGAGGTCGCCCGCGAACACGGCCTCATGATCTTCTCCGATGAGATCTACGACCGCCTGGTCATGGACGGCCTGGAGCACGTCAGCATCGCATCGCTGTGCCCCGATTTGTTCTGCATCACCTTCAGCGGACTTTCCAAGTCCCATATGATCGCAGGTTGGCGCATCGGCTGGATGGTCCTTTCCGGCAACAAGCGCATCGCGAAAAGCTACATCGAGGGCCTGGACATGCTCTCTAACATGCGCCTGTGCTCGAACGTGCCCGCGCAATCCGTCGTCCAGACCGCACTCTGGGGCAATCAGAGCGTCAAGGACTACGTCGTCCCCGGCGGACGCGTCTTCGAACAACGCAACTACGTTTACGACGCTCTGAACAGCATCGACGGCATCAGCGTGGTCAAGCCGAAAGCGGCATTCTACTGCTTCCCCAAGATCGACACCAAGAAGTTCAACATCACCGACGACGTGCAGTTCGCGCTCGACCTGCTGCGTGAAAAGAAGCTGCTCATCGTACAGGGAACGGGCTTCAACTGGAAGGAGCCCGACCATTTCCGCGTGGTATTCCTGCCCCGTATCGAGGTGCTTTCCGAAGCGATGGAGAAGCTCGAGGACTTTTTGCGGTATTATCACCAGTAGCGCCCGCCGCACGGCCGGGTGCCCGCCGCCCCGAAGGGGCCGCATCGCAATGCAAGCGGAAGCGAAAGACGCACTACGGTCATGTCCCAAGGACGCCATGAACGCAAGGCGGAAAACAGCACCCCGATCGAACCAATCACGCCAAGCGAAACGAACACGAACCATTCACCTGCGCACGCAGCGCCCCGGCTGCGTGCGCATCGCATATCGCCCATCATCGTCGCGGCGATCGCGGTCATCGTGCTCGCCTTCGGCATACGGGCCCTCTTCGAAAACAGCACCGAGCAAGGAAACGGCAGCACATCATCGGGAGAAAGCCCCGTCTTCGATGTGAACGACAAGATGCAAACCCAGGAAGGCGGCTCGGATTCGGCGGAAGAACCCGAAAAAGCCCATCTCCAATACCGCGAGAGCATCGCATCCGCCGCAGAAGCCTACGATCTGGACCCCTACCTGATTGCGGGCGTCATCCAGACGGAATCGGGATTCAACCCCAACCTGGGAAACCAATACGCCTGCGGGCTTATGGGGGTTTCCGCCGTAGGCTGCGAGGAAATGAACCTGCGCGGCATGGTCGATCCCAACGAATACCCGCCCGGAAACATCATGGACCCCGACGTGAATATCCACTACGGCGCCGCAATCCTGCGCATGTTCCTAGATGAATACGACGGCAATCTGACCACGGCACTGGCGGCATACAATGCCGGCCCGGCAAACGCCCAACGCTGGGTCCAAGCCGCGGGAAGCACGGAAATCGAAGGGGTCATCGACATCTACGAAACGCGCGAATACATCAAGCGCGTTCCCCAGAACATGGAGAAGCTGGAGACGGAATGCCCCCGGGCCTTCTAATAAGCAAGCCAGCCCGAACCTGCCACCGCAGCGATGATGCTTCCCCACAGCACGGGAGGCGAACGATGGGGTAAAGAACACAACGCGGAGCTTCGGCCCTCCAACCGAACAAGACAGACAGAGCTTATTCCGACAGCTTCCTTATGGACGAGTCGTGGACAACAGCCCGTCAGTTTCTCCATTTCTGTCGGATTTGTCCTGTTCAATGCGCATTTTTCTCCTTTTTCAATAGCTTTCGAGTAGCATTTTGCGCAGTATCGGGATTCGACCATCAAATAAAGCTATAATCACAGTCCCCACCCCCGAAGTGTATTCGAGCGAATTCAATCATCCGGCAGCCCTGAAGCCTTTGCGCGCCTTCCGGGCATAATGCCGAAAACGGAGAGCGCATGGCAAAGCACGCACAGCATAGCCAGCCGAAGAAGAGCTGGTTCGGCAGGAGCTCGCAGCGGAAACAAAACGCAGCGGGCGGTGTTCCTACGCCCGAAAACAGGGAAGAGTCCCCTTCCGGAAAAGCCCAGGAAAGCGCTTTAGCAGAGGAAACCCCCGCAGATAATCCCACCGCCGCAGAAGCAACCGTCGGGCAAGAGCAGAACTCGCCGTCCGTTGCCGCCGAAAATGCTCAGGCACCCGCTGCCGAACGGCCCCGCCTTTCCGGCATCCCCGAAATAAATGCACCCGGATCGGAAAGCCACCAAAAGGAATCGACTCCCAGGAAAAGGGTTCCCCAAGAAGGCGCCCGCCTTCCCGAATCCACGCCGGCGCAAGACGCCGGCGCTGCCATGTATGACCCTCGCATTAGGTCCAGGCAGCAGCACCCGGCCGACCCACGTGCAAACGCACCCCAGCAACAAAGCACCCAGGACGGGCCCGCGCCAAGAACCGCCGGCTCGCGTCCGAACAGGTTGAACATCCCGCCTATCGATCCTGCCGGGCAGGACGCCCCGCGCACGGGTGCGCCCGATGCCCGCCAGCACCCCGGTGCAGGCACCCAGCCCCCCGTCGGCGCCCCCGCATACTGGAACCCCGCCGCGACCGGATCCGTTCCCGTTTACGGTGCGCCCGCGTATACCCAACCCGCACCCTATGGTGCGCCCGCCTATGTGCAATACGCCCCCAACGGAACACCCATGTACGTGCACTACGCCCCCGGCGCAGCTCCCATGTACATTCCCTATCCCCCCAGCGGAAACCCCGCACAAGGCGCGTATCCCGGACCCTATGCACCGCCGGCAGTCAAGCAGGAAAAGAGCAGGCGCCTTGGATGCCTCATCCCGGCCATCGCCGTTCCCGTCACGCTGTTCGCGGTAGTCGCCCTGTTCGCCATCACGCGCCCGAGCTTTGCCCAACCGCTGATCGAAGGAGCCTTCGGCATCCAGGAAACCGCCCCTATCGCCGCAAGCGAGGGTCCCGTGGTCTTCGAGGATATCTCCGATGTCGCCATGACCGAGGAAGCGGCGCAGGCAGAACAGCAGGAACAGGTTCACACCCGCCGACTGCTCGCCCAGTGCCAGGGAGTGGACATCTACTCCCCCATCTCGCAAGACGAGCTCACCGGCGTGATCATGCACCAGGCATCGTACGAATGGGGCCAGGTCATGACCACGCAGGCCCCCCAAGCGGATATGGCGGAATACGAGGCTTCCGGAAAGCCGCTGCGCGTGAATAACGAGCAGACCGACGGCCTTTGGGTCGACGCCGATATCGCGCACCTGTACCGCGACACGGACGACACCGCTATGGACACCGCCGCAGACGTCGGCGGAGAAGCGGGCACTACCGTCTACGCACCTGTCACCGGCCAGGTCATCGCGGTCGAAAGCTACGACTTGTACGACGAAACGCCCGACATCCGCATCCACATCAGGCCCGACGCCAATCCCGACCTGGATGTGGTATTGCTTCATCAGACCGATCCCACCGTGCAGGCAGGAGACCGCGTGGAAGCGGGCATCACCCCCGTCTCCTCCGTTCGCGACATCGCCGCAGAGCTGACAGACCTGCAGCTGGCCTACTACACGCAAACCGCGGGCAATCATTCGCATGTCCAGGTAAACGACCTCACCAACCCGGACTACATCGCTAAATACAACCTGCAGGTGGACTAGCAGCCACCGGTTCGCAAGCAGGCAAAGGAGTGCCCTCCGGGGCGCTTCTTCTTTCCAACTCGGATTCAATCGGAGAACGCATCGGGCATCGCAGGTACAATCAGCAGGAGGCCACCGCGGCGAAGGACGCCGCAAACCGAAGCCCCCGATCGAAACGCCGTGCGCAAAACACCGAAGCTGGAGGAAGCAATGCAATACCGAATAGACCCGAAGACCGGCAATCGGATATCCCAACTGGGTTTCGGCTGCATGAGGTTCCCAAGCAAGGCGCCTGGAATCATCGATGAAAAGGCCTCCGAAAAGCTGATATTGCGCGCGCTCGAAGGCGGGGTGAACTACTTCGATACCGCTTACCTCTACTCTGGCAGCGAAGAGGCGCTCGGCCGCATCATGCAACGCAACGGCATCCGGGAGCGCATGCTCGTCGCCACCAAGCTGCCCCAGTACAACTGCAGGAAACCCGAGGACCTTGACCGTTTCTTCGGTATATCCCTCAAACGCCTCCAAACCGGATACGTCGACTATTACCTGATACACAACGTCACCTCGTATTCCCAGTGGGAAAACCTGCTCTCGTTGGGGATCAAAGACTGGATCGCCCGCAAGAAGGAATCGGGGACCATACGCAGCCTGGGCTTTTCCTTCCACGGATCGCTCGATGAATTCACCAAGCTCATCGATGCCTACGACTGGGATTTCGTGCAGATCCAGTACAACTACGCCAACGAGCACTACCAAGCCGGCGTCGAGGGCTTAGCGATGGCGGCCCAGCGCGGCATCCCCGTGTTCATCATGGAACCGCTCCTGGGCGGCAAGCTGGCTGATTCCCTGCCGAAGAAGGCACAGGACCTGTTCGCCGAACGCTTCGGGGGACAACCCGTGGCGGCATCGGTGCGCGGTGCCCTGCGCTGGATCTGGAACCAACCCGAAGTCACCATGCTGCTTTCGGGAATGAACGCCATGCAACAGCTGGAAGAGAACCTGCGAACCGCCGACGAGGCCGCACCCGGCATGCTGGGAGACCGAGACCGCAAGCTCTACGACCAGGTGCTGGAGATCTTCCGCGAAAGCTACCGCATCCCCTGCACGGGGTGCAACTACTGCATGCCCTGCCCGAAGGGAATCAACATCCCCGCCCTGTTCTCCTGTTACAACAACTCGTATTCCACCAGCTGGTTCCAGGGCGTGTTCGGCTACTTCACAAGCTGCGGGGCCATGGGCAAGGACCCGCACTATGCCACGGACTGCATCAAATGCGGCAAGTGCGCGAAGCATTGCCCGCAGAAGATCGACATCCCCGCCCAGATGTCGGCCGTATCCAGGCGCCTGCAGCCCCCGCTTACCAAAACCGCGCTCAAGCTGTATTCGCGCATGCGCTAGGAGTCGAAGGGACCCGCTGCCGCAACCGCAGCCGCAGCCGGGAGAATCGTTTCGCGCTCGTCTTCCGGCCACCCGCCCCGGGCGAAGGGCTTCGCGCAAAACACGCCGGAACCCGGTATCGCATATGCAATGCACCGGCCCATGCGCCGCGCATATGGGACACCGTCACCGCGCGCTGATGCATCCCGCTTCTTCCGTGGACTCGCTGCGCAGACGGAAAGCTGTGAAGAGGCGCCCGCATGAACCGTGATAGAATGCAGTCCGTATGTATATTCATAGCTAGCAATCGCAAAAGAGGTGTACCAATGAAGGTTCTCTACAACGATGGCCGCGTAGAGGAGTGCCCTGCAGAAGAAGAAATCCATATTCTTCGCCACTCCGCCGCGCATATCCTGGCGCAAGCGGTCAAGCGCCTGTACCCGCATGCCGATTTCGGATACGGCCCCGCCACCGAAAACGGCTTCTACTATGACATCGACCTCGGCGATACCAAGCTTTCCGAAGAAGACCTCCCCGCAATCGAAGCGGAAATGAAGAAGATCTGCAAAGAGAACCTGAAGTTCTCCACCTTCGAGCTGCCCCGTGCAGAGGCCATCGCCCTCATGGAAGAGCGCAAGGAAAGCTACAAGGTCGAGCATATCGGCGACCTGCCTGAAGATGCCCGCATCACCTTCTTCCAGCAGGGCGACTATATCGACATGTGCGTCGGTCCCCACCTTCTGTACACCAAGGCCCTGAAGGCATTCAAGCTGACCACCATCTCCGGCGCATACTGGAAGGCCAATAAGGACAACAAGATGCTCACCCGTATCAACGGCATCGCCTTCCCCACTAAGGAAGAACTTGCCGAGTACGAGCGCCTGCAGGAAGAGGCCGCAAAGCGCGACCATCGCAAGATCGGCCGCGAAATGGACCTGTTCATGCTCCGCGACGAAGCCCCCGGCTTCCCCTTCTTCCTGCCCCGCGGCATGGAAGTGTACAACGCGCTGCTGGAATACTGGCACGAAATCCATCGCGAAGCGGGCTATGTCGAGGTGAAGACCCCGCTCATCATGAACCGCCAGCTGTGGGAGACCAGCGGTCATTGGGACCATTACAAGGACAACATGTACTCCACCTCCATCGATGAGGAAGAGTTCTGCGTCAAGCCCATGAACTGCCCCGGCGGCGTGCTGGTTTACGCTTCCAAGCCCCATAGCTATCGCGAGCTGCCCATGCGCGTGGGCGAGCTGGGCCTGGTTCATCGCCACGAAATGCGCGGCGCCCTGCACGGCCTGTTCCGCGTCCGCGCCTTCACCCAGGACGATGCGCACATCTTCATGCGCCCCGACCAGATCGCTGACGAAATCCAGGGTGTCGTAAACCTGATCGACCAGGTTTACAGCAAGTTCGGCTTCGACTACTTCATCGAGCTGTCCACCCGCCCCGAAGACTCCATGGGGTCCGACGAGGATTGGGAGGCAGCAACCAACGGCCTGCGCACCGCTCTGGAACGCATGGGTCTGGATTACACCATCAACGAAGGCGACGGCGCATTCTACGGTCCCAAGATCGACTTCCATCTGCGCGACTGCCTGGGCCGTACCTGGCAGTGCGGTACCATCCAGCTGGACTTCCA
>JBJEKU010000088.1:0-7246 GCA_051878795.1 Eggerthellaceae bacterium
GATCAGGATGACGGGGCTTTCGGGCGTGCGGAATTCATATTGACGTTTGATGGGTTTTCCCGTTCTGGGCGAGGGGTAGGTTTCTTCCTTGTGCGTTTCGAAGAAAGCGGGGACGGGGATGATGCAGCGCCGGTGCTGCATGGCTTCGCGCCAGGTGGGCTTATCCGCGCTTTCGATGCGCGTGTTGAACACGACCCCTGGCTTCCATGGCTCTTGGAAACCCCAGGAAAGCTGGGAAACCGCGAGTGTTTGGGTGCTTAGCGCGGGAGGGGGCGCGGCTGTGTCGAAGCGCGGGATGATTAGCGTTGCCAAGGACTTGGGGTAGGCGAAGAGCCTGCGGGCAGGCCAATCGGGCTCGGTAATGATTGGCGAGCCGGATTCGATTCGCCGCACCATATCGAGCACTTCATCGTAGGTGAATATGACGCATTTTCCGCACATAGGGCGATAGTACCAGGGAATGGGCAATCGAGCGCGAAAACGTCGAGCGCATCCCGATCATTCGGGGTGCGCGTTGGTGGGTTGAGGCCATTCAATGCGATGCATTGTGCGTTGTCGGTTTTTTGGCTTCAATAAACTGCCGGCAAGATTCAAGTAGGACCGGCGTTTCGGGCGGATGATTCGGGGGCTGATGCTCGGTTGGATGCTTACTGCAGTGCAATCCGATAGACGCGCATGGGCTTGCCGTCCAGGTAGGGTTTCTCTTCAACCAGCGTGCCGCCGCAGGCGGTGATGACGCCGATGGAGGCTGCGTTGTCCGAATAACAGCCGATTCGCACTTCCTGCAAGCCTAACGACCTGCAGAAACCCAATGCGAGCTGCAGCATGGCGGTGGCGTAGCCCTTCCTGCGTTCGCTCGGGCGCACGGAATAGCCGATGTGCCCGCCGTATTGCTGCAGAAACGGGGTGGCGAGGGAATGCCGTACGTCGATCATCCCCACGATGGCGCCATCGGAGTCCCTTACGCCGAAGAAGGTGCTGGCAACGGCCCAGTCCTCCCGCACGGTTTCGGGGCGGTTGTTCCGTTGGCAGTTGCGTATCCATTCGCTAAAGTCCATCTGGTCGAAAAGCGCGCTTCCATTGATGACGGTTTCGCCTGCATCGAGGAATTCCTGCTTGAAGGCCAGTGCTGCCTGGCTATGTGCTTGCGATGCGAGTTCCAAATGAATGCGTTCGTTCGACATGGGTTCTCCGCCCTTGAAGATAGGTGACCGTACGGTCACATTGTAGCGGAAAAGAGCCGAGAGGTTTGGTGAATATGTGTGGTGCTATATTCAGGAAGAGGACCGGAAGGAGTTGAGTTTCCTTCAAAAAGCGAAGGGTCGCTGACGTATCGGCGACCCTTCTTCGTGCTTGTCGTTCTCTCGTTCGGAATCGAGTGATTCCCCAGCGTCAGGCTAGCGGTATTCGATGGGGACGAAGATCATTTCCCATGCCGCCTGTGCTTCCAGGGGAGCGAATTCGAATTGGGCGATGTACACGGGGACGTCGATGCCGTAGTTTGCGAGTGCCTCATGGTGTACCGTGCCAAGATTCGCCATCTGGTAGCGCATCTTGTCATTGAACAGCAGGTGGCAATCGTAGGTGTCGTAGGCGATTGCCTGCATAGTATCCATGTAGTAGTTCTCTCGGAATCCCAGGGTGTCAAGGAATGCCTCCATTTCTGCTTTCCATTTTTCAGGCGTCAGATCGGGTCCGTATCCGCCGATGGAAAGCGCGATCTTCTCGATAGGGGTTTTGTCGGTGATCTCCCGTGGTCCGCGTTCCGAGTCGTATTTCTTGTTCCGGCTGCGCTCGCGGAAGTCCATATCGCTGTCAGAATGGGGCAGGAAGATATGCCCGAACTCGAACAGGCGG
This sequence comes from Eggerthellaceae bacterium, assembly GCA_051878795.1. Taxonomy (GTDB): domain Bacteria; phylum Actinomycetota; class Coriobacteriia; order Coriobacteriales; family Eggerthellaceae; genus W1P20-047. The sequence continues at coordinate 1,858 of JBJEKU010000088.1, forward strand.
CAGCTTTCTGCGCCTGCTTGGTAATTCTGGGCTAAGGCATCTTCCAAGGATGGGGTGAGCACCGTGGGCAGCCAGGTCTTGTTTCCAAGAGGCTCGACCAGTAGGATGCCCTGGTTGTTGCGATCCCAACCTTCCTGGAACATATGCATCTTCTTGTAGCAACCGGGCTCGTAGAAGCGCGGTCCGTAGAAGTTCGCGAAACCCTGTTTGCGCAACACATCGCTCGCCTTGTCGACGAAGAAGCTGCCGAAGCACGGTGCGTCGTTTTCGAGCCGTTCCAGGTCGGTGGCGATTACGCTGTACAGCTGCTTGCGATCTTCCAAGCCGTATACGGCGCAGGCAACGGCATCGACATCGATGTCGAACATCCAGATGGTGCAATTGCCCTGGTCCAGGCCGAGCAGCGCATAGGGCAAGGATGTTGCGCGGGCTATGTGGGCAAGGGTGAAGGCGGCATCCTGCGTGCGGACGTCGATCCGATAGGCGTCCTTGTTGAGGCGAACCATATCGAATTCGGCTGCCAGTCCATAGGCCTCGTGTACGACTTGTTCCCAAACTTTGAGCCACAAGCGGGTGGGAATGCGTTCGTCGGCCCAGATTCCCTGGATACGCAGGTGATTTGGATGATCCGCATCGGCTTCATCGTAGGTAACGCCGCATGCGAAGCTGCGAAGCGGAAGGGTGCCCTTCAGTTTTGGAAGCTGGGCTGCCAGAAGCTCGGTGCGGAGCATGTAATATCCGTTTTCGAGCATGATAGGTTTGCCGATGCATTCGCAAGGCAGCTTGGACAGGTTCATGTTCCATTCGGGTGCGATAACCTCGCGCGATGCCTTATCGTCGAATAGGGTGAACCCGCTCAGGACGAGCGCGCGTTTGAGCGTATCCTCGCAAGCGCGTAAGGGGTGGAGCGTCATCTTTTCCATAATGCCTCCTCGGCACAGATATATCAGTGGCGACTGCAGAGTATCGAACAAGGGGAAAAGATGAGCGGTTGAGAAGCACCCTGCATTATGTGCAATAATATCTAAATGCAGTAAATAGTCAATTAGTTAATCATTAGAAATAATAAGAAGAAACTAATTGATTATCCTAGAGATAAAAGGCAGATGGTTGCCGGTTTGTTTTTTGTTTACCCTGGGAACAACCGTCTTGAATCGAATGATCTGGCATGTTGTCCATGGAGGACTTCGGAATGAACAAGCGTATGAAGCTCAATGTAACCCCCGAGCTTGCAAGGCTCATAAAGACCACCCGCGTGAAGAACGGGGTGTCCGCAAAAGAGCTGGCTGCGAGCATTGGGAAAAGCCGTTCGTACGTATCCAAGCTGGAAAGCGGGAGCATCAAGACCATCGAGCGCGAGTTGCTCGCCCAGGTTCTCTGTCTTGCTTCGGGCAGTGATGATTTCTACGGCAAGGTATTGCCTGATGCGGTTCAGCTGCTCCGTTCCACCATGGGGGAGGCCTGCATTGCTGATCAGGCGTGGCTGATCCGTTTCGATGTCGTGGAACGTGTTGTCGAGGTTCCCCCGGCTATGGCGCAGGATTTCGCCCGAAACCTTGATGCCATGGGGGTTTCGAAAGCCGAGCTGCTTGCATTCGCTAACGCCAACATCGATTCGCAGGAATCGAATGCGCTTCCTGCCAACGAGATCATCTTGTTCGAACAGAATGGAACCAAGCGCCTCATTGCGCGGATGGATTTAACTGAAGAGGACGTTAACCAGGTATTATGCAAGTCTGGGGCAACCACGACCTATTTCAAGGTATACGCTTTGGCGCATGCGATGTTCCGCCTCCAACTGTATCCCGACTATACGGAAAAGCTTCCTCCTGAAGAAGCTACCTCCCTTCTGCGCTGCGTAGCGGCATTCATGGACCGCTGGGATTTCCATTCGCTCATCGGTTTCAGCCATATGCTCTCCACCGATGAGTTCAGGGAAAGCCATACGCCGCTGACCGAATCCGAAAGCGATACGGTCAATCGCGTTGCGTGTGACCTTAGGAAGGTCGTCGCCCTTGATTCCCTGAATGCCATCGGGCAGCTGAGCGTGTTCGAGGAAACGCTCGAGTGGGATCCGGCTTTCGCCCTGAAGTTGATGGGCATCCCTTTCGCGCGCTTGGGAGATATGAGCTTCGCGAACAAGCGAGAGCTGCTTGAGCAGATACAAGGGGTTTTCGAGCGCTATGCTTCCATGGATGATTTCAAGCGAAAGATGGAAAACTACTAGGGCGCGGAAGTTTCCGGTCACGAGAGTTCGAATGCGTCTAGCTTTCTTGGCTGCGCGCTGAGAAACCGAGTCTCTTTGGAAGCCCGGTTCCAGGTCAAAGTTTCAAGTGAGACTGTTCAAAATGGAAATTAATTGAACGAACCATCGGTATTTTGCTACCATACGGCCTAGATGAGCTGTTGAGGAGGTTGAATATCGAGGAGACGCTCATGAAAAACGATTTCCCCATGTTGCTCAAGCCGGGAACGATAGGGCATTGGGATCTTCCCAACCGTATCGTTATGGCCCCTATGGGTACCCTGAATGCCGATAAGGACGGTTTCGTCACCGACCGTACGCTTAAGTTCTATATCGAGCAGGCAAAGGGCGGCTTCGGCATGATCGTGGTCGAATGCACCTTCATCGATGAGATCGCCAGTAAAGGCGAAGAGAACAGCTTGATGATCACGCGCAACGAGCATGTGACAGGCATGGCCCGTTTGGCTTCCGCTATCAAGGACCATGGCGTGGAAGCCGTGCTGCAGCTCAATCATATCGGCAAGCAGGTGGGCATGCCCACCCAGGAATCGTGGGGCCCCTCCACCATGACCGAGGTGATGGCGGGAGATATCCCCTTCGCAATCCGCGGTATGAGCAAGCGTGAGATCTGGCAGGTGGAGCGGGACTTCGCCCAGTGCGCCTACCGGGCGAAGATGGCGGGCTTCGATGGCGTCCAGATCCATGGATCCATCTGCCATCTCATCGCCATGTTCTGCTCGCCTTACTACAATCACCGTGTCGACGAGTATGGCGGAAGCCCGGAAAACCGCGTGCGTTTCTACCGAGAGATCATCGAAGAGGTTCAGGAAGTATGCGGTAGGGATTTCCCCATCATCGCCCGTCTTGCCGGCTGCGAATACCGCGATGAGGCCCTGACTCTTGAAGAGGGCATCGAGCAGGCGAAGATCCTGGAAAAGACCGGCGTCGTTTGCTTCCACATCGTGGGCGGCGACATGCATAACGTGCGTTGCATCAACGCCCAGTACGATAAACGAGGTGACTTCATCGAGATTGCCAAGGCATTCAAGGAAGCAGGAATCAAGATCCCGCTTATCTTGGATGGCGGTTTCACCACCCCCGACCTGGCGGAGCAGGCGCTGGAAGATGGCGTGTGCGATTTCATCGGAATCGGTCGTCCTGCCATCGCCGACCCGTATTGGGCGGTGAAGCTGCGCGAGGGAAGGCCCGAGGACATCGTTCCCTGCATCCGCTGTACGAAGGGCTGCGTGGGCACGGTGGAAGAATTCTCGGCAGCGCGAGGGCTTCGCTGTTCTGTTAACCCCCAGTGCAATATGGCGGGAATCCGCGATATCCGTCCCATCAGCCGCGTGAAGCGCGTCGGTGTGGTCGGCGGCGGCCCTGCCGGAATGGAGGCGGCCCGCTTGCTCCGTGTCCGTGGGCATGAGGTGGACCTGTACGAGAAGCGCAAGTTGGGTGGCACCATGCACGAAGCGGCCTTCGACATGGAGCTGAAGCACGATATCCCGCGCCTTATCGATTACTACAAGGTACAGATGGGCAAGCTGGGTGTGAATGTGATCGAGCGCGAAGCCGACGCGCAGGGCATCATCGATGCGGGCTACGACGCCGTGATCGTGGCTACGGGTGCCGATCCCCTTCCCGCGAAGTGCCAGGGCTCCGACGAATTCCCGGGCAATGTCGTCCTGCTGCACGACTATGCGGCAAACCCCGACCCCGACGCTCTGGGTGAGCGCGTGCTCATCGTGGGCGGATGCTTCATGAACCTGGAAATGGCCCTGAGCCTGCTGCGCAAGGGCAAGACCGTCACCGTGAGCTCGCGCCGTGGATACGACAAGGGCCTTTTCGAGCTGGGTGATGACAATTCCAGCCCCCAGCAGCAGCGTTTGAGCGTCTTGCTGGACGAATACGAAAAGGCCGGCAAGCTGGAATATATCCTCAATGTTTCTTTGGCTCGACTGACTCCCGAAGGAGCGGTTGTCCGCAACCGTAAGGACAAGCGCGAGCGTCAGGTCCCCTGCGACGGTGTGATCATCTGCCGCGGCTACAAGGGCAAGCCGAAGATGTTCGAGCAGATCCGCGAGGAAATCCCCGAGACCTATCTGGTTGGTGATGCTGTCATGCGCCTGCGCTGCAACGACAAGCGCGTCATCCACGATGCCATTACCGATGCGTGGGGCATTGCGAACAACATCTAAGTCCGAATCGTGAAACCATGAAGGAAAGGAAGCATCATGGGAGTATTGGATGGAAAAGTAGCTATCGTGACGGGGTCCGGCCAGGGTATCGGCAGGGGCATTGCCATCGGTCTGGCGCGTGAGGGCGCGATTGTGATCACCAACAACCGCAAGAAGGGCACTTTCAGCGCCGCAGCATACGATAAGGATTCCATGCCCGCCGAAGACTACGAGCAGCTCATCGCGCTTTCCGGCGATGCCGAGGCGACTGTGGCGATGATCGAAGAAGAGGGCGGAAAGGCGCTTGCAGTGTACGGCGATGTGGCCAAGCCCGAAGACGCCGATTGCCTTGTGCAGGCTGCAATCGATAACTTCGGCCGCATCGATATCCTAGTGAACAATGCAGGTGGAACGGGTTCTGGCAGCATCGAGAGCCTGGACGAAGCCACGTGGGACAAGCTCACGCTTGCGAAGACGAAGGGCGCGTTCAATACCATGCACGCTGCCGTGCCCTATATGAGGGAGCAGGGTTACGGGCGTATCTTCAACTGCTCTTCGGACGCATGGGTTGGCCTGGTAGATAACGACGCCTATTCCGCGGGAAATGCCGGTGCTGTCGGCTTGACCTGGGCTTCTGCAAAGGAGCTGTACCGCTACGGCATCACCGTGAATGCCTACTGCCCTCAGGGCGCATCCCCTGCCCACGCAGTCGAGTACAACAAGATGCTGCGCAACGTGAAGGCGATGACCGGCCAGGATCCCGACCCCAGGCTGCTGGCCATTGTGGAGGCGGACCATGGCGATCCTGCGAACCTGGGACCGTTCTTCGCGTATCTGTGCACCGAGGAAGCGGGGAATATCAGCGGCGAGGTGTTCGCAATCAAATCATCGGGGCGCTTCAGCCGTTACGAGTATCCCCAGCCCATCGCGAGCATCGAACCCGCTCCCGGCAAGGGTCCCAAGTGGG
>JBJEKU010000089.1:0-39904 GCA_051878795.1 Eggerthellaceae bacterium
TTGCGTCGGCAAAGGCTCGAGCGGCTGTTCGGTTCGTGGATTGCGGTTTGCTCCGTGCGCTCTCGCCTTCTACTTCCTTTCTGCGAATAGGATGGTCCGCTCGTTTTCCAGGCGGTTGTAGCTGCAGGTGCAGAGCGTGAGGATGCGGCATGGTTCGGGGCTCGGTCTGCCGACGATGACCTGGCATTCCCCGAGGCGCTCTGCAAGCCAATCCCCCAAGTCCTTGCGGTTTTCGAAATCGGTCCGCTTGGTTGGGATCCCGCCGTCGGTGCAAAGCGCTCCGAGTGCCTCGAACCTCATTTTCCTACGGGGTGTCTGCAACAGGATTTCCCCATGGCTTTCCGCAAACCCCGCATCAAGGAAATCTGCGATGGCCGCGAACATCGACGGATCCCCGTATCCCAGGTTGTGTCCGAATACCACGGCGTTCGGGCTTTCTTCCAGGCCCGCTTCCGAGCATCGGGCGTCGAGGTAGGGGCATCCCATGTAGTTCCATTTCCCGAAGACATCGTGGGTCAGGTAGTACTGCGGATTGTTTGCCGGGGCTTGGACGATGGGGTAGTCGACGGGGGTACCCGGAATCGTGATCCAGCCTATGACATCGGGATTGATCGAAAGCCAGTACTCCCAGTCAATGACGGGAAAACCATCGCCTTCCTTTTCCACCTCTATGAAGGGGGAGGGATCCGTGTGGGCGGCATCATGGTGAAGAGAGGCGAGGAAGAGAAGCGCTGCCGCGAGTGCAAGTGCGCTGAGGAAGAAGCCCAGAACGGGCAGGTTCCCTAGGACCGCCCGTGCGAGGGTGTTTTTTCGTTCGAGATCCCGCATGGTTCGATCATCCTGCCTTTCCCATGCCTGCACCCGCCGCATCGCCTTCGTTCTGCATGGCATCGTTGCCTGTCGGGGTGGTGGGGTCCTGGGTTTCGTCCTGGTTTTCCAGGCTCGGTTTCGCAGTCGGTGCCAAGTTCGTTCCGGTTGCTTCCTGCTGATCTGCGGCTGCGCTGAAGGAGCCCTCCCATGCATCGTTCGGCCTGCTTGCGGATCGGTCGGCTTCAGCGCTGTCCGCCGTACCCTGTGCCAGGTCTGCATCGTAGTTTCCGCTTTCCGGGGGAATCGCCTGGCCAGCGGGGAAGACGGTTTCTCCATCGGCCATATCCATGGGGAAGGTTGCACGGTATCGGTCGGATTTCGGCTGTTTCCAGCCCTTTCCGAAGGACATCCGAAGCAGGCCCTCGCAGCCTTGGAGCATGTCCTCTGCATTTTCCAGGCTATCTGTTCCCCACTCGGAAAGGTCGAGTTCCTCCAGTGCGGCGCACCCTTGGAAGGCGCGTGCAAGGGATTCGGCCTGCCTCATGTCGAGGTCCGATACGTCGATGCGCTCGAGGTGTTCCAAGCCTTCGAAGATTCCCGAGCAATCCTGGTTGGCGACGATGGGGAGATCCTGCGTGCTGTAGATATAGAAGCGTTTTTCGGATGCATCGTAGGCTCCCAGAATGCTCCGGTCCTGGCTGCTGGACAGGTCGATGGCATTTTCAGGTTCGAAGCCCGGCTTGCCGATCGTTATAGATTCCGTTTCCCCGGGGATGGTGCAGTTGACTTCGGGTCCCGTGGCCAGGAGGGCTTCCGTTTCCCGTTGTGCCTTTTCTGCCTGTCCGTCGATGTCTGATTCGCTTCCCGGCGCCGCGCTTTCGGATGTTTCCGCTTCGGTGGAGGACGGGGCCTCCATATTGTCGTCGGGTGCCTCTTGCGGGGCGCTTTCGGTAGATGCGGCGTCTTCTTCGTCCTGGGCTTTCAGGATGGTGGGAGCGGTTTCGCTTGGCTCCCGGGGTTCGTCGGAGGTGCTTGCTTTCTGTGCGGATTCCGCTTCGGCGGGGAAGTGGTTCACTACGAAGTCGCTCGAGCTTGTCAGGGAGAATTCGGGGAGGGCGAGGGTGAATATGGTTTCAAGCCCCCGGTCCTCGCGGCTGGAGAGCTGGAAGACCGCACTGTCAAGAAGGGTGCAGGATGCATTTTCCGTGGCTTTCGCCTGCGTGCGTATCGTTGCGAAGCCGTCTTCGATCGTGCAATCCGAAAGGTCGATGGGAATGGTCCAGCCTATGCCTGCTGCTTCGTCGTAATAGCGTGCCACAACCATAAGGGGCGACCCGCTTCCCGCTTGCGCGCGTGCGAAATCATCTTCCGGGATCCGGACAGTGACGGTGCGCTCGACGGCGAGGTCTGCCCATTGGGCGTAGAGGACCGCTTTGCCCCCATCGGTGCTCGAAAGGTTCTTGAACGCGCTGCCCGGCAGGTAGCTTTTCCCCGATCCGTCCGCTTTGGTGTTCCAGGAAACGAAGCTGTGGGTGGAACGCGTGAAGCCGCATTCCGGCATGGTGTAGGACGTGTTGTACTTGCAGCCTTTCAGAGGGTCGGTCGAACCGGCGGATGCTCCGTTGCCATCGAATTCCACCTCGTAGGAGATAGGCGTGAAGCTTGCGCTGATGGTATGGTCCTTGCGGATATCCTCGAAGTCGTACTTCAGCGTTTTCCCTCCCGTTCCGCTGACGCGAGCGCCATCGACGGTGACCCGATACACCTTGTATCCGGTCGATGCGGTGGCGGTGTAGCTTTTGGCCGTGCGCCAGCCGACGGTGCTGGTTCCTTTCGGGCTGATATTTCCGCCCGTGCCGGAGCTCGCGGTGATTTCGAAGGTCTTCGAAGAGAACAGCTTCGTCGCGCAGTTGCTGCCGGCCCAGGTGATCCTGCCCCCGCTGGCATTCAGCGTGAATGCGACGGTAGAGCGTTCCGTCGAATCGTCGACGGCGGAGCCGTAGAAGCGGGTGTTCGCGCTGTTATGCCCTAGAAGGCTGTCTTGCGCGATGTATGCGTTGCTTCCGCAACCGCTGTTGAGGGTAATCGATTCCGCGTAGGTTCCCGACCAGCTGGCACTCGAGCTTGTCTCGTCGTACCAGTCCAGGTCCGAGACGTTCATGAGCAGCGGGTAGGAACAGCTGGTGGTCGTCCCCGTTTTGTATACGCGCACGTCGAAGGTCATCTGTATTCCGTAGATGGCAGATGCCCCTTTGTCCGGGAGGGATGTGAACTGGATGTAGCTGTTCCAATCGGGGTCGTTGGCAGCGAGCTCGCTGATCAGCAGGACCTGATCGCGCGCCGCTGCCGTCTGTCCCGAATAGAGCTGCGCCTTGCATGAGGTGCATGCAAGAACCAGGTCGACCCTGTTCCCATCGCAGTCGAAGCCGGCATTGGGGAAGGTGACCTTGAAGGGGTTCGAAAGGCTTTTCTCGCCCGAAGCGGTGACGCTCCAGACCACCGCTTTCCTTCCGTTGTAGTTGCTCGTCGTTTTCATGGAGACGGCCGAATTGGCCGAGGAGAGCGTCGCCTTGGAGACATCGAGCTTGTCGAAGACGATGTACTGCGCGGGCATGTCGGAAAAGCCCTTGTTCAAGGTCACGGCTGCGTGGGCGGGTTCTGTCCCGAGAAAAAGGAAGAGCCCTGCGGCAAGCAGGGCGGTTGCCGTGATTTCCAATCGGCGCGCCTTCATCGGGATTCCTTCCGTGCCAGGAATGCTTCCTGCGGGCTCGAAAAAGCCGTTCCATCCCTTCCCTTCGTGGGGGTTGCCTCGCAGAATGCGATCACGTTGAAATCTCGGATCTGCGCCTTGCTTGCATCGGGGGAGATGACGACTTGCGTGCAAACGGGAGGGCTTTCCGATCCAGGGGCCAGGGCGGTCTTGAGGTACCGGTATCCGTCGCCCCCGTCTTCCCAGTCGATATTGTTGAAGGAAATGCTCGCCCAGTCCGTGCAGTTCTCGTCTTCGAAGGAAACGCTGGCCCGGACGAAGCAATCCGATTCGCCTTCGTTGAGGATCCCGACTTTCTTGACGATGCTCGCTCCAGCAGTGATGGTCTGGGGTGGTTGGAAATCCTCGACGATCGAGGCTTTGCAGCTGACGATGGAAAAGGGGTTTTCCACGGTGTTGGATGCTGTGGATACGAAAGCCCAAGCCGCGCCCGCTCCCGAGAAGCTCAATACCGCTGTGGCGGAGGCGATGGCGAGGATGGTCCATCGCTTGGGATGCCGTTTCAGCATAGGGGCCTCCTTTCCGCGGGTGCGCAGGGAGGCACACCCGCGGTCTGGCGTTCGTTTCGGTTAGGAATTCTGCTTCTGGTATGCCGCCCAGGCTTCTGCTGCGCTGGAGAAGCCTTCCGTCTGGATGGCGAATCCGTCGACGTCGATGCTCAGGTCGGCTCCGTCGATCTGGTTGTCGATCGCGTTCACCAGGGTGACCTCATCGAAGATGGTCGCGGTTTCGGCTCCTGCCGCCAGGGGCGTGCCGTACAGGTATGTGTGGATCATCTTGGAGCCGTCTTCGCTCAAGGTTCCGCTTCCCACCTCGTTCCATGCGCTGTCGACCGTGTAGGTGAACAGGTCCATTCCGGTTGCCGGATGCACGGTGCCGTCGGCATCTGCGATAGAGACGCTCTTATAGGGGACGGCGACCTGCATGACCGCATAGACATCGACGGTCGAGTTGTTCACCAGTTTGGGATCCTTCGCGACGGTCTGGGTGGGAACCATATTCTGGGCGTTTTCGGCGTTCCAGTTGGGCTCTTCGAGAACGATCTTTTCCTGGAGGGTGTCCGCCACCTTGAATTCGTTCACCTTGCTGTCGGTTGCGGTCAGGTAGGCGAGCGTGCCTCCGACTGCGATCATGGCCGCGCAGCCTCCCAGTGCGAGGGCCTTGACCTTGTTGTTCTTCTGGGGTTTCTGCATGATGTCTCCTTTCTTCGGATTGCATTTCCTATCTGAACACGGGTGCTTTCGCACCTGCGTCCGATGACGTGTGGGTACGGGTCCTGCTAGCAGCGGATGCCCTTGCGCCTTCTCCTGCTCCTCCTGCGGGATAGGGCGACCGCGCCGGATGCGCATCCTGTTGCCCCGACAAGGGCGAGGACCCACAGGTAGCGGGCGATAAGGTTGCCCGTCTTGTCGTAGGCGTCGCCGAACGATCCGTTGATGGCCTTGGTCTCGCTGGGCGGGTAGCTGGTTTTGGGCGCCTCGATTTCCACGGTTTGCGCCTGGTCTTCCAAATCGGCATGGCTTGCGACGATTTCCCCGCTTTCCTTTACGGTCAGGACTTCGAAGGCGACCGTTTGGCCTGCAAGCCCCTGTGCGGAGAACTCGAAGTCCATCTGCGCTTCGAAAGAGGGCTCGTTGGGGGCGATGTCCTGCTGGGCGATGACGATCCGGCTGCTCACCTCGGGGAATTCATCCATGGCCTTCCGGATCGCCTCCATATCGAGGGAGGTGTTCCCGGTGGATTCCGTCCCCTCGGATTCCTGCTTGTCTGCAGCGGCGAGGATGGCATCCCAGAAACGGGCGACCCTGCCTTCGGGGACCGTTTCATCGGAGCCGTTTTCCGTGTCTTGACCTTGAATCAGGGGGAGTCCCGTCGATTTGTCCATCAGGATGCCGAAGAGCGTGTAGCTTTCGCCTGGGGTGGCGTTCGTGACGCTGACGGTGTCTGCGATCTTTGCCTTTCCGTCGCCGGAGACGATCTGGTCCTGGTCGGTTGCGTCGCTTGCGTAGGTCTGGATCTTCGGTGATGCAAGGCTCACGCTCTGCGTCTCGCTTTTCAGGTTGGCATGCTCGGCGACGGTCTTCCCATCGAGTTCGAGCGACTCGAATGCGACCAGGGTGCTGCCGTCAAGGTTCGTTCCGTCGAATTCGAAGTCGACCGTTGCGGTCCCCTGGGGGCTTTCGGGAGTGAAAGTGCACGACGAGACGATGGGGTTTCCCGATGCATCCAGGGCAGCTTCGCCGGTATCTTTCGCAATCAGCTTTCCCAAGATCGCGTATTCGGCACCCGGGGTCAGGTTGGAATATGCAACCTGGTCGGTCAGCCGGATCGTCCTTGCGCTCACAGGGCCCGTCGATTCGGCCCCGCTTTCGGAGAGGCTGGTTTGGATTCCGGGCTCGACAAATCCGATCGTCTGGCCGGGGTCGTTTCTGTCCTCATGCGAGGCGACCATCCTGTCTTGTGCGAAAAGCTTTTCGAAGACCACCAGCTTGCTTTCCGCCTCGAGTCTGCCGGCATCGAATTCGAATGCGAGCTGCACGCTTCCGCTTGCCTGTTCGGGCGTGAAGTCCAGTTCTGCGCAGATGGGTTCTCCGTCTATGGCGACGGCTTCTCCGGTCAGCGCGTTGGCGAGGCTTCCGCTGAGGTGGTATTCCTTTCCCGGGACGAGGGCGGAATAGGATACCGTGTCGGTGATGACGGTTCTTCCGGCGGAGCTTGCGTATTGGCCCATACCATCCGGTCCGAATGCCTGGGTGCCGATGGCGGGCTGGGCGACGTGGATGCCCTGCTCGGAGTCCTCGATATCCTCATGCAGGGCGATTATCCGGTCCTTGCAGCTCAAGGTCTCGAATACCACCAGCTGGGATCCTTCTATGCCTTCTGTCGGGAAGGTGAAGGTGACTTCGGCGGTGCCGCTTTCCCCGTCGGGGGTGAATTCCGCTTCGCCCGTTATCTCCTTCCCATCCGCATCGAGCATGTCGTCGCCGGTCAAGGCGTTTTTCACTTTGCCGGTCAGCTTGTAGTCTCTTCCGGGGATGAGGTTGGCGAAGGAGACGGTGTCCACGATGCTTGCCTGCTGGGATGATGCAAGGGTCTTGTCGCCGTCAAGTCCGTCGCGGGCGCAGGTTGCGATGGATGCCTCGGGGTCGTCGATGTAGCCCAGGTCCACGGTCTGTCCGTCCGTGCCGATGACGACGCTCGCGTTTACCAGCTGCAGGCCCTCGTTCGCCTTGCAGGGAAGCTCTTCGATGGTGTAGCTGCCGTAGGGGAGCGCACCCATGTTGTCGTCCGCCTCGATAGGGCTTGCCCCCTCGCCTGCGGACCCGAACCAGATGCCCGTGGGCTTCGCCCCTTCCTGTGCGGTGCCGTTGGGATTCGAGCTGCCTGCACCGTGTTCCTGCTTGCCTTCGGTATCATCGGACGATACGTCGCCCGAAAGGATGCGTGCGGTTTCTGCGAATGCGGACAGCCTGTTTCCAGCGCTGTCGTCGGTGTCGCTGGAGTCATCGTCGTCGATAGGCAGATCGGTGACCGGTGGGATGTCGTCTTGGGCGGAATCGCCCGATCCTCCCGGCTTGTCGGATTGGCCGGGTTCGCCGTTTCCAGAAGAGGGTTTGTCTTCGGTGTCGTTGGAATCGTCGTCATCGATGGGCGGGTCGGTTACCGGTGGGACGTCGTCCTCCCGGCCGCCATTTCCTTCCTGACCGGTTCCGTCGCCCTCGGATTGCCCGGGTTGGGATCCGTTTCCATCATCGGGCGACTCGGGTTGGGAATCGCCCTCGCCGTCGCCGGGCTGCTCCGGCTGAGGGTCCTGCTCGGTCGGGGGATCCTGCCCTTCGTCCTGCCCGCTGTTTTCCAGCGGGTCATTCTGGTTCGTCTTGTAGCTGTGCTTCTGGAAGTTTGCCGCGGTGGATGCCTTCCCGTTCTCGTCGGTGACGATCACGTGGGATTCCCCGGTTTCCAGACTGGTGATGACGAAGGGCACGCCGGCGAGCTTGTTGCTTTCCGAACCGCTCGTCTTGATGAATTCGACATCGCCGCGCTTGACGCGGTCGGCGATCTGCGGAGCCCGGTACCCTTCCACCACCTCGCCCGCCGAGCCGTCGTCGGAGATCTGGATGCAGATCGTATCGGTATTGGCGAGATATCCCCGAGGAGGCGTCGTCTCCCTGATCACCAGGGTGCCGAGCGGGATGCAGGGCGCCCCGTCGGCGCAGCGGTACAGCGCGTCGCCCGATACAAGATGCCCATCGTCGAAGGGGACCTTGCCGTCTTCGTCGCTCTTGAAGATCCAGGTGCGTGCCGGGTCGCCCGATTGTTCGGCGGCTTCGGCCTTGTCGAAGGCGCCCGCATAGAAGCGCACCTCGAATTCCGCGTTGGCAAGGCTCGCCCCGCCTTGCGCCTTGCCGGATCCGCTTCCCAGCTGGGCGTCGTGCTTTTCCAGCAGCAGCTGGGGCATGGCGCGCTTCGGCGCGTCGTCGACGGAGCTTGCATTGACGGGGGTGTTCTTCCCGTCTTCCACGATGGTTTGGAAGACCGTCCCGTTCACCGCGAAGCCTGCGGGCGCGGAGATCTCCCGGACGTAGCAGCTGCCTACGGGAAGCTTATCCACTTTGAAGAAGCCGTGTTCGTCGGTTTCCGCCTTCTCGATCAGGTTCTTGCAGTCGAGGTCGGAGTAGATGCCGAAGAGGGCGCCTTCGAGCGAATAGCAGGCGTTCCCGTCGCTTATCCCCGGTTGGGAGCTTTGCTTCTGGAGGCTGATGCTTCCCGATCCGGGCTGTTCGAATACGCAGCCGGCATCGGCGTTGACCAGGGTCTCGCCGCCTGCGACGGCTTCGACCGGGTAGCAGGATGGGTCGATCGAAAAACCTGCAGATGCCTTGGTTTCCTTGACGTAGTAGTTGCCTGCGGGGAGCGCCTTCGATTTGGCCTCGCCCTTGTCGTTGGTTTCCAAAGTGTCGACCAGGGTGCCTTCGGAGCATTCCTCGCTGCTGAAGACGCCGTACCGGGCTCCGGAAAGACTGTACGACCCGCTTTGCGAGGTGAGATCCTCATCGGCGCTGCGCTTCTTGAGGGTGATATAGCCCTTGATGGGGGAAAGGGAGAAGCTGCATGCAAGGTTCTGGGAGCTGCCGCAGTCGTAGTACTTGGCGCTCCCCTGATATTGACCGATATTCTTTCGTACATGATCCCAGATCTGGTCGTCCGTATCGGATCCGGTCAGGTCCTTCCCCTGGATGGTTGCGGCGCCGAACCATCCGTAGTGGTTCTTCGAATACCCGGCATCGTTCAGGAATTTCCAGATATAGCACTGGGCGACGGCGTATTGCTCGTCCGCGTTCGTGACCCGGTGCCCATCGCCCGTCCCCTTCTTCGTCGAAACATAGTTTCCCGATTTCACGAACTGGTCGATCAGGGCAAGCTTCGTGCAGATATCCTGGGACCAGATCCCTGCGGCAACGGGATCGCAGGGGGAGACGTTGATGCCCGATTCGAATTCGCTATCTACCTCCACGCAGTAGGCCGGCTTGCCGTCGATGGTGAGGGTGTCCTCGCGCCATTCGCCGTGGACCGTTTCCCCCGTACCGTAGAAAACGACGATCTGCGGGGAGGCGGTGCCGGTGGTATCTGCGATCGCCCGTGCGGGGAATGCCGCCTGGGGTGCGACTCCCATCATTGCGGCAAGCAGCGCCAGGGCGGCTTTTCTGATCGCTTGTGGGAAACGACGGGCTTTAGGGGGTTTGCTTCTGTCCATCAGGGCCTCTCTTTTCCGTGCCTTCGCCCGCGTTGGGGTGCGGACGGCTTGCTTAGGCGCGGGATGATAGCCCTACGGGAAGGCCTTTTCGGAAAACCGCTCCAGAAGGGGTCCCGGAAGGGTGCTTCCCCTGCATTTCCTGCAGAAAGCTTTCAAAACGGGCTTTTCGCTTGGACGGAAGCTGCTCGGATTTTGGGTATTCCTTACGGGGATGCGGCAGGAATCAGCTGGAATCCCGACGCTCGGTCTGCCGGTGGAGCGTCGTTTGCGGATACGGTTCGACGGGCATGCTCGTTTATACTTAAAAGTCGACATGCTGGGCGTGCGTGCCCGGTTTCGCTATACGCGCGTATTGCGCGCTTGACCGAAGGGAACACTATGGGACAGATCGAAGAGGCCCCCGAGACCATGGAGGAATTGGAGGCGCCCGAAATGGACGAGAACCTGCAGACCGTGCTCGTTACCGCCCTGAACGAGGCGAAGCGCGTATTCCTTGCGAATGGGGGTGCGCTCGTGCCCTTTACCGCGCTTGCGAGCGAGGGCAGGCTTGATTTCACCTCCCATGCAGCAGGCGAGGTGGACAACTGCTTCGCCGAGGCGGAGCGCTGCGTCGCGTCTTCCCAGGGCAAGGAAGCCTATGCGTTCTGCTATGACGGCTACGTGGAGACCGAAGAGGGCGAACGCGACATTCTCATTGCGGAAGGCGGCATTCCGGGTGAAGAGGAAGGCCACGCAATCGGTCTTTTCTACGAGATGCCGGAAGGCCAGGACGGTCCTATCGAAATCGAGGAAGAGCCCGTGTACGTGGGCTTCGCGCCCAATTTCCTGTACCAGGCCCGTTAAGGCGCGCATCGGCAGTTGCCTCCCCGCAGGGTTTTCGCCGTTTCGGCATCCGTTGGCTGTAGGTTTTCTGCGGCGATTTTGCAGGGAATCTGCAAGGCGAGTGGTGCATCCTGTCCTCCAGAAGGGGATTTCTGGTTCGATTGTGTTGCATTCGTGGTCTTGATGCCCCACCTGCTTTGCATCTGGTAAACTGTCCAAGCTTTTCCTGCTTCAGGCAATGCCTTTGAGCCCTGAAGCCATGAGTCCAAAGGAGGTGAGCTGATGAAGGCTTATGAACTGCTGTATTTCGTAGCTCCGTCTGCTGACGAAGAGTCTCGCAAGCGCATTACCGACCGTATCAACGGCGCCCTGGAAGGTAAGGGTCAGATTGATAACGTAGAGGAATGGGGCAAGCGCAAGCTGGCTTACGAGGTCGAGCGTCTGGCAGAAGGCGAATACACTCTCATCGATTTCCACGCAAATCCCGACGCAATCGCCGAACTCGATCGCGTACTGCGCATCACCGACGCATGCGTGCGTCACATGATCGTCTGCCGTGCCGACCGCGACTAATCGATTGCACGTTGGAAGTGACGGCCCGGCCGTCCAGCACAGATTGGAAAGACTATGAGCATCAACAGGGTAATCATCAGCGGAAATCTGACGCGCGATCCCGAGATTCGCAAGACTGCGGGCGGTATGCCCGTTCTGGGCTTCGGCGTTGCGGTTAATGACCGCCGCCGCAACCAGCAGACCGGCGAATGGGAAGACTATCCGAACTTCATCGATTGCACGATGTTCGGAACCCGTGCGGAAGCGGTATCCAGGTTCCTTTCCAAGGGCAGCAAGGTTACCATCGAAGGTAAGCTTCGCTGGAGCCAGTGGGAACGTGACGGACAGAAGCGCTCCAAGATCGAGGTCATCGTCGACGAAATCGAATTCATGACCCCGCGCGACGGAGGAAGCTTCTCCCAGGCACCGCGACAGGCCGCTCCTGTGCCCGTGCAGGCCCCGCCTGCAGTGAATGCTTCGGTCTACGATGAAGATATTCCCTTCTAAAGTACACGAAAGAGGTAACCAATGGCTGAATATGTAAAGCAGCCTCGTCGTAAGTACTGCCAGTTCTGCAAGGAGAACGCAGAGTACATCGACTACAAAGACACCCAGATGCTGCGTAAGTATGTCACCGACCGCGGTAAGATCAAGCCCCGTCGCGTAACCGGCTGCTGCAACCAGCATCAGCGCGACGTTGCCAACGCTGTTAAGCGCGCACGCGAGATGGCTCTCATGCCCTATGTAGTGCCCGCAATCAGCGGTCGTGGCGATCGCCGTAATCGCGGTTAATCGGAGGAGGATTGCACTATGAAGGTAATTTTGCTCCAGGAAGTAAAGGGTAAGGGCGTCGAGGGCGACGTTATCGACGTAGCCCGCGGTTTCGCCAACAACTACCTGCTGCCCCAGAACATCGCCATCCTGGCAACCAAGGGCAACCTCAAGCAGCTCGAAATGCGCCGCAACAACATCGCAAAGCGCGAAGCTGTCCGCACCGCAGAGGCCGAGCAGTTGAAGGCAGCCATCGAGGCTGCAAGGCTGAGCATCGAAGTCCGCGTTGGCGACGAAGGCGTCCTGTTCGGCTCCGTCACCACCCAGATGATCTCCGACGCTCTGAAGGCCCAGTTCGACATCGAACTCGACCGCAAGAACATCGACCTGTCCGCCGCGATCAAGACCGCTGGCGAGCACGAGGCAATCGCTTCCCTGCACCGCGACATCAAGGCTACCATCAAGATGGTCGTCGGCGATGCTGCAATGCTGCAGGCTGCTGCAGAGGCTCCCGCAGAGGAAGCAGAGGAAGAAGCCGCTGAAGAGCAGGCTGCCGAATAAGCAATCGGGATTCCATCCCGTTGCCGGGTTGCAGACCCGGTAGCTCGAACGGTATTTCCAAACCCCCTTTTCGCCATGCGTGGAGGGGGTTCTTTTGTTTGAACGGGCCTCCTTTTGGGGCCGATAGATCCATGCGGGCGCCGCAAGCCCGCAAAGCCGAATCCCGTGGCTTCTGACGGGGCGGTGCGATTGCAAGGTGGAACGATGCCGAATTACAACGCAGATAAACCGGCCTCTTCGCATTCCCAGGCGCTCAAGCAAGTGCCCCAGAATATCGAGGCCGAGAAATCGGTGCTTGCAGCATGCATGCTGAACAGGGATGCCATCGATGAGGTGGCGGTCCAATTGCGCCCCGAGTGCTTTTTCCGCCGTTCCCATCAGCTGATCTTCGCCAGCATGATGGACCTGCATTCCAGGAACATGCCTATCGACCACATCTCGCTTGCCGAGAACCTGAAGGCGGCAGGCCAGCTCGAGGCTGTAGGCGGAAAGGCCTACCTGGTCGAGCTCGCTGACAACACCTTCGCGTTGACGAATTGGCTTACCCATACCCAGATCGTGAAGCGCACTTCCGTGCTGCGCGACCTCATTTTCGCATCCGACCAGATCATGCAGCTGGCTTACGATGCGCCGGACAACTTGGATCAGGTTGTCGAAGAGGCGGAAAAGACCCTGTTCAGCGTTACCGAGCAGAGGGTTTCCTCTACCTTCACGCCCATTAACACGCTTTTGCTGGACGCCTTCAACGAGATTTCCGAGCTGGCAATGCAGAAATCGCATATGGCGGGCGTACCCACGGGCTTCGTCGATGTGGACAACCTGTTCCATGGCTTCCGCGGTGGGGACCTCATCATCCTTGCGGCCCGACCGGGCGTGGGCAAGACCTCGTTCGCATTGAACCTGGCGGTCAATGCCGCGAAGGCGGGTTTCCCCACCACCTTCTTCAGCTTGGAAATGAGCGCCTCCCAGCTGGTTCAGCGTATCCTGTGCTCCGAAGCGCGAATCAGCTTGGAAAAGGTGCGCGGCGGCTTTCTGGGCGAGGCGGATTGGCAGAAGCTGGCCGATGCCATGGGTGCCCTGTCCGCCGTCGAGCTGTATATCGACGACACCCCATCGCTTTCCATCCTGGAAGCGCGCGCGAAGGCGCGCCGCGAGCTCCACGGCAAGGAAAAGGGCTTGATCATCGTCGACTACCTGCAACTGATGCAGCCTCCCAGGTCCCGTCGCGACGGCAACCGCGCCGTCGAGGTCGGCGAGATCTCGCGTGGATTGAAGGTTCTCGCCAAGGAGATGAACATGCCCGTCATCGCGCTGTCCCAGCTTTCCCGCGCTATCGAGCAGCGCGGCAGCAAGAAGCGCCCCATGCTCTCCGACTTGCGTGAATCGGGCTCCATCGAGCAGGACGCCGACATCGTCATGTTCATCGACCGAAGCATGGACGAGACCGAGGCGGCTTCTGACGAGCGTCCCGATCTGGACCGTGCAACCCTGATCGTGGCCAAGCACCGCAACGGTCCCACCAGGGATATCGATCTGTCCTGGAACGCGGAGAGCACCAAGTTCGGCGACTTCATCGACGAATCCCGTTACGGCGGCTTCTAAGGAGTGCCGTTTTCCATGCGCGCACGGGCGAGCTTCATCCATGCCGCGGACCTTCATTTGGGGTCGCCCCTGAAGGGAATCGGCGAAAAGGACCCTTTCCTGGCACAGACCCTCAGGCATGCGGTGGCGTGCGCTTTCGAGCGCATGATCGACCAGGCAATCGCCTGCGAGGTGGACTTCGTGCTCATCGCGGGCGACATATTCGATTCCGAGGAACCTTCCTATGCCGATACGATGCGCTTCATCGACGGCATGGAGCGTTTGCGCCATGCGGGCATCTGCGTGTTCGCGGTTACGGGCAATCACGAGCGCAGCGGCGCCTGGCAACGGGGTTTCGCGTCCCTGCCCGGCAACGTCCGGGTCTTCTCGGATGGGAACGTCGAATACGGGGTGGTCGATCGGGATGGGCGGCCGCTCTGCGCTGTCGTGGGGCGCGGCTTTGCATCCCGGCCGATCGAGGATGGGCTTTACGCGATGGGTGCCGAGGCGGTTTTCGGCGCCTGCGGACGGGATATCCCCTTCGCGGTGGGCCTGCTCCATACGGGTTTGGACATCGACCGCAAGACCGTGCCCGTTTCGCCGCAGGCTCTTCGCGCGACCCATCTGGACTATTGGGCGCTGGGGCATATCCACAGGCGCTGCTGCGATGACGTGGCCGATCCCCGCATGGCCTTTCCGGGATGCATCCAGGGGCGCGATACGGGTGAGCCGGGGGATTGCGGCTGCAGCCTGGTGCAACTGGAGGAAGGCATGCCCAATCGGGTGGAGTTCATCCATCTTTCCCCCGTTGCCTGGGAAAGCGTCCGCGTGGATGTTTCGGGCGCTTCGAGCGTGCTCGAGCTGGAGCGGCGGACCGCGCGCATCCTCGCCGATCGCGCGGATGCCTTGGAAAGCGACCTTCTGCTTGCCCGCGTCGTGTTCGAGGGATCGGGCGGCTTGAGGGACGCCTTGCTGGAAGAGGGCGTCCTCGACGACATGCGGGAGCGCTTGAACGGAATGCACGCGGGTTTCGCCTGCGATTCCATCGAATGCCGAGTGTCCGCTCCCGTGGACCGCAATGCCCTGTACGAGCAGGGGATGTTCCCTGCGGCGCTGCTGTCGGGCCTCGACGGGCTTTGGGAAGACCGCTCCCGCTTGCGCGATGTGCTTGCCGGGGGTTTCGGGGAAAGGGGCCTTGCGTTGCCCGATTATTCCGACGACGACCTGGGCGATCTGTGCGATCGGGCCCAAGATGAACTGCTTGCGATGCTGTTGGGCGGTTCCCATGCATGATTTCGGGCGGTCCGGGGCGCAAGATGGGCGCCGCTATCTGAAAAGCCTGCATATCGACGCGTTCGGAGCGTTCCATAACCGCGAAATCGGGCCGTTTTCCCCAGGTTTGAACGTGGTCTACGGGGCGAACGAGTCCGGCAAGACCACGATGCGCAAGTTCATCGGAGGGGTGCTGTTCGGTTGGGATGACGCACGCGGCGAGAGGAACGCCTACCGTCCCGCTGGAGGAATGCGAAGCGGCAGCCTTTCGTTTGCCCTGGTGGAGGATGAAAGCGATATGCTCGCATGCTCGAGGGCACGCAATGCCCAAGGGTTGCTGCCCGCAGGCTCGGAGTGCATCCTGGGCGGCGTGGATGGCGAATCCTACAATAGGGTCTTCTCCCTCGACGGGCAGTCGCTTGGGGCTGTAAGGGATGTGGACCGGATGGTCGACAGCCTGCTTACCGCGGCGTCGGGAGGAGCGCAGTCCCCCGCATCCGTCGCATCGAGGCTCGATGCACGCCTGAAGGCCTGTTTTTCCAAGGCGGCTTCCAATCCCGATTCGATTGCCAATCTGCAGCGAGAGCTCTCCCAGGTCAAAGCGCAAAGTGCCGCCCTTTGCGAAGAAGAGCGCAACCTTCGGGCGCATGCAGCCGAGCTCGAACGGATCCGCGGATCCGTTCCCGGCCTGCGTCAGGCGATCGAAAGGTCGAACGATCGTATCAGCGAGCTTTCCAGCACCCAGCGTATCCCGTCGAAGCGGGACGACGGAACCGCCGGCGCGGGGGATGGCGCTGCGAAGGGGCCGCTGTCGGGGTGCTTGGGCGCTCTCGGGCTTCCGGCTTTCGCCGGAGCGGCATGCATCCTCGCCGTATGCGGCCTGCTCTGCGCCGTGCTTGCGGTGTCGATGTCCCGGCTGTGGCCGATGTATGCCTGCTGCGCCCTCCTGTTCGCCGCCGCGTGCTGCGGCGTCGTGTATGCAGTGGGCCGCAGGGGTTTATCGCATGGGGCATCGCGGCATTCCGCGGGTTTCGGTGCGAAGCGCGGCAGTGGTTGCGGGGCGCGGCGGTCTGGGGTTTCTAAAGGGCCGACCGATGCCTGCGCCTCCCCTCAAGCGGGTGCGGCATGCGGGGACCTTTCGCGCGTGGATGCGCTGCTCGGGCGCGAACGCGAAACGCGCGATGCGCTCCAGGAACGCCTGATTGCCGAAAGCGAGCGTGCGGGAGAGCTGCGCCGCATCCTCGAAGAGGCCCGTTCGTCGTCTGCGATCCAGGACCTGCGGGACCGCCAGGCTGCCTTGGAGGGCCGTCTGGACCGGGCGATGCGCGAGTATGCGATGCTGCTGGTTGCAAGGCAGGCGATGAGCGACGCCATCCGCATCTGGGAAGAGCGCAGCCAGCCTGCGGTGTATCGCAGGGCGGGAGGGCTCATGTCCCTGATGAGCGCCGGCGCGTGGTGCGCGGTTGTTCCCGACGGTTCGGGCGGCGTGCTCCTTTGCGACCGCACAGGCATGCGCCGCAAGCCGGCGGAGCTTTCCCTGGGAACCTGCCAGCAGCTCCACCTTGCCCTGCGCATCGCGCTTCTGGAGGTGTCTTCGGGGGTGGGCGAAAGCCTCCCCGTCATCGCCGACGAGGTGCTGGCGCATTTCGACGACGATCGGAGGGAGCAGGCCGCCCTTGCATTGGCGGATCTTGCACGTCATCGCCAGGTGCTGGTACTCACCTGCCATTCGGAAATCGTGGGGACTCTCCGCCGCGCTTCCCCTGATGTGAATGTAGTGCGTCTGTAATATAATCTGATGTTGGATTGAACCCGTGCATCCTCTCCGTCCGTTCGGACGGTTTGCCGAAGCAATAGGAATTGCAGGCGCATGCGTCTGCAAGGGAAAGGAAGAAACATGCCAAGCACAGTGCTGGTAGGCGCCCAATGGGGTGATGAGGGAAAGGGAAAGATCACCGATCTCATCTCCAGCGACTACGATTACGTCGTCCGATACCAGGGTGGCAACAATGCCGGCCATACCGTGATCCATGGAGGAAAGAAGCTCGCCCTCCATTTGATGCCTTCGGGAATCATGTACGAGAGCTGCATCCCCGTCATCGGCAACGGCGTGGTTGTCGATCCCAGCGTCCTGGTGGATGAAATGGCCAAGCTGGAATCGCAGGGCTTTTCCTGCGACCGCCTGGTGATCAGCTGCGACGCCCATGTGATCATGCCCTATCATCGCGACTTGGACGGTGCGAACGAAAAGCGCCTCGGCAGCAACAAGATCGGCACCACCAAGCGCGGCATCGGCCCTGCCTACCAGGACAAGGCAGCCCGCATCGGCATCCGCATCCAGGACCTGCTCGATGAGAAGATCTTCCGCGAGAAGCTGGAAACCGCGCTCGCCATCAAGAATCCCGAGCTCCAGTTCTACGGCCTGGAACCCTATACGGTCGAGCAGATCTGCGAAGACTACCTGGCATACGCCGATATCATCCGTCCCCATATGGCGGAAACCGCGCAGATCCTGAACCAGGCGCTGCGCGAGGGCAAGAACATCCTGTTCGAGGGCGCGCAGGCAACCCTGCTCGACATCGACCATGGCACCTATCCCTTCGTCACCTCCTCTAGCTGCTGCGCAGGCGGCGCCTGCACCGGCACCGGCGTGGGACCGAAGGCCATCGACAAGGTCATCGGCATCAGCAAAGCCTATATCACCCGCGTGGGATCGGGCCCCTTCCCCACGGAGCTGTTCGACGAAGATGGCGAAACCCTTTCCCAAATCGGCCATGAATACGGTGTCACCACCGGCCGTAAGCGCCGTTGCGGTTGGTTCGACGCGGTTATCGCCCGCTATGCAACCGATTGCAACAGCCTGACCGACATGGCGTTGACCAAGCTGGACGTGCTTTCCGCATTCGACACCATCAAGGTCTGCGTCGCCTATAAGGCGGACGGCAAGGAATACGACTACTTCCCCATGCAGCAGTCCGCCCTGTATCCGGGGCACGTGGAGCCCGTGTACGTCGAGCTGCCCGGCTGGAAGGGCGAAGACATCACCGGATGCCGCACCTTCGAGGAGCTGCCCGAAAACGCGCAGAAGTACGTGGAATACCTGGAGCAGATCATCGGCGTGCGCATCAGCATCATCGCCGTCGGTCCCGACCGCGATCAGACCATCTTCCGCGGCTGGTCCAGCAGGTAAGCGGTAATCCAGAATTGCAATCATCCGGTTTAAGGAGAAACGAATGAATATCCTGGTCCTTGGCAGCGGCGGTAGGGAACACGCTATCACCTGGTCACTCGCCAAGTCCCCCAAGTGCGAGAAGCTCTTCGTCGCCCCCGGCAATGGCGGAACCGCGGCGATCGCCACCAACGTATCCGGCTTCGACATCAACGACGGCGCCGCAGTCCTGGGCTTCGTGCGTGAAAACGACATCGAACTGGTCGTGATCGGCCCCGAGGCACCCCTGGTCGCAGGCGTTGCCGATGTCCTGCGCGAAGCGGGCGTGCTGGTGTTCGGCCCCGATGCCCAGGGCGCCCAGCTGGAGGGTTCCAAGACCTATAGCAAGCAGTTCATGGTCGACAACGATATCCCCACCGCTGCATACGGAAGCTTCGACAACAAGGAAGACGCGCTGGCGTATGTGAACCAGATCGGTGCGCCCCTGGTCGTCAAGGCCGACGGCCTGGCTGCGGGCAAGGGCGTCATCGTCGCCGACACCCTGGAGGTTGCGATCGATGCGGTGGAAAGCTGCTTCGACGGCGCTTTCGGCGATGCCGGCAACTGCGTGGTCGTCGAAGAATGCCTGACCGGCCCCGAATGCTCCCTTCTGGCCTTCGTGACCGGGGGAAAGGCCTTCTGCATGGCGACTGCCCAGGACCACAAGCGCGCCTACGACGGCGACTTAGGTCCCAACACCGGCGGCATGGGCGTGTATTCCCCGGTGCCTATCGTCACCGACGAGGAGTACGCCACCATGGTGCAGATCATGGAGCGTGCAGCGGCGGCAACCGCCAAGGCGCCCTTCGAGCATGACTATCGCGGCGTGCTCTACGGCGGCTTCATGCTGACCCCCGAAGGCCCGAAGGTCCTGGAGTTCAACGCCCGCTTCGGCGATCCCGAAACCCAGGTCATCCTGCCCCGTTTGAATGCCGACCTGGTCGACATCATGGTTGCGGTGGCTGCGGGCAAGCCCGAGGACATCCAGCTGGATTGGCACGATTCCTGGGCGGTATGCGTGGTGCTTGCAAGCGAGGGCTATCCCGGAAGCTATGAGAAGGGCAAGGTCATCCTGGGCGTCGACGAAGCGAATGCCATGCAGGACGTGACCGTCTTCCATGCGGGTACTGCGTTCAACCTGGATGATGAGATCGTCACCGCGGGCGGCCGTGTACTGAACGTGGTTGCCCTGGGCGACAGCTTCGAGAAAGCCCGCGACCGTGCCTACGAGGCGGTGGACGCAATCAACTTCGAAGGCAAGCAGTTCCGCACCGATATCGGCAAGAGGGCATCCATCGGCCGCTCCGCATGGGAGTAGTTTCGGTTTATCCTCCAGAACCTGTATAATCGAAGGTAGCTAATCGATTGAGCGTCGCCCCGGATCGTCGGGGTGGCGCTCTTCGTATAACATCCCGCAATCGCCTTGCGCCGGGTGTTCGCGGGGCGCGGATGTTGGGAATCGAATGGGACTGCGGCATGCAGTGCCCGGCAGTGCTCGCGAAAGCGAAGGATAAGGAGAAGGCAATGGCTCAGATTCTCGTTCTCATCAGGCACGGAAAGGCCCAGCCTTTCAAATCGGAAGAAGAAGATGCGGCCCGTGTGCTCACACCTGCGGGAAAGCGCGCCCTCAGGGCGAGCCTGCCCGAGGCCTTGATGCCTTTGGCCCTCATGCCCGAATTCGTGATGGGCGAAGTGGAAGTGTGGTCCAGCTCCGCCGTGCGCGCCATGGAAACCGCCGAAGCGGTCGCGGCTATGCTGGATGTGCCGGAAATCACGGCCCATCAGTGCCTGTTCGCACAGGACCCCGACACCTTCCTGCAGGAGCTTTCCGAAAGCCCCGCGGATGTGGTGATCGCGGTGGGCCACGAGCCGTTCACCGGGGTGGTTTCCGAGCGCCTGTGCGGTGTCGCCCTGCCGTTCAAGACCGCTTCTGCGGCAATCTTCGATCTGGGCTCCTATGAAGGTGCCCCCAAGGATGCGGTGCTGCGCCACTTCGCGCAGGGTCCCCGCACCGAGAACTGGAAGACGCTCACCAGGTTGGAGGATGTGCTCTGCCAGGGTGCCGCGAAGGTCGAGCAGAACATGGCCCTGTTCCTGGAAAACCCCCAGGATATCGAGGCGCTCCACGACTTCAGGGTATCCATCCGCACTTTGCGTTCTGAATTGGGCTTCCTGAAGCCCTACATCAACCCCGTCCAGGCAAAATCCCTGCAGGCGAAGCTCCGCAACCTGGTGGTGAAGACCTCCCGCCTGCGCGAGCTCGATGTGCTCTGGGAAGCGGCGTCTGCCCAAGACCAGCCCAACGACGAGCTGCTTGCCGCTATCGGCAAGATGCGCGGTAAGGAATGCGATGCCCTTATCGCCGACATCGGCAGGAAGAAGGCGGTCAAGCGCGCTTGCAAGCTGCTCGATCAGGTGGAGCATATCGAATGGAAGCGCCATGTCGAGGAAATGGGCCTGACTGCCGAAGATATCGCCGACCGCTTCTATTTCATCCAGACGAAGTTCGAGGCGGCGTATCTGAAGGCGGATTACGCTCAGGTCGAACAGACCCACGACTTGCGCAAGGCGGCGAAGCGCGTGCGCTATGCGGCGCGCGAGTTCGGCGAGATCCTGGGCGAGGTCGCCGAAGGGGTTCCCGAGGCGATGCGCGACATCCAGGACGAGCTGGGTGCCCTGTGCGATGCGCGTGTGAACTGCCAGATCATCGACGACATGCCCCGAAAGAAGCTTTCCAAGCAGGCGCGAGCCGCCCTTGCCGCGATCAGGCAGGCCCAGGTGGATGCGATTGAGGAAATCCTGCAGGCGGATCGCGCGGAGGACCCTGTATCCGACGACCAGGATCTGCTGCCCCGTTCCGCCCAGCTGGCAATCGAGGCGGACGGTATGGCGGAGCTTGCCGAAGAGGCTGCGGAGGCAGTCGAGGAATTGGAATGGGAGCTCGAAGCCGTTTCTGCCGCCGAAGAGATGACGGAGCTTTTCGACGAGGTCGATGAAGTAGCCGGGTCGGCGGAGGATGAAGGCGAGTTCGGGGAAGACCCCGAAAATAAGTAAAAAACTTCCCTGTATTCCTTGACGGATTGCCAATGCATCGGTAATATACCGTCTTGCGTTTCGGGAAATCGAAACATCCGGTCGGGTAGCTCAGTTGGTAGAGCAGCGGATTGAAAATCCGCGTGCCGAGGGTTCAAGTCCCCCTCCGACCACCAGACATGCCAGGGAGCCGCAAGGCTCCCTGTTTTGTTTTCCGGCTATTTCGATGCGCATGGATTTGGTGACCAATCGTTTCCCGAATAGCAGCTTCGTAACGCAAAGCCTCCTTCGGTGCATATGGCCTGTTCCTGGGGTATCTTGTATCCAGTATTCTTTAGAAGACAGTCAATCAAGATGAAAGGGGTAGCCATGCAGCAAGGGTATTATTCGACCGCGTGGTCCGACATCAAGAATTCCCCCGGCTGGTTTGCGAAGGTCTGCCTATTGGGCTTGATCAACTTCATTCCCGTATTCGGCTCCATGGTTTGCTATGGCTATTCGTATGGATGGGCGCGCGATATCGCATGGAACGTCCACCAGCCCATGCCCGCCCGCCTTCTGGGCAATGAGGATGGCAAGCTGTACTCGCGCGGCTTCTTCACCCTGGTCATCTTCTTGGTGGCAAGCCTCGTTTCCGTCATTCCCGGAATAATCATCGGCGATTCCGGCTTCTCGAGCCTGGTAGTATCGCTTCTCTCCCTCTTCCTGTGCATGTTCGCTGCAATCGGCGTGATGCGCATGGCTATTTACGGACGCATTTCCGCGGGCTTCCAGGTGAAGAAGATGTGGGCCATGATGACCCACGATTTCAACGGCCTGCTGCGCATCCTGGGTATGGTCATCCTGGCGAGCTTGGTCATCGGTTTCGCGTTCGGCATCGGCTTCGCGTTGCTGGCGGTCCTGTTCGTCGTGTTCTGCATGCTGGCCGTAGGTGGCGATATCAGCATGTACCTGTTCTACGATTCCGCGAGCATCGACCCGAGTGCCATCGGAGCCTTTGCCCCCGCGGCGATCGTCTGCCTGATCCTGGTTCTGGGCCTGCTCTACATCACCTCCTGCGCAAGCTGCTGGCTCACCCTGCTCCAGGCCCGTGCAATGGGTTATTGGACCCGCCAGTTCGACGTGGCATCCTGGCGCGGCCAGAACGACCCTATGCCCTTCGAAGCCGAAGACGCCGCGGCAACCGCCGCAGCGGCAGCGGCTAATGCGGCGGCCATCGCGGCAGCGGGTGCGGCTGCTGAAAAACAGCCTCCCAGCGAAGAAGATCCCATCAGGCCTGTTCCCGCAACGACTGCGGCACCTGTTGCGGATTCCATTGCCCAGCCGGCTGCGGACGAGCTTTCCGGAGTACCTGCTTCCGGCGAGGTCTCGGCAGCTGAACCCATCCAGCCTGCGGAAGCGCCCATCTGCCCCAAATGCGGTCAGCTGAACAATCCCGGTTCCAAGTTCTGCGTCGCGTGCGGTAGCAAGCTTTCGGAATAAAGGTCGAAATCAAGCGCTGCTTCAATGACAGCCTGGAAGAACAGCGAACCCCCGAGACTCTCTCGGGGGTTCGCTGTTCCGGGATGATTCAGAGCTTTCCGCTTGGGTATCCTTAACGGGTGGAGCCGTTATTCGATCGATTTGTTTACGTGCCGATCGGAGCAGGGGAGGTTCCCGATGCCGTATGGTTGGGAACCTCCCCTGCTCGTGCGGTGCCGTTTCGTGAAACCGGTGCTTTCGCTTTGCGTGCCGGGGTATCTGCTCGGCCTTGCGCTAATCCTGGTAGACAGCTTCGGGAATCTGTCCCAGCTTGGCGTTGGCGCCGTACTTCCTCGCCGCATAGCGGAAGGCGATCATATTTTCTGCGGGGGTGCCCATAGGGACTTGGCAGCCGGTCATGAGCAGGAAGCCGCGGGGATTGCCCGCACCCGCGATGATGCATTCGCGGACAGACGCGATCACGTCGTCGATGGAGCCCAGCAGCATGACGTCGACAGGTGGGACGTTGCCGGAGATGAGCACCTTGTCGCCCATGGTCTGGCGCGCTTCAGCCAGGCTCTCGCAGTTGTCCAGGCTGAAGGAGGTGACGCCGATGTCCATCAGGTCTTCCCAGATGCCTTTGGTATGCCCGCAGATGTGGACGGTGGGTGCTTTCCCGATGATTTCGGTCATTCCGTCGAACAGGCGCTTCAGGTAGGGCTTGTTGAACTCCAGGAACTGCTTGTGGCTGATGATGTCGGTAGTGGTGACGGGGTCTGCGATTGCGGCGCTCATGTTACCGCCGGTGATTTCGTGGACGGCTTCGATCCATTGTAGGGACGCGTCGACGCTGTAATCGAGCAGCCTGTGCAGCTGTTCGGGGTTGCGCCTGGTGTCGCGCAGGATCTTCTCGACCGGCCTGATGGCTGCTGCGGTTGAGATGGGGCCCGCGACGCCGGTGGAGAAGGGCACTCCGGGGAAGTCTTCCACCAGTCGCTTCACCGTCTCCAGCTTGGGGGCCAGGACGGGATTGGTGTACACGTCGAAGGCGGGGCGGGAGAAGAACTCGTCGTAGTCCTGGCAGGTGTGGTTCTCGACGAAGTCGATTGCGTTTTCGGGGTAGCCCAGCTTCGATCCTGCGGCCTCGCCGATGCCGCGCAGGCCCATCCCCAGTCCAACACCAAGCGAGCCTGTGATTTCGGCACCGCGTCGGAGCACTTCGCAGCGCAGGTCGTAGCTGCCGGCAACCTGCTTTTTCGTATAGCCGAACACACTGCAGAGCGCGTCTTCGGCAGAGAGCAGGCCGTAGGGGATGCAGTCCGCTTCCTCGCCGGAGAAGTACTTCATCATGCGTTCGCCGGGGTTCATTTCCGGGCCCAGCTCGCCCCAGGCTTGATAGAGCTCTTCCGTGTTCACTTCTTCCTCTTCTTCTCGTTGCTATTCTGCATTGAAAAACAATATTGCAATAGAAAAAACAAATGATATCCTGTTAACTTGAGTGACTATATCATCTTTCAGAACAGTCTTGGCGACCTTGTGTTGCCTTCCGAATCTTCCGGCTCCCGATCGATTGCGTTCGGGAGCCGTTTCTTAGCTGCCCGCCGCCTGCCCGCCTTCCGGGTCCGGATTCTTCCGTGATGCTAGAATGAAGGATGGATTATTTTCGGATAGCGGAGCCTTCCGCGTCCGTTCAAGAGAAGGAGCATCACATGGAGCAGACCCCCCTCGTCGGAATCATCATGGGTTCCACCAGCGACATGCCCGCAATGGAAGCCTGCATGAAGCAGCTCGACGAATTCCAGATCCCTTACGAAGTCAAGGTTGCAAGCGCCCATCGAAAGCCCGCCGAAGTGCATGAGTGGGCCGAAACCGCCGAAGAGCGCGGTATCCGCGTGATCATCGCCGCAGCAGGCAAGGCGGCCCATCTGGGCGGCGTCGTCGCTGCATACACCCCGCTGCCCGTTATCGCCGTTCCCATGAAGACCAGCGATCTGGGCGGTTTGGACTCCCTGCTTTCCATGGTCCAGATGCCCAGCGGCGTGCCCGTCGCCTGCGTGGCGATCAACGGTGCGAAGAACGCCGCCATCCTGGCGCTGCAGATGCTGGGCACCGGCAACGATGCCTATCGCGCCCGCATGAGCGAATACAAGCAGGAAATGGCCCAGGCCTAGGGCCGCGCTTCGAAAAGGCAGGCATATGACTACCAGATTGCTGATGGGCAACGAGGCCTTCGCCCATGCCGCGCTCGAAGCCGGCGTGCGCGTCGTCGCCGGATACCCCGGCACCCCTTCCAGCGAGGTTGTTGAAACCGTCGCGAAGCTGCATGCCCAAGGCAGCGCGAAGGGCGTGCATGTCGAATGGTCCACCAACGAGAAAGCCGCGCTCGAGCTTTTGGCGGGCGCTTCCTATGCAGGTGCGCGTACGCTGTTCACCTGCAAGCAGATGGGCCTGAACGTTGCGAGCGACGCGCTTCTGAGCTTGAACTACGTGGGCGTCGAGGGCGGTTGCGTGCTGTTCGTGGCCGATGACCCGGGTCCCATTTCCAGCCAGACCGAGCAGGACACCCGCAGGTTCGCGGATTTCGCCAAGGTCCCCGTGCTCGATCCTGCGAATGTCGAGCAGGGCATGGACATGATAGGGGAGGCCTTCGCCCTTTCCGAGCGCTACCGTACCCCGGTCATCGTGCGCTCCACCACGCGCGTGTCTCATTCATCCACGTTCGTCGACGTTGCGGACGAAACCCAGGCCATGCAGCCTGCGGGCTTTACCAAGGATGACAGCCGCTTCGTCATCTTCCCCGCCCGCGCCCGCCGCGGCCATGTGGAGATCAACGAGCGCCTGGACTGGATCTCCCGCGAGGCTTCGGGCGAGCGGGGCGACTGGGATACCCCCAACGGCGCCAAGCCCGGCGACCTTTCGCGCTTCAATCCCGTGTGCCAGCATGGCGAGGACCCCAAGCTGGGCATCGTCTGCGGCGGCGTTTCCACTGCCTATGCCCGCGAGGCGCTTTCCATGCTCGAGCAGGCGGGCGAGCTTCCCGCATACCGCTTCATGCAGATCGGCGTGCCCTTCCCCTTCCCCGACCAGGCGGCGGATGCCTTCTGCGAGGGCTTGGAGCGCATCTTCGTCTGCGAGGAGCTGGATTGCGTGATCGAAGACGCCTTCAGGCGCCTGATGGGCGACCGTGCCGTTGCCGGCAAGCCCGTTGCCCGCGTGATGGGACGCAGGTCCGGTGACGCCCCTTCGGTGGGGGAGAACGCCAGCGATGACTTGCGTGCGCGTCTGGCCCGCTTCCTGGGTGTGGAAGACCCCGCCGCCGATGGCGACGGCTTCGATACCGCATCGGTGGCGGTTCCCCCGCGCCCGCCTGTGCTATGCGCCGGCTGCCCGCATCGCGGATCGTTCTACGCAGCAAAGCGCGCGCTGAAGAAGATGAAGCTGCGCGGCGTGTTCCATGGCGATATCGGCTGCTACACCTTGGGCAACGCGAAGCCCTTGGATGCGGTGGATACCTGCCTGTGCATGGGCGCGGGCATCACCATGGCGCAGGGCATGGGCGTTGCCGACCCCGAGGCGAAGCATCTGGCATTCGTGGGCGACTCCACTTTCTTCGCAAGCGGTATGACCGGTGTTGCCAATGCCGTGTACAACCAGCATGACATCACCATCTGTGTGCTGGACAACTCCACCACCGCCATGACCGGCGGGCAGCCCCATCCCGGAACGGGTGCCATGCTGATGGGCCCGCAGACCGAATCGCTCACCATCGAGGGTGTGTTGGGTGCCTTGGGTGTGGGGTGCGTGGAAATCGCCAACCCGCATGACTTGCAGGAAAGCATCGACGCCGTCATCCGCGCGGTCTCCTTCGAAGGACCTTCTGCGGTGATCTTCCGTGCGCCGTGCGTGAACCTGTTCAGGTCCGCCGCAAAGGCTGCCATCGACGAGGAAACCTGCACCGGCTGCAAGCGCTGCATCACCAGCATCGGCTGCCCTGCGATCGGCTATAACGGCAAGGTTGCCGTGATCGATCCGGCGCAATGCAACGGCTGCGGGCTGTGCACGCAGGTGTGCCCCTTCGATGCCATTTCGGTTGGAGGTGCTGAATAGATGATCAACGTCGTATTGACCGGTATCGGCGGTCAGGGAACCGTGCTCGCCGCGAAGATCCTGGCGCAGGCGGCCCAGAACCGTGGATACCATGTGCGCACCGCCGAAACCATCGGCATGTCCCAGCGTGGCGGCAGCGTCGTGAGCCATGTGCGAATGGGCAACGAAGGGGAGCAGGTGGCATCGCCTTTGGTATCCAACGGGCAGGCCGACATCCTGATCGCCTTTGAGCCCGGTGAGGCGGCACGGGTGCTCCCGCTTCTGAAGAAGGATGGCGTGTTGGTGACTGCGTCCCGCGTGGTGCAGCCTGTGACGGCTTCGCTTTCGAAGACGCTGTACGAAGCGGCGCCCGTCATCGAGGCCCTGCAGGCGCGCGAGGGTAAGACCGTGGTGGTGGACGAGGCGCCCCTGCTGGAGGAAGCGGGTAATCCCAAGGCGCTCAATATCATCCTACTTACCGTTGCAATGAGCTGCGGGGTGCTGGGCTTGACCCAGGAAGAATTCCGCCAGGCGGTAAGCGAGTGCCTGAAACCCAGGTTTGTGGAAATGAACCTGAAGGCCATCGACATCGTGAACGAACGGCTGGGATTGCTCTAGGACAGCAGGGGCAAGATGGTTGACGATGGCCCTATCCCCCCATCCCGCATCGAGCCGCTCGATGGCCTCTGCCATCAGTTCCCTGCGCTTCGATCTGCCTTCTAACGTAATCGGACCCGGAATGAATCTCCATTCCGGGTCTAACATTTGGGGTCTAGTTTACAGCAGCGCTCTTCTTGCACTCGCTGTTTCGATGCTGCGGAGACAGGGAAGGCGGATGCGCCTACACCTTTCCTTCCACCAGGTCTGCGATCGTGATTCCTGCGAAGAAGTTCTCGACCAGCGAGTCGTACTTCGTCCACATGGGAAGCGTCTTGCAATGGTCTTTGCGGGGGCATTCTTCGGCGTCTTCCTTCAGGCAGGCGACAGGTGCCAGGGAGCCCTCGGTTGTCTGAAGCACTTCCAGTACGGTGTAATCATGCGGATCGCCCAGCAGGCAGTACCCGCCGCCCTTACCGCTCACGCCCTTGACCATTTTGGCTGCGACCAGCTGCTTCACTACGATTTCCAGGTACTTTTTCGAAATGCCCTGGCGTTTGGCGGTGTCGCCCAAGGGAACCAGGCTTCCTTCCGGCTGCTCGGCCAGGTCTATCATGAAACGGATCGCGTATCTGCCTCTTGTTGAAATCACGATGATGCACCTCCTAATCACCCATTCTACCGCAGGGTGAAAGGATGAATCATGAAGTCGGGAATTTTTTTCAAACAAGCCTATCGACACAGTAGGCAAATAGGAGTATCTTCTTCAGCGTTGAGCAATCCACGGCATGCGGAAAGGAGGAATCGCAATGACCCGCACCTACGCAAACAAGAGCGGTTTTCAGCTGGGCGGCCTTTGGCCTGCGATGTGCAGCTGTCGAATGCGCTTCTCCCGGGCATGTCCGTATGGCCAGGTGCGTTCGTCTGCTTTGCGTCGCGCCGTTCGATAGGTTTCGGAAAAGGAATCATCCGCCACTTGCCCGGGAGCTTGCATCGCAAAGCCCCGGTTTTATTTTGCGCTCAATTATCTCGAGGAGATGGATACCATGACCAACAAGTACAGGTTCGAAACCCTTCAGCTGCACGTAGGCCAGGAACAGGCCGATCCCGCGTCCGATGCCCGTGCAGTGCCCATTTACG
Organism: Eggerthellaceae bacterium; assembly: GCA_051878795.1. GTDB lineage: Bacteria > Actinomycetota > Coriobacteriia > Coriobacteriales > Eggerthellaceae > W1P20-047. The sequence goes on from JBJEKU010000089.1 coordinate 28,420, forward strand.
CAACTACTTCCTATGTGTTCCATAATTCCCAGCACGCCGCCGACCGCTTCGGCCTGGCGGACGCGGGCAACATCTACGGCCGCTTGACCAATTCCACCCAAGGCGTGTTCGAAGACCGCATCGCAGCCTTGGAAGGCGGCGTTGCCGGCTTGGCGCTGGCTTCCGGAGCGGCGGCGATTACCTACGCTATCCAGGCGCTGGCCAGGGAAGGGGAGCATATCGTCGCCCAGAAGACCATCTACGGCGGCACTTCCAACCTGTTCGCCCATACCCTGCCCCTACATGGTGTGACCGCAAGCTTCGTCGACATCCATAATCTGGAAGAAGTGGAAGCCGCCATCCAGCCCAACACCAAGGCGATCTTCATCGAGACTTTGGGCAACCCCAATTCCGACATCCCCGACATCGATGCCGTAGCCGAGCTGGCGCACAAGCATGGCCTGCCCCTGGTTATCGATAACACCTTCGGGACCCCGTATCTGATCCGCCCCATCGAGCATGGTGCCGACATCGTGATCCACTCCGCCACTAAGTTCATTGGCGGGCATGGCACCACCTTAGGCGGCGTTATCGTGGACGGCGGCACCTTCGACTGGGCTGCAAGCGGCAGGTACCCATGGATTTCCGAACCCAATCCCAGCTATCATGGCGTGCGTTTCACCGAGGCTGCCGGTCCCGCCGCGTTCGTCACCTACATCAGGGCGATCATCTTGCGCGACCAGGGTGCATGTATTTCCCCCTTTGCGGCATTCCTGCTGCTCCAGGGAACCGAGACCCTTTCCCTGCGATTGGAACGCCATGGCCAGAACGCCAAGAAGGTTGTGGATTACCTGGTGAATCATCCCAAGGTGGCCAAGGTGAACCATCCCAGCCTGCCCGACCATCCCGACCATGACCTGTACCAGAAGTACTTCCCGAACGGCGGGGCATCCATCTTCACCTTCGAGATACAGGGCGGCAGGGAAGAGGCGTTCAGGTTCATCGACAACCTGAAGATCTTCTCGCTGCTGGCGAACGTGGCCGATGTGAAGTCCCTGGTCATCCATCCTGCAACTACCACCCATTCGCAGCTGACCGACGAAGAGCTGGCGAACTCGGGTATCACCCAAAGCACTATCCGCCTTTCCATCGGCACCGAGCATATCGACGACATCCTGGAAGACCTGGATCAGGCTTTCCAGGCGGTGTAAGGCGCAAAGACATCTTCCCATCGGCTGTTTCCGCACAAGCAAACTCGTGCGGCTGAATGGATAGGGCGGCTGTGCTTTACCGCCTATCCCCGATACAGCGCATTGCCGCGGGCCCTGCAGCTTCGGCTGTTCCCTGCCTGCTCGAAGACAGGGCTTGCGGCAGAAATGCTGCTTCGGCCGTGTTGATCCGAAGCAGTCGTTCCCGCCTGCCCCCGATAAGCGGGCGGACCCAAGAGCTTTTCCGCGAAGGCCGTCGGCAGACCTTTCCTCCTAAACTCCTGCGGGCTTTCATTGAATGCCATCTCTCTCCTCTCGGACCCCTGATGTTTCACGTGAAACATCAGGGGTCCACCTTTGTGTCAATCGGATGCGAATGCACTGCGTACGAGAGGGGGTGCTAGGAATCCTTCCCTGATGCCGTCATTGTATGGCGGGCGCTTTAGCGTACAATAGAGGACGCGCCATGTTCCGGCGCGATCATTTTGCATACAGGGAGACCGAATATGGACATTACCGCCGAGCAGTTCGCGATGATCCGCAAGCAGTTCGAAACGCTCAAGGATCGTTCGCCGTTCTATGCGAAGAAATTCGCCGATATCGACTTGACCGACATCAAGACCACCGAGGACTTCCGTAAGCTGCCCTTCACCGACAAGGGAGACTTGCGCGAGGCTTACCCGCTGGGAATCGCCGCCGTCCCGCCCGAGAAGATCGTACGTATCCATTCTTCCAGCGGCACTACCGGCACGCCCGTCATCATCCCCTACACCCAGAAGGACGTCGACGACTGGGCCATCCAGTTCGCGCGCTGCTATGAATATGCGGGCCTGACCCCCGAAGACCGTGTGCACATCACCCCCGGCTACGGCCTGTGGACCGCCGGCATCGGCTTCCAGCTGGGCTGCGAGCGCCTGGGCGCCATGGCCATCCCCATGGGTCCCGGCAACACCGACAAGCAGCTGCAGATGATGCAGGATCTGGGTTCCACCGTCCTGTGCGCCACCAGCTCGTATGCGCTGCTGCTTGCCGAAGAGATCGAGAAGCGCGGCATCCGCGACAAGATCAAGCTGCGCAAGGGCATCATCGGCTCCGAGCGCTGGGGCGAGAAGATGCGCCGCCGCATCGCCAATGAGCTGGGCGTGGAGCTGTACGACATCTACGGTTTGACCGAGATCTACGGCCCCGGCATCGGCATCAACTGCCAGGCTGACAGCGCAATGCACATCTGGAGCGACTACGTCTATATCGAGATCGTCGATCCTGCGACAGGCGAACCCGTGCCCGACGGCGAAGTTGGCGAAATCGTGCTCACCACCCTGCAGAAGGAAGGTGCGCCGCTGATCCGCTTCCGCACCCACGACCTGTCCCGCATCGTCCCCGGAGAATGCAGCTGCGGCCACAACGAGCATCCGCGCATCGACATCATCACCGGCCGTACCGACGACATGGTGAAGGTGCATGGCGTGAACATGTTCCCCGCCCAGATCGAAGAGGTCATCCAGTTCACCGATGGTGCTTCCAGCGAATACCAGGTGATGATCGACCACATGATGGGCAAGGATACCCTCACCCTCTTCTTCGAAACCGACCGTACCGGCGAGGAGAAGGAAAAGGTGGAGCAGGAGCTGGCGCTGATCTTCAAGGCGAAGATCGGCATGACCCCTATCGCCAAGGGCGTTGCGATCGGCGAGTTGCCCAGGTCGCTCAAGAAGACCCAGCGCATCTTCGACAACCGCTACTAATCCGCATTCGGCAGCGTCGGTGCGCTGCGATTGCAGGGGCTTTTCCGGAAGGCGTCCCTTTGGGGCGCCTTCCGTGCTGGGTGGGCCGTGCTGCTGCGCCGTGGCACCGGCTGTTGTATTATGGTCCAGTTATGCATGTTGACCATCTGGAGGCATCACGTGATCCTGAGCAAGCAAGACTGCGAGTTGTTCTTTTCCGCCTTCGACGCGCTGACCGACTACGCGAATGGCAAATGGGGTGTGGCCCCTGCTGTGATCGATCCGCGCAGCGGCTTCGTGAACGAGGAAAACCAGCGCAAGGTCGCCGCCGAGGTGTGGCGCAACCTTTCCGTTATCGATGAGCTCTTGGCGGAAGAGCCCTTCTCTATCCCCGCCCAGGAAGCCGATGTGCTGAAGGCATGGCGCAACGCCTACACCGATTCCTTCTACGTGGTGTCGAAGGAACCCCGCGTGGTGCATTTCATCTCGGAGGGAACCGCCTTCGAGGTATGCGGCCTTTCGCGCGAGATCATCTCCATGCTGGCATCCATGCCCACCGTGGTGACGGCGACGCTTCTGCCCTTCAAGGACAAGATCGTCTTCGCGGTGTACCTGGAAGAGCAGCCGATGCTGTTCGGCCGCGCGATGACCCAGCTCATCGACGACGCCTGGGAGGAAATCAAGGCTTCCGGGCGCATCCTGACCACGGCAGACCAGCTGATCGCCGCGGTTCCCGACTTGGAAGAGCAGCGCATTTCCCGCGAAGCGGAGCGCATGCTCAATTCGCTCGAGGAGGAAATGGCCCCCGATGTGGTGGGCGAGGGCGCGCACAGGGGTTTGCTGGCAGATGTTTCCGCCGGCGAGCGCGAACAGCTGGTGAAGAAGAACGCCTACGCCTTCGCGGGTGCCGAAGACGCCATGGGCGCGCTCGGCGCGTACTGCGACCGACGCAAGCCCCGTTACAGCCTGCGCGGCATGCTCGCCGACCTGAGCGAGGACGACCTGTTGGGCATCGCTTCGGGCCTGCGCATCCCGCTCACGGATATGGAACGCGAACCGGTTATCGATGCGATAGTGGGTGCCGCCACCGAGCGCGAGTCGGTGGAATCCATGCTGGCAACCATGGACTTCGAGGACTACGAGAAGGTGACCGAGCTGTACAAGCGCGGCGGATGCATCAGCGTTCCCGCAGACCAGATGCACAATACAGAAGGATTCTTCCCCGAAGTGCCGCTTCTGTGCCAGCCCTTCCTGCATGACGGCACCTTCACCTTCGTGATGCCCGGCGAGATGATCGATGCCCTGGACGAAGCAGACTGGGACGAAATCGGCGAATACCAGCGCCAGAACAAGCTGCTGGTCTCCATTGCCAACTTCATGATAGAGCTGAGGGGCATCTGCTCCTTCGATGCCGTCTACGATGCCTATCTGGCAGCGACGAAGAGCCCCTTCGACCAGGGCGATGCCTTGAGCGTGCTCGCTTTCAGCCCGCGCGAGGACCTGGCCCTCTATACCATTTGGATGGGCGACGACCCGGCCAATACCTATCTGGTGCATATCGATCTGGCGCGCGCCTTCGGCGGCAAGGATCAGGGTCCGTATCCGCCCCGCCTGCGCAAGGACGACCTGCCCATGGAATTCGACAACCTGATGGACGCCCAGCGGGGCAAGAGCCCCCGCCCGCTTTCCGAGGAAATGCTTTCGGTGGGTGATTACGTGGCGTGGGCACGCAGCAGGCCGGCGGCGATCGCCCTGCGCGACTGGCTGGACGCCCATGTGCCCGACAATGCCGACGACTATTCCTATGCCAACGGCGTGGTGGACGACCTGATTCTGATGTGCACGCAGGAATTCCCCATGCAGGTGGTGACCGAATACCTTTCCAAGAACCTGGTGGTTTCCGGCATGGGTCAGCTGAACAAGGTGATGGAGCTGTTCGGTAATCTGAACAACACCCTACCGCGCTGGTCGAACAACGGCTGGGCTCCCAACGACATCCGCGAGGGCAAGGGCGGCGCCAAGGTGTTCTACAACGAAGACGGCAGCGCCAAGCGCATCGGGCCTTACGACATGTGCCCCTGCGGAAGCGGCAAGCCCTATAAGGACTGCCACGGTAGGAAATAGGCGTCTTTCGCGTTCCATGCACTTCACCTGTTCCAGCGTGTCGGCGGGGGAATAACTGTTGCCGAACTGCAATCTTATGCTAGAGTGTTCGGCGTGATTTTTCTGAATGGACATAAGGGTTTCGGCATCGAGAGCGAAGGCGCCCTCACTGTCGCCGTGCGCGCCCAGCAGAGTACCTGCTGCGGCGCCTGCCAGGCTGCTGCGCTGCTGCGCGAAGCCCCCATGTCCCGCCGCAATGACGCATACACCGCAATCTACTTTTATCGATACTGCTAGCACACGGTCTTCGCCCGGTGCTTTTTTTGCGCCTGGTGCCTGGTCGTGTGCGCTCTTCGGAATCAAGCCTGCGTGATGCGGGCTGGTTTTTTTGTTGTCTGTTGGAAGAAGAAAGAAGAAAGGAAAGCACGTGCTAGTCAAGATTTGTCTGGTTCTGATCTTCTTCGGCGTCGCGATCGGCGTGGGTATCCACTGCCGGCGTTCCGCCTCGAGCGTTGACGGTTTCGTCTTGGGCGGCCGCAACGTCGGCCCCTGGATGTCTGCGTTCGCGTATGGCACCAGCTATTTTTCTGCTGTAGTGTTCGTAGGCTATGCAGGCCAGTTCGGTTGGAAGTACGGCATCGCCGCATTCTGGGCGGGTATCGGCAACGCCATCCTGGGCTCGCTGATCGCCTGGTGGGTGTTGGGTCCCCGTACCCGCGAGATGACCCATCGCCTGGGCGCAACCACCATGCCCGAGTTCTTCGGCAAGCGCTACAAGTCCAAGAACCTGCGTATCGCCGCAGCTGCGATCATCTTCGTATTCCTGATTCCCTACACCGCCTCCGTCTATAACGGCCTGTCCCGCCTATTCGGCATGGCCTTCGGCATGCCCTACGAAGTATGCGTGATCGGCATGGCGGTCATCACCTGCGTATACGTCGTCCTGGGCGGTTACATGGCCACGGTTATGAACGACTTTTTGCAGGGCATCGTCATGCTGCTGGGCATTTCCGCGGTCATCATCGTGGTTATCTCCAACAACGGCGGCTTCATGGAGGCCATGACCACCCTGTCCCAGATCCCGCACGAGACCTCGCAGATGAGCGGCGCGTTCACGAGCATGTTCGGACCCGACCCCTTGAACCTGCTAGGCGTGGTCATCCTGACCAGTCTGGGTACCTGGGGCCTGCCTCAGATGGTTCAGAAGTTCTACGCGATCAAGAGCGGTCCCGCGGTCAAGCAGGGCGCCATCATCTCCACCATCTTCGCCTTCGTGGTTGCCGGCGGCAGCTACTTCCTGGGCGGCTTCGGGCGCCTGTATGCCGATAAGGTGGAAATCGGCGCGAACGGCCTGCCCATCTACGACTCCATCATCCCCACCATGCTGTCCACCCTGCCCGACGTGCTGATCGGCATCGTGATCGTGCTGGTTCTGTCCGCATCCATGTCCACCCTGTCCTCTTTGGTCCTGACCTCTTCGTCCACGCTGACCTTGGACCTGATCGAGGGCAATCTGGTCAAGGAGATGACCGAAAAGAAGCGCGTCGGATATATGCGCGTTCTGCTGGGCGTGTTCATCATCATCTCTGCGGTTCTGGCTCTGTTCCAGTACCATTCCTCCGTCACCTTCATCGCACAGCTGATGGGCATTTCATGGGGTGCCCTGGCGGGCGCCTTCCTGGGTCCCTTCCTGTGGGGTCTGTATTCCGGCAAGATCTCCAAGGCTGCCGTATGGGTGAGCTTCATCTGCGGCGTCTGCCTGACTTCCGGCAATATGATCATGGGCCTGGTCGGTATGCAGCCGCTGTTCGCTTCCCCCATCAACTGCGGTGCTTTCGCGATGATCCTTTCGCTTGTCATCGTGCCCGTTGTGAGCTTGTTCACCAAATCGGTCGACTTCGACATCAACCCGCCCCATGTGGAGGGTGCGATCGACCGCGAATTCCAGGCAAGCCTGAACGGTGAAGAGGAATTCAACAGCGAGAAGATCTACGAGGCCCTGTAAGCGGGTTTCGCACATACCGGGATTTCCCTGGAAAGCAGAAGAGCCGCCCGATCGGGCGGCTCTTTTCGTGCGTGATGGGGCGGCATGATGTACGCCGTGGACGTTTGGACAACGGAAAAACGTCCAGAAACAGAAAAAGGAGCTTGTCAGCTCCTACCTTCGCAGTGGTGCGCCGTGAGGGATTCGAACCCCCGACGTACTGATTCGTAGTCAGTCCCTCTATCCAGCTGAGGTAACGGCGCACTTGGTGCGATGCTTGCAAATGGTGCGCCGTGAGGGATTCGAACCCCCGACGTACTGATTCGTAGTCAGTCCCTCTATCCAGCTGAGGTAACGGCGCACGTAAATGCAGCACAAAGAATAATACCCATGGCACCGAGTGGTGTCAACGGGTTTCCAGGAATTTATTTGAAAAGCTTGCTCTGGGTGAACAGCACCGCAACGATGATGCAGCAGGTGACGCTCAACAGGATGGGGAAGAGGAAGGATTCTGCGAAGGGCAGCATGCCCACGTTCATTCCATAGAAGCTGAAGACCATGGTGGGAACCGAAAGCGTCAGCGTGATGGTGGTCAGGCGGCGCATGGTGATGTTCATGTTGTTGCTGATAACGCTGCCGAATGCGTCCATCGAGCCGTTGAGCAGCTTGGTTGCGATATCGCACATCTCGGTTGCCTGGCTGACCTCGATTTTGATGTCGTCGATGTCGTCGCGGTCGTTGCCGGTGAACTTGATGATCTTGCCGTTGTCCAGCTTGATGAGCACTGCCTGCAGGGCTTTCAGGCTGGTGCTGAAGTAGATGAGCGACCTTTCCAGGCCGAGCATCTTGATCAGCTCGGCGTTTCGCATGTACTCGCGCAGCTCGCGTTCGTTGCGCTTGAACTGGCGGTCGATATCTCGCAGGCAGTACAGGTACTTCTGGGAAACGTCGTACAGGATGTCCAGGAGAAGGCGCTGCTGGCGCAGTTCCGCGTTGCCGCGCGTATAGGACTTGACCAGGGCATCGATGAGCGGATTGTCGTACAGGGAAATGGTGACGAACACGCCCTTACGGGGTAGGAGCAGGATAGACAGGGGATGGGTGTCGTACTGCGGCATGGTTTCGTCGAGGGTTTCCGCAGCGCTTTCCCTCATGGGGTAGTCGACGATGATGAGTGTCTGGCCTTCGCGGGGATCGTCGTCCACGTGCGAGCGTTCCTCGTCGTCGGTTGCGGCATTGACGTACTCGGAATGCACGCCCAATTCGTTGACCAGCCAGGCGCAGTCGTCGATGGAAGGTTGCGTGACATTGATCCAACAATCGTTTTCGAGGATTTCGGTGGAACGCGATAGCTTTTCGTCTTCAACGGTGAAGAACTCGATCATGGCACCTCCCAGGTCGACTGCAGGCGGATGAATACCGCGTAATAGTGTAGTGCAGCGCGGACCGTCTTCGTGTGTAGGACAGGTAAAATGCCCCCTTGCTTTTCGGTTGCGTGCATTGCGGATGCATTTCCTTTTGCCTCAAATAAGTCCGCTTCGCTACGAAATGTCGGAAAACGGGTAAAATAGTGCGGTTGAAAAGCGCGCGGTCGTTTTGCGCGGTCCTTGATTCCCCTTCCGGGAACCGAACTGCAGGAGAATACATGAGCGAATCCACCTTCGTTGATTTCCTTGAGCGCTATAACACGCTCAATTCCTTCGATAAGTCCTTGCTCGTCCGCCACGATGTGAAGCGCGGCTTGCGCAATGCGGACGGGTCCGGCGTGGTTGCGGGCATCACCAATATCTCGAACGTGCATGGCTACGTCATGAGCGATGGCGACAAGATTCCCGACGAAGGCCGCCTTTCCCTGCGCGGATACGACATCAACGACCTGATCGGCCACGAGGGTGCCGAGCGCCGGTTCAACTTCGAAGAGGTTGCCTACCTGCTGCTCATGGGCGATCTGCCCACGCGCTCCCAGCTTGACAGCTTCGTAGCCGCCATCGATGCGGAACGCGAGCTGCCCGACGGCTTCACCGCGTCCATGATCATGGGCGCCACCCCGCCCGACATCATGAACCTGCTCGAGCGCAGCATCCTTTTGCTGTATGCGTACGATCCTGCTTCCGAAGACCGTTCCATCCCCAAGGAAATCGCAACGGCCGTGCAGCTGCTTTCCCGCCTGCCCCGCATCGCGGTGCTTTCCCATTACGCCAGGGTTTCGCGCTACGAAGGCGAGTCCATGATCATGCACAGGTTCCGCCCGGGCGAATCCACTGCGGAAACCTTCCTTTCCATGCTGCGTCCCGACCGCAGCTATACCCCCGAAGAAGCGCGCATGCTCGACATCATGCTGTGCCTGCATGCCGAACACGGCGGCGGCAACAATTCCACTTTCACCTGTCGCGTGCTCTCTTCTTCCGATACCGATCCCTATTCCGCATACGCTGCGGCCATCGGCTCGCTCAAGGGCAGGCGCCATGGCGGCGCGAACCATCAGGTTCTGGCAATGCAGCGTGAATTCAAGGAGAACATCAAGGACTGGTCCGATGACGGCCAGGTTGCCGACTATCTGGCGAAGATCGTGCGCAAAGAAGCCTTCGACCACACCGGCCTGGTATACGGCATGGGCCACGCGGTCTACACCAAAAGCGATCCTCGCGCGGTCATTCTGAAGCGATTCGCCCGCGAATTGGCCCAGGGTACCGAATTCGAGGCGGAGTTCAATCTGCTGGAGTCTATCGAGCGCCTGAGCCCCGAAGTGATCCTGAACGTGAAGGGCACCAAGAAGGATATGTGCGCCAATGTGGACATGTATTCCGGCTTCGTGTACGAGATGCTCGGTATTCCCCAGGACCTGTTCACCCCGCTGTTCGCCTGCGCGCGCATGGCCGGTTGGGCTGCCCATCGCCTGGAGGAGATCGCTCCCGGCGGCCGTATCATCCGTCCTGCGTACAAGAGCTCGAAAAAGCAGTTCCGTACCTATGTTCCCATTGACGAGCGATAGGGGGCGCCGCGCAGCGCGGATCGTTCCCTGATATGCGTACCGATCGCCCCGCGGTTCCCGCGGGGCTTTTTCGTGCGGGCCGGGGCTGCCGTCGAGAGTTTGCGGCGCCCATGGCGGGTGGGTGCGGCGGAAGCGAGCCGGCTTGCAGGATAGGCGTGCTGCCGCGTACGGGCGGCTTGGCTGCATGCGGCGCCTCGTTCGCACGCGGCCTTCGGGTAAAAATGAGAAAACGCTTCGATGATTATGGAACACGGAAAAACCCGTGGAGTATTATTTGCGCTGGCCTTGCGGGCGCTGATCGAAGCGCGCTCGTAAAAAGAGAATGGAGCACGGATGCGCTATAAGCTTTTGGGTTGCAAGATCTTCGAACGCGAGATCGCCAGCGTGGTGGCGAACTGTCCGAACAACATCGATGTCACTACCATCCGCCAGCGCCTGCACGATTATCCCAGCAAGCTGATGCAGCAGCTGCAGGACGAGATCGACCAGATCGATAACAACACCCACCGCCAGACCGACGATGCGAATTACACGCCCTTCGATGCGATCCTTCTGGGCTACGGCCTGTGCGGCAAGTGCACCATCGGTTTAAAGAGCGAGAGGTATCCCCTGGTCATCCCCCGTACGCACGACTGCATCGCCTTGCTTTTGGGAAGCCGCGAGCGCTTTGCGGAATTGGCGCCCAAGAGCGCGGGCGTGTTCTTCTTCTCCCCCAGCTTCTCTTCGGGCTATGCCAAGAGGATGGCGAACGGCGAAGAGGAATTCGATATGTGCCGCTACATGTTCTATCTGGAACGTTACAAGGGCAACGAAAAGCGCGCCCTGAAGGCAGTGAAGCTGGAGCAGAGCCTCACCTCGGCATATCATTCCTGCGCCTATATCAAGTGGCCCACCATCAATCTGCCCGAGCATGAGGAAGACGTGCGCGAGCTCGCCCGGGCGAGGGGTTGGAAGCATTCCGAGATTCCCGGCGACGACACCCTGTTCCGCAAGCTTGTGGACACCGACTGGTTGGATCCGGCGAACGCGAATGACCCCGACTTCCTGGTGGTACCCCCTGGGCAGGCTATCGGCGAAAGCTTCGACGGCTCCATCTTCTGCGCGGAAGACCCTGCGCAGGAAGGCGAATAGGCTGGGAGGCCGTTCGGCTGGCGCGCTCATCGGATGCGGTGCTTGTGCTTGCCGGCTGATTCGGCGTGGGCGCGTGGATTCGCGCTAGGCGGAAGGCTTCTGCAGGTTTTCGCCTTGTCTTCGGTATTCCCTTTTCGGTTCATTCGGAAAGGCTGGTTGCGAAAAGAAAAGGACCCCGGAAAGGGGTCCTTGGAATGTCTGGCGGATGAGGTAGGATTCGAACCCACGGAACCTTTCGGTTCAACAGTTTTCAAGACTGCAGCCTTAAACCGCTCGGCCACTCATCCGGAAAGCGCCGCATTTCTGCGTGCGGCTACCAAGGATAGCATAAGCTGCCCGTTTGTGCCCCATCCGTGGTGTAGCG
>JBJEKU010000090.1:0-7058 GCA_051878795.1 Eggerthellaceae bacterium
GCGCAGCAGCGACGATTTTCCGTCGCCGTTGCGGCCGACGATGCCGATTCGGTCACCGGTCTGGACGCCCAGGGTCACGTTGTCGAATACCTTCTTCGTGGGGAAATCCACGCAGATGTCTTTGCAATTGAGCAGTATTGCCACAGAAACTCCTTTTCACCGACCCATTATTATATGCAGCTGTCGAAGAGAGTCGTCTTTTCCATAGGGGAAATTCACGTTTGACGTCATTGTTTCCAGGTGGAAACGATTTCCAAACATGGCATGAAAAGATTCGGGCCATAGGCATGCGGATGTGCAACAATTGCTAGTTGTTGTTACGGCTTTTCGATGGATCGAATGGATATAACCCATGATCACGCATTCTGTGGATATTGCGGTGCTCGAATTCTTCCAAGGATTGGACAATCCCGTCCTCGATGCGGTGATGAGCGCTTTCACCAAGTTGGGAGACCACGGTTTGATCTGGATCGCCATCAGCCTCCTGCTACTCGCCTATAAGCCCACCAGGATATGGGGTGTTTTCGCGGGCGTGTCCCTGGCGATGACCTTCTTCATCGACGAGTTCCTGTTGAAGTCGATCTTCCTGCGCGAAAGGCCATTCGTTGCTATTCCCGACGTACAGCTGATAATCGACCCACCCAGCGGCTTCTCGTTCCCGTCCGGGCATTCGGCGACGGCTTTTTCGGTTGCCATCTGCCTTTTGCTCTGTCCAAGATTGAAATTGCCGCTGCGGTTCGCAGCTGTGCTGTTCGCCGTCGCCATCGCGACGTCGCGCGTCTACCTTTCGGTGCACTATCTGACCGATGTGGTGTGCGGTTCGCTCGTGGGTATCGTATGCGGCATCATTTTCGGGCTCGTTGCATTGCATCTGCAGGATCATCCCAAGGACGGCATCAAAGCGCCTCCTGCACCTACGGCGGTGCTGCCCTAGCAGCGTCTATCCGTTCCGCCATTGCCTGTTGTCTTCTCCCTTGCGGTCCCGCGTTCTTGCCGGGCTGCTTTTGCGTTATAGTGGGAATTCGCGGCCTTCCCCCTGTCGAGACAAGGCCTGATACGAACCGATTTGACGAAGGTGGTTCTTGTGCCCGTTACCGAATATCTGACAAGGAACGCGTGGCTGTACCGCGACGACGTTGCCCTGGTCGAAGTGAATCCCGTCAACCGCGAGGAGCACGAAAGCAGCTGGCTGGAATTCGATCTTGTCGAAACCAACCCATCGAAGCTCTACCGTCGCGAGATCACCTGGAAGCAGTTCAACGAACGCGCGAACCGATTCGCGCATATGCTCATGGACGCCGGGGTCTGCAAGGGCGACAAGGTTGCCATCCTGATGATGAACTGCCTCGAATGGCTGCCCGTTTATTTCGGCGTGCTGAAGACCGGCGCCATCGCCGTGCCCCTGAACTACCGTTATGCCGCGGACGAGATTAAGTACTGCCTCGATCTGGCGGAAGTGGACGAGCTCATCTTCGGCGAGGAATTCATCGGCCGCATGGAGGAAATCGCCGATCAGCTGCCCCAGGTGCGCCATATGTACTTCATCGGGCAGAACTGCCCTGATTTCGCTATCGATATCGAAGACCATCTGGATAACTTCTCCACCGAAGAGCCCCGCATCCTGCTCACCGACGACGATCTGGGTGCCATCTACTTCAGCAGCGGCACCACGGGTTTCCCCAAGGCCATCCTGCATAAGCACAAGTCGCTCATGCGTGCGGCCATCACCGAGCAGAAGCACCACGGCCAGACCCACGAAGACAACTTCCTGTGCATCCCGCCCCTGTACCACGTGGGTGCCAAGATGCACTGGCTGGGCGGCTTGACCGCAGGCTCGAAGGCAGTCATCCTGCGCGGCGTCAGCCCCGAATGGATCCTGCGCACCGCTTCCGAAGAGCAGTGCACCATCGTGTGGCTGCTCGTGCCCTGGGCACAGGATATCCTGGATGCCATCGAGCGCGGCGACTTGAAGCTGGAAGACTACCGCCTCGACCAGTGGCGCCTTATGCATATCGGAGCCCAGCCCGTTCCTCCCAGCCTCATCCGCAGGTGGAAGGAATGCTTCCCGCATCACCAATACGACACTAATTACGGCCTCTCCGAAGGTATCGGACCCGGCAGCGTCCATCTGGGCGTCGAGAACATCCATAAGGTCGGCGCGATCGGCATTCCCGGCTACGGTTGGCAGGCGGAGGTGCGCAAAGGCGATGGCAGCGTGGTCGAGCCCGGATCGGGTGAAGTGGGCGAGCTGTGCTTGAAGGGCGACGGCGGCGTGATGGAGTGCTATTACCGTAATCCCGAAGCAACTGCGGAAACCCTGCGGGATGGCTGGCTGTACACCGGCGACATGGCGGAAGTGGACGAAGACGGCTTCATCTACCTGGTCGACCGCAAGAAGGACGTCATCATCACCGGCGGCGAGAATATCTATCCCGTGCAGATCGAGGATTTCATGCGCAACCACGAGGCAATCAAGGATGTGGCGGTTATCGGCGTTCCGGACAAGCGCCTGGGCGAGATCGCCTGTGCCGTGGTGGAGTTCAAGCCCGGTCGCGAATGCACCGAGCAGGAGATGATCGACTTCTGCACCGAACTCCCGCGTTACAAGAGGCCCCGCAAGTACATCTTCGCCGAAGTGCCCCGCAATGCCACCGGCAAGATCGAGAAGCCCGAGCTTCGCCGCCGTTATTCCGAAGAACGCCTGGTGGAGCAGGAGACCGAATCGTAGGGAAGGGAACCCGGCGCATCTTTGCGCAGACAAGACGGCCTGTGGTACTATTTGCACGCTTGATGAGCGCCCGTGGCTCAACGGATAGAGCCACGGACTTCTAATCCGTAGGTTGTAGGTTCGAGTCCTACCGGGCGCGCCATTCGATTTCAGAGCGGGTCCGGCCCCGAAGAAGGGGTCGGACCCGCTTTTTGCACATACCACCGGCAGGGGGTGTGTCTTGCTGGCACTCCAAGATATTGGGGTGTTTCCTGTAATCAGATTATCATGTTCACTAATGAGAACTATTCTGCAAGCCCTATTCCAGAATGTTTCCGAGACCAAAGAAACACCAGGTCATCTTGCAGAATCATGTTCACCGTCATCCAGTTTTACCTTTATGGATTGATTATAACTGATTGCATATCGGCTTGTTTCGGGCCGTATGCGGGGGCAAATTTAGCAATGAACTTTACATTTGACCGTTGAAAATCAACCGATTTAATGCGACAGTTATTGCTGTCGAAAATCGCGCGCGTTGCGTTGCGCCGTGATTGAGACGGCTCGCTTCCCTCGAAAGGCCGAAGGAGGCGCGCAAGATGCTTTGACCGCGGTGGTGATTCTCAATCCGCTGCGCGCAAAGATAGTCCTGTTAGGCGTTTGCATGAGCAAACGCTCAGTAGAGAAAGGATATGAAATGCCTGTAAGCCTGAGCGGACGCAACTTCCTGAGGTTGCTCGACTTCACCACCGAGGAGATCGAGTACCTGCTCACCCTGTCCAAGAACTTCAAGGACCTGAAGCGCACCGGCACTCCTCATCGTTACCTGGAAGGCAAGAACATCGTTCTGCTGTTCCAGAAGACCTCCACTCGTACCCGTTGCGCATTCGAAGTTGGCGCAATGGACCTGGGCATGGGCGTAACCTACCTGGATCCCGGCAGCTCCCAGATGGGCAAGAAGGAATCCATCGAGGACACCGCTCGCGTTCTCGGCCGCTTCTATGACGGCATCGAATTCCGCGGCTTCCTGCAGTCCGACGTCGAGGAACTCGGCGCACAGGCTGGCGTTCCCGTATGGAACGGCCTGACCGACGACTGGCATCCCACCCAGATGCTGGCTGACATCCTGACCGTTCAGGAGAACTTCAACTATGACATCAAGGGCAAGACTCTGGTATTCATGGCTGACGCCCGCAACAACGTTGCTCGCTCCCTGATGGTTGTCTGCTCCAAGCTGGGCATGAACTTCGTAGCTTGCGCCCCCAAGGCTAACTGGCCCGACCAGTGGCTGCTGGATCAGTGCGAGCCCATCGCTAAGGAAAACGGCTGCACCATCAAGGTCACCGAAGACGTTAAGGAAGCTTGCACCGGCGCTCACGTAATCTACGCTGACGTTTGGGTTTCCATGGGCGAGCCCGACGAGGTTTGGGCACAGCGCATCAAGGACCTCGAGGCTTATCGTGTAACCGAAGAAGTCATGGCAATGGCTGATCCGTCCGCTATCTTCCTGCATTGCCTGCCTTCCTTCCACGACACCAACACCACCATCGGTGCTGACATCGCTGAGCGCTTCGGCGTCACCGAGATGGAAGTTGAGGACGCTGTCTTCGAGTCCAAGCAGTCCAAGGTCTTCGACGAGGCTGAAAACCGCATGCACACCATCAAGGCTGTCATGTACGCAACCCTGAGCTAATTATTGCGGTTCTTTCGGGGCGTCTTTATCGGGCGCCCCACATTTCTTTTCGCTTGTAATGCCCGATTGTTTTCAGGGCATTCCTAGGATTGGAGATTACCAATGGCAGTAGAAAATCCCCGCTACAAGCTGGGTCATGGCCCCACGGTTGTTCTGGCTCTGGGCGGTAACGCTCT
The DNA here is from genome assembly GCA_051878795.1 of Eggerthellaceae bacterium. GTDB lineage: Bacteria > Actinomycetota > Coriobacteriia > Coriobacteriales > Eggerthellaceae > W1P20-047. Next base: position 4,577 of record JBJEKU010000090.1, read on the forward strand.
GGGCAACACCCCCCAGGAGCAGCTGGAGCTGGTAAAGAACACCGCTCGCAGCATCGTTGACCTGGTCGCCGACGGCACCAACGTCATCGTTTCCCATGGCAACGGCCCCCAGGTCGGCATGATTACCAACGCTTTCGGTGCTGCTGGCAAGGTCGAGGCTAAGACCCCCGACATGCCCTTCCCCGAGGCTGGCGCTATGACCCAGGGTTACATCGGCTATCAGCTGTCCCAGGCTATCCAGAACGAACTCATCCGCCGCGGCATCGACCGTTCCTGCGCATGCATCGTAACCCAGACCGTGGTTGACGAGAACGACCCCGGCTTCAAGAAGCCCACCAAGCCCGTTGGCACCTTCCTGACCGAAGAAGAGGCTAAGGCTAAGGCTAAGGAAACCGGCTACACCTACAAGGAAGACGCCGGTCGTGGCTGGCGCCAGGTTGTAGCTTCCCCGAAGCCCGTCCGCATCGTCGAAGCTGACGCAATCCGCGACCTGGTTGACAACGGCTACGTCGTTGTTTCCACCGGTGGCGGCGGTGTTCCCGTATTCGACACCGCTGATGGTTATGTCGGCACCCCCGCTGTTATCGACAAGGACCGATCCAGCGCTCGTCTGGCTATCGACTTCGAAGCAGACATGCTGGTTATCCTGACCGCTGTCGAGAAGGTTTGCATCAACTTCAACACCCCTGAGCAGCGTACCCTGGACCGCCTGACCGCATCCCGTGCAGAGCAGTACATCAAGGAAGGCCAGTTCGCAGCTGGTTCCATGCTGCCCAAGATCGAGGCTTGCCTGGAATACGTCAACGAATTCCCCAAGGGCGAAGCTCTCATCACCTCCCTGGATTGCGCTCTTGCAGCAATGCGCGGCGAGACCGGCACCGTTGTTTACAAGGAAGCCGAATAAGCGTTCTTGCCACACATCGCATTTGTGTGATTCGAAGGACGGGATCGAAAGGTCCCGTCCTTTTTGTTTTGACAGTTTGATAGTTTGACGTGCTCTTTCTTTCGTCATGCCGGCTTGTCGGGTACTATAGGAAATTCAGGATAGTGTGCATGTTTGTCGAAACAATTTCTCCCTTTGAAGCATGGAGATAAGCTAACCGTGATTATAATAATATCCGTGCCTGAATTGCACAGACCACTCGACGATTGAAAGGAACGAGAAGTCAAATGCAGATTCGCGAACAATTGGAACAGGTCTTCGAACAGGCGCTTCTTGCCGCCAATGAAGACGGAACCCTGGAATTGCCTACCATTCCCGAAGCTGCGTTGGAGCGACCCCGAGACCTGTCCAATGGAGACTGGGCATCGACGGTTGCAATGCGCAGTGCGAAGATCGCCAAGCGCAATCCTCGAGATATCGCAACCGCTATCGTCGAGCATCTGCCTGAAAACGATCTGATCGAAAGCGTGGAAATCGCCGGCCCCGGCTTTATCAATGTGCGCCTTGCGCCTTCCGCCTTCCAGAGTGTTGCGGCTGATGTGCGTGCTCAGGGTTTCGAATTCGGTAAAGGTACCTTGGAAGATGGTCCTTGCAGGGTCAATCTGGAATACATTTCTGCCAATCCGACAGGCCCCTATCATGTGGGACATGGGCGCTGGGCTTCGCTGGGCGACGCGACTGCTCGTGTGATGCGTCATGCGGGTTATGATGTGGAAGAGGAGTACTACATCAACGACCATGGTTCCCAGATGAACAATTTCGGTAACTCCGTCGTTGTCCGTTATCAGCAGCTTCTCGGCATAGATGTAGAAATGCCCGAAAATTGCTATGCAGGTGCCTACGTGAAGGATATCGCCCAGGCTATTATCGATCAGGATGGCGACAAGTGGCTTGATGCCGACCCCGAAGAGCGTTTGGACTATTTCCGCGAATTCGCTTATGACTATGAACTGAAGGATCAGCAGGCCCTCTGCGAGCGCTTCGGAACCCATATCCCCGTTTGGTTCAGTGAGCGCAGCCTGTATGTGCCCAACGAAGATGGGGTAAGCAAAGTCGACTTTGCCCTTCAGCGCATGGACGAAGGCGGATTCCTGTACGAGAAAGACGGTGCCCTGTGGTTTCGCAGCACCGATTTCGGCGATGACAAGGACCGCGTCCTGCGTAAGGAAAACGGAGAATACACCTATTTCACTTCCGACGTTGCCTACCACTACGATAAGATGCAGCGCGGCTTCGACCATCTGATCGATATCTGGGGTGCCGACCATCATGGATACATTGCCCGTTGCGAGGCCATGCTTGCGGCTTGGGGTTATCCTGGAGCCTTGGAAGTAATGTTGGGCCAGTTGGTCAACCTGTTCCGCGATGGCAAGCCCGTGCGCATGAGCAAGCGTACCGGCGAAATGGTCACCTTCGAAGAGCTCATCGATGAGGTGGGCGTCGATTCCACCCGTTGGATCATGCTGTCCCGTAGTGCCGACCAGACCATCGATTTCGATATCGACGCAGCGAAGAAGAAGGACTCCTCCAATCCCGTGT
>JBJEKU010000091.1:0-38114 GCA_051878795.1 Eggerthellaceae bacterium
GCCGTGATCATGACCTCCACTTGAGGCACCTGCACTCGTTGCGGGGCGACGATGGTAAAGACAATCGAACGTGCAGGCTTCCCTATCGTTCATATGTGCAACCTGATCCCGGTTGCTACCACTGTGGGCGCCAATAGGATGGTTCCCACCATCTCCATTCCGTATCCCCTGGGCAATCCCGAGGATACGCCGGAAGAGCAATACAAGCTCCGCTACCATCGCGTGGGCGTGGCGTTGGATACTCTTGCAACCGAGATCGAAGAGCAGACGGTGTTCCCGGTCAAGATCTAGGAAAACAGTCGGATAGGGCCTTCGGAAATACGATCGGCCCGAAGAAAAGAAAATCAGGGAAAGGGCGGGATGGGCATATCCCGCCCTTTCTGCATGCAAAGGAGGAAAGAGGCTGGGTTGGGATAATCGGAAAAATGCGGCGGAAGGCATGATCTGAGCGGGGAGGGGGTTCGTTAGGAGGGCGAATGGCTGCGGTTATGTTGCGTAAGACGGTAGGTTTCAATGCAATTTGCCGGGAATTAACAAATCATGAAACGAAAAGTACGAAATTAGAAATCTGTTTGTTGCCTTAAAAAAATGAGAGGAGTATAGTTTCAACCGTAGTACTCACCTGGTGAGTGTGGCCTGGTGCGGCCGAGCCGATTTTCGGCGAGGAAGCAGGGGCTAGTGCGAATCAGGCGATGCTAGTCTTATTCGTATGGAGCTCACAAGGCTCCGCCGAAAGGAGATCTAAAATGGCAAAGATCGTTAACTCTTGGAACGACTGGGATCCGCTGAAGCGCGTCATCCTGGGCCTGTGCGACAACGCAATGATCGTTCCCGAAGAGCCGGCAACCTCTGAGAAGGTTCCCGTCGACTCCGACATGCGCGGCATGTGGGGCCTGCGTCCCCTGCGCACCGTCGAAGCCGGCAACGCTGCTCTGGACCGCCTGCGCAAGGCTATGGAAGACCGCGGCGTCGTAGTCGACCGTCCCACTCCCCTGCAGTGGAACCAGGCTATCGGTACCCCCGACTTCCGCAACGACTCCATGATGTGCTGCATGCCTCCCCGCGACATCCTGCTGACCATGGGCAACCAGATCATGGCTTCCGCTAACAGCTTCCGTTGCCGTTACTTCGAGTACCTGGCCTACTGGCCCCTCATGGAGCAGTACTTCGAGGAGGACCCCGAGTTCGTATGGACCCAGGCTCCCCGTCCTCGCCTGACCGACCGCTCCTACAAGCACAACTACTTCGACGAGTCCATCTCCCTGGAGGAGCGCCTGGAGCGCACCGCCAACAAGGACTTCGTTACCACCGAAGTTGAGCCCATGTGGGACGCAGCTGACTGGATGCGTATGGGCAAGGACTGCTTCGTACAGCATGGCCTGACCACCAACCGTGCAGCTATGGACTGGATGCAGCGCTACTTCCCCGACATCCGCTTCCACGCCATGAACTTCCCTGGCGACCCCTATCCCATCCACATCGACGCAACCTTCGTTCCCCTGCGTCCCGGCCTGATCATCAACAACCCCCAGCGTCATCCCGCTGAGGGCCAGTCCACCATCTTCGAGGCCAACGATTGGCAGATCGTAGACGCAGCTCAGCCCGCTCACTCCGAGCCTCCCGAGTTCTGCTACAGCTCCGTATGGCTGTCCATGAACTGCCTGGTTCTCGACCCCGAAACCGTCATCGTCGAGGGCTCCGAGGTTCATCAGCAGGAGCAGATGGACAAGCTGGGCATGAACGTTGTCCCCGTACACATCCGCGACGCATACGCATTCGGCGGCGGCCTGCACTGCTCCACCGCTGACGTATACCGCGAGGGCGGCTGCCTTGACTACTTCCCCAACAGGGTCAAGGACGACACCCTGGTTCGTCCCGAAATGTGGAACGACTAATCGCTTAGCTAAAGCGGCTTAAAATCCGCCGGCCGGCTTACCGGCCGGCGGTACTTCCTTGAAGAGGAAACAATAGACCCGTGAGAGAGAAGAGAGCATGAAAGCCAGTCTTTCCCCCGGGTTAATTTATTTTGTGAGGTAGGGCGATTGGCTTATCGGTTCGGCTTGCGAAGCGGATTCAAACAGTACTTGTTTCGGATTCGGAAAGGGAGGCTTTCTATTTCTTCGCAAACCAGTCCCGCCAGTCGTCTTTCGTTCACGGAAAGGAGGCTCCGATGCAGAATACTGTATATATGGAGCACATGGATGCATTCACCTATCGCGAGAAGGTCGCGAATGGTGCAATCGCCTTCGTTCCTGTCGGTGCCCTGGAGCAGCATGGTTCCCATATGGCCATGAATGTCGACCAGGTCCTGACCAAGCGCATGGCTGGCGAAACCGCTGAAAAGGTCGGCGGCATTGTATGCGCACCGATCGTTTTCGGTTACAAGTCCCAGCAGCGTTCCGGTGGCGGTTTCCATCTGACCGGTACCACCAGCCTGGACGGCACCACCCTCATCGCAATCGTTCGCGACGTAACTCGCAACCTTGCCGAAGACGGTGTCAAGAAGATCATTTACATGAATGGTCACTACGAGAACTATCAGTTCATCTATGAAGGTGTCGACCTGGCACTGCGCGACCTGCGTGCCGAAGGCATCTCCGACGTCAAGGTCATGCTCATGTCTTATTGGGACTTCGTTGACGACGCTACCATCGATCGCCTGTATCCCGATGGATTCACTGGTTGGGATCTGGAGCACGCTGGTGTAATGGAAACCTCCCTGATGCTGCTGTGGTATCCCGAAGATGTAGATATGAATCGCATCGATCCCGAACTCTACGTCGGTCTGCCCGCGGTTCTGCCCAACTACGACTGCTTGCCCATCCTCCCCGAGTACACTCCTCCTTCGGGTTGCCTGTCTCACCCCGGTGAGTCCAGTGCTGAAAAGGGCGAGATCTTGGCCGAGGTTTGCGTCAAGAACATGGTTGAGGCCATCAAGAAGGAATTCAAGCTTTATTAAAGGACTCTTGAGGGTTCTTTAGAAAAATGGGGATTTTTCTAAAGGGGAAAATATGAGTAAGAAAGAAAAAGTCTACGAATCCGTAGAGGAACAAGAAAACGAAACGGGTGAAATCGATCCGGAACCTAAAGAGCACCGTGCTGCCCGTCTTGGCCGTAGGGTCCAGGACGACTACATGGTCCGCGGCGTTTCCGTCGGTCTGGCTCTGATCGTTGTTATCTGCGCTCTCGTTGACGGCGAGAAGTTCATCGGTGCTGTCGGCGTTCTGCGTAAGTATGTTACCCAGTACTGCTCTTGGTGGATCATCCTGATGACTGCCCTGGCTCTCATCCTGTGCGTGGTTATCGCCGCGAGCAAGTACGGCAAGATCACCCTGGGTGGCAAGGACGCAAAGCCTGCATTCAGCTACTTCTCCTGGTTCGCGATGCTGTTCGCAACCGGCCAGGGCGTCGGCCTGGTGTTCTGGGCGGTTGCCGAGCCTCTGATGATGCTGGGCAATGCTACCGCCGGTAGCCCCTGGGCTCTTCAGGACACCCTGTTCGCTCCTGAAATGGGTCTGGCATGGACCTACTTCCATTGGGGCATTCCTGCATGGCCTATCTATGCAATCGTTTCTTTGTTCCTCGCCTATGCACGTTACAACTGCAAGAAGGACAACACCTTCCGCGGTTCCGTTGAGGACCTGTTCAAGGGCAGCGCCCGCAAGGTAATCGGCATCATCGTCGAGATTCTCGCTGTTCTGGCTACCATCTTCGGTCTGACCACTTCTCTTGGCCTGGCATCCTTCCAGTTCAACACCGGCGTTCAGACCCTGTTCGGTATCACCACTCCCTTCGCGGTACAGGTCGGTTGGGTTATCCTGTTCGGCTGCCTCGCAACCCTGTCCGTATGGCTGGGCGTCGTCAAGGGCATTAAGAACATCTCCAACTTCAACGCTGTCACCTCTATCGTCCTGATGGTCCTGGTATTCATCCTCGGTCCTACCCTGTACATCCTGGGCATGGTTCCCGAATCCCTGGGCGTTTACATCGACCAGTTCATGCTGATGACCGGCTTCTCCGAGGCTCAGAACCTGGCTTCCGGCATCGAGGTCTACGCTGACTCCTGGCAGACCTGGTGGAGCTTCTTCATCTTCTGCTGGTGCTTCGCATTCGCAACCTTCACCGCAGGCTTCATCAGCACCATTTCCCGTGGCCGTACCCTGCGCGAATTCCTCATCGGCGTTTGCGCCGTTGGCGGTGGCGTCTGCATCGTTTGGACCGTTATCATGGGTGGCGCTGGTATCTGGGCTGCACTGCAGCAGGGCATTCCCTTCGACGATCCCGCAAGCATCGTCGCTCAGACCAACGCAAACAGCTCCGCTGGCCTGTTCCTGACCCTCCAGAGCCTGCCTGCAGCTCCGCTGCTGACCCTGGTTGCAACCATCCTCATCGGCGGTTACATCGTTACCTCCGTTGACTCCGGCGTTATGGCTCTGTCCAACTTCGTATCTCCTGCGGCTAAGGACAGCCGTGCATTCAAGGCCGTTCTGGCTCTGAGCATCACTGCACTGGCTACCGTATTCTTCCTGGCAGCAGGCGCCGACGTTCTGAATGCTATCCAGTTCGCAACCGTAGCTGGTGGCGTTCCCTTCAGCATCGTCGTCGTATTGATGGCTATCCAGTTCTTCAAGTGGGTCAAGCATGACCCCGAGCTGGTTGAAGCCGGCGAAGCCGAGCCCATGCCCGAAGAGTGGATCACCGCTCAGCAGCTGAAGGCATACTACGAGTATCAGGCCGAGAAGGAAGCAGCTGAGGCTGCAGCGCAGTAGTTTTGAATGAGAGCAGTCTCGTTGAATCATCTGCTGTAACTGATTCGTAAGCCTTTTGGGCACATAATCGCCCGGGTCGTTTCGGAAGAAGCGGCCCGGGTTTTTTGTTGTGCTGGATTAAATACCGTGTTGCGTAATAAACGGATAACAAGATAAGCGATTAGAAAACAGCTGAAAAAAGGTAAAGGAATTCTTTAATTTGATTAAGTGTGCCAATGAGACGATGATTGTGAATGAAAAGTGAAGATTAGATGCTAGAATAGTCGATGCTAAATGGCGGGTTAACTGCGCGCTCGAACAGGATTCGATCGTACGGTTGACTCGTTGCAAGGTAAGGTTTGCCAATGATGCTTAGGACGGCACAGGGCCGTCCACGAAAGGAGATCAAAATGGCAAAGATCGTTAACTCTTGGAACGACTGGGATCCGCTGAAGCGCGTCATCCTGGGCCTGTGCGACAACGCAATGATCGTTCCCGAAGAGCCGGCAACCTCTGAGAAGGTTCCCGTCGACTCCGACATGCGCGGCATGTGGGGCCTGCGTCCCCTGCGCACCGTCGAAGCCGGCAACGCTGCTCTGGACCGCCTGCGCAAGGCTATGGAAGACCGCGGCGTCGTAGTCGACCGTCCCACTCCCCTGCAGTGGAACCAGGCTATCGGTACCCCCGACTTCCGCAACGACTCCATGATGTGCTGCATGCCTCCCCGCGACATCCTGCTGACCATGGGCAACCAGATCATGGCTTCCGCTAACAGCTTCCGTTGCCGTTACTTCGAGTACCTGGCCTACTGGCCCCTCATGGAGCAGTACTTCGAGGAGGACCCCGAGTTCGTATGGACCCAGGCTCCCCGTCCTCGCCTGACCGACCGCTCCTACAAGCACAACTACTTCGACGAGTCCATCTCCCTGGAGGAGCGCCTGGAGCGCACCGCCAACAAGGACTTCGTTACCACCGAAGTTGAGCCCATGTGGGACGCAGCTGACTGGATGCGTATGGGCAAGGACTGCTTCGTACAGCATGGCCTGACCACCAACCGTGCAGCTATGGACTGGATGCAGCGCTACTTCCCCGACATCCGCTTCCACGCCATGAACTTCCCTGGCGACCCCTATCCCATCCACATCGACGCAACCTTCGTTCCCCTGCGTCCCGGCCTGATCATCAACAACCCCCAGCGTCATCCCGCTGAGGGCCAGTCCACCATCTTCGAGGCCAACGATTGGCAGATCGTAGACGCAGCTCAGCCCGCTCACTCCGAGCCTCCCGAGTTCTGCTACAGCTCCGTATGGCTGTCCATGAACTGCCTGGTTCTCGACCCCGAAACCGTCATCGTCGAGGGCTCCGAGGTTCATCAGCAGGAGCAGATGGACAAGCTGGGCATGAACGTTGTCCCCGTACACATCCGCGACGCATACGCATTCGGCGGCGGCCTGCACTGCTCCACCGCTGACGTATACCGCGAGGGCGGCTGCCTTGACTACTTCCCCAACAGGGTCAAGGACGACACCCTGGTTCGTCCCGAAATGTGGAACGACTAATCGCTTAGCTAAAGCGAGCTAAATCGTCGCAAGACGCGGCGTACGTCCCGCACCCTACGTAGATTGAGGGTGCGGGACGCGGATTACCGCTCCCTAAACCAGTGCTCTGTCTGCATGACGGGGTAGGGGAGCGAAATAGTAAGGAATTTTGTTATGGCTACTACTGATGCCGAGATCATCGCCGGTTTGACTGAAGAAGAAAAAGCTGGTGCACTGAAGAAGGTTGTTGGTTCTTCCTTCTTGGGTAACTTCATCGAGTGGTTCGACTATGCGAGCTACTCCTACTTCGCAACCGTTATCGCAGTCGTATTCTTCCCCGAAGGCGACAAGATGGTTGCAACCATGTCTACCTTCGCGGTATTCGCACTGTCCTTCCTGGTTCGTCCTATCGGCGCTCTGTTCTGGGGCAACATGGGCGACAAGAAGGGTCGTAAGTGGACCCTGTCCGTATCCATTTTGCTCATGTCCGGCGCAACCTTCCTGATCGGCTGCCTGCCCGGTTACTCCGTAATCGGTATCGGTGCTCCCGCACTGCTGCTGGTTCTGCGTATGTGCCAGAGCTTCTCCGCTTCCGGTGAGTACGCTGGTGCTTCTACCTTCATCGCAGAGTATGCTCCCAAGGATCACCGTGGCTTCTACTGCTCCATGGTTCCCGCATCCACCGCAACCGGTCTGCTGGTCGGCTCTCTGTTCGCAACCGGCATGTATGCAATCTGGGGTGCTGACTCCTGGTTCGTAACCACCATCGGCTGGCGTATCCCCTTCTGGCTGGCTGGTCCTCTGGGTTACGTTACTCACTACATCCGAACCCATCTGAACGACTCTCCCGTATACCTGGCTATGATGGAAGCTGTCGAGAACGCCGGTGGCGACGTTGCTGAAAAGCATCCCATTCGCGCTCTGTTCACCAACCATCTGAGGGTTACCCTCATTGCCTTCGGTACTGCTGTACTGAACGCAATCGGCTTCTACGCTGTTCTGACCTTCATGCCCAACTATCTGGAAGCTGTTCTGGGTTACGATCCTGCCAACGCCGGTACCATCACCACTATCACCCTTGTCGCCTACATCTTCATGATCTTCATCTCTGGTAAGATTTCCGACAAGGTTGGTCGTAAGAAGATGCTGATCATCGCTGCTGCTGGCTTCATCATCCTGACCTACCCGATGTTCATGCTGATGGGCACCATGTCCTTCGGTCTGATTCTGCTGGCCGAGCTGATCATGAACGCTCTGCTTACCATCAACGACGGTACTCTGGCCTCTTACCTGACCGAGACCTTCCCCACCGAGGTTCGCTTCTCCGGCTTCGCATTCACCTTCAACCTGGCGAATGCAATCTTCGGCGGTTCCTGCTCCTTCATCTGCCTGTCCCTGGTTAGCGCCACCGGCAACCAGATGGCTCCTGCATTCTACGTAATGGCTATCGCAGCTGTTGCTCTGGTCTGCATGATCCTGTCCAAGGAGTACACCGGCAAGGACCTCACCGAAATCTAAGTCTTGCTTGCAGCAACTCGCTCAAGGAACTGAGTATTTCGAATCGAGAAGGACCGCTTCGGCGGTCCTTCTTTTCGTGTAAGAGGGCATATATCCTATTGCCCGATATTCGTCGGGATTCTGCGTGTATAGGTGGTGCCTGATATAGAATTGCAGTGTTTGAAACGAATACGATCAGGAGGTGGCGTAGATGATCAACGAGCAGATGCTCAAGCTGGGGCAGGAGCCTTCGTCGATCCGCGAGCTTTTCGCCTACGGCTTGGAGCGGAAAGCCCAGATTGGGGAAGATAAGGTGTTCGACTTCAGTTTGGGAAACCCCAGCGTTCCCGCGCCGGAGGCGGTATCCAGGGCGATTGCCGATCTATCATCGCTTCCTCCTGCGACCGTTCATGGCTACACTCCCGCTCAAGGTGCGCCTGCACCCCGCGCCGCTATAGCCGCGAATCTCAACAAGCGTTTCGGCACCTCCTACAACCTGAACGACCTGTATCTGACCTGCGGTGCGGCTGCATCGCTGAATATCTGCCTGAAGGCGCTTGTCTGCCCTGGTGATGAAGTGGTGGTTATCGCGCCCTTCTTCCCCGAATACCGCGTTTGGATCGAAGGCAACGGTGCGAAGCTGGTGATGGTTCCTGCGCGCGAATCCGATTTCCAGATCGATGTGCCTGCGTTGGCGGCCGCCCTCAACGAAAGGACCAAGGCGGTCATCATCAACACTCCCAACAACCCCGTTGGCGTGGTCTACACGCCCCAAACCCTGCAGGCGCTTGCCGATGCCCTGAGCAGGGCATCCGACGAATTCGGGCATCCCATCTACCTGATGTCCGATGAGCCTTATCGCGAGCTGGTTTACGGTGACAGCGTGGTTACCTGGGTTCCCTCTATCTACCAGAACACCATCGTGTGCTATTCCTGGAGCAAATCGCTTTCCATGCCCGGAGAGCGAATCGGCTACATCCTGGTCCCGCCCCAGCTCGATGGAGCAAGGGATGTATATGCTGCGATCTGCGGTGCGGGCAGGGTGCTGGGATTCGTGTGCGCACCCGCGCTGTTCCAGAAGGTTATCGAGCGCTGCGTTGACGAGCCTGCGGATGTGGATGCCTATGTGCGCAATCGCGAGCTGCTCACTTCCATGCTCGACGAGCTGGGATACGAATATATCGAGCCCCAAGGCGCCTTCTATCTGTGGGTCAAGGCCCTGGAACCCGATGCCGCCGCCTTCGCGGAAAAGGCGAAGTCCTTCGAATTGCTCTTGGTCCCCAGCGACAGTTTCGGCGTCGGCGGATGGGTCCGTCTGGGTTACTGCGTGAGCGACAAGGTGATCACCGGTTCGTATGACGCCTTCAAAGCGCTGCGGGCCCAGTACGAATAGCGGGGAAGGTTTGCCTTGTACGGACTGAAGACCGAAAGCTGTTTCGACAGCGCCCATTTCCTCACCGACTACTACGGGAAGTGCGAGAACCTCCACGGGCATCGTTGGAAGGTCGTTGCCTACCTTGAGCAGGAAAACCTGCAAACCGAAGGGACGATGAAGGACATGGTCCTGGATTTCGGCGAATTCAAGCGGGCGGTACGCGAGCTCACCGAAAGCTTCGACCATACCTTCCTGGTAGAGGAAGGCTCGCTTCGCGCGTCGACTTTGGAATGCCTCGCGGCGGAGGGCTTTTCCGTCAAGATCCTGCCGTTCAGGACTACCGCGGAAAACCTGGCGCGTCACTTTTTCGGCCTGCTTCGGGAAAAGGGGCTGCCCGTCGGCCAGATAGATGTCTACGAGACCCCGAATAATTGTGCGATCTATCGCGGTTAGGTGATGCTGATGACGCGTTTGGAGATCTACTGCGATGGCGGCTGCCGCGGCAATCAGGCGGAGGAGAATGTCGGCGGCTGGGGCGCCTACCTGGTATGGGGCGAACACGAAAAGGAGCTGTTCGGGGGCGAGCGCAATACCACCAACAACAAGATGGAGCTGATGGGCGCCATCGAGGGCCTGCGCGCCATCAAGAACAAGAACGTCCCGGTGGATGTGTATGTGGACAGCGCCTACGTGCTCAACGGCATCACCCAATGGATCTTCGGCTGGATGAAGAAGGGCTGGGTCAACAGCAAGAAGGAACCTGTCGCCAACAAGGAGCTGTGGCAGGAACTGCTTGCACAGAAGAATATGTTTCCCGATATCACCTTCCATAAGGTGAAGGGCCATTCCACCAACGCCGGAAACAACAAGGCGGACGAGCTTGCCAACCGCGCGATGGACATGGTCTTGGCGGGAAAGCTGTAAGCTTTCGGCAAACGATGTAGCGGAACAGTAACGTCGGGAAAATGACCCGTTCAAGGACACATTTTTGGGGTAGCATCAGGAAAGATGAACGGCGCAAGCTGTTACCGAAAGGAGATTCGAAATGGATCAGAAGGTTTACGAACTCATCAACGACCAGATCAACAAGGAGCTCTATTCCGCATACCTGTATCTGCAGATGGCAGACTACTACGAGGAAGAGGGCCTGTCCGGCTATGCCAACTACTTCGAAATCCAGGCTCAGGAAGAGCGCGACCATGCGATGATCTTCCGTAACTACCTGCATGCAAACGGCATGGCGGTCAAACTGCTGGCGATCGACCAGCCCGATAAGGAATACCAGAACTTCATGGAGCCCCTGGAGGCTGCCCTGGAGCACGAAAAGTACGTTACCGCGCTCATCAACGGCATCTATGCCGCTGCAGACGAGGTGAAGGACTATCGTGCGAAGCAGTTCCTGGCCTGGTTCATCGAAGAGCAGTGCGAGGAAGAGGAAAACGCCATGGGCATGATCGACAAGATGAAGCTTTTCGGCTCCGATCCCCGTGGCCTGTACGAGCTCGATCGCGAGATGGCAGCCCGCGTCTATTCCGTTCCCAGCCCTCTGGCAGCTGAATAGGGGCTAGGCCGCTTCGTCCTTCCAGACGATACGCGGCGACAATCGGCTATTCGGGGTATCGGCCTTCCGGCGCTTCCTGCGAGGACCCGTGTTCGAACGGACGCGGGGTGCGGGGCGCAGCTGGGGGCCGATGCCCTTTTCGTTTTCATGGGGTCGGATCCATGGGAGCGGATGCGCGTGTTCGGGAATGATTCCACGCATAGGCGGCATGTGTCACAATGAAGGGCATGGAAAAGAAGATGCACAACACCAAAACCCAGGCGAACCGCCCCAAGAACTGCCCGTATTCCAGGGAGTGCGGGGCGTGCAGCCATGTGAACATGCCGTACAGCCGCCAGCTCGAACGCAAGCAGGAATACATCGCCCGCCTGTTCGAGCAGGAGATATCCCGGGGTTGCGTGCTCGAGCCTATTCTGGGAATGGATTGCCCTTGGGGGTTCAGGAACAAGATCGTGTCCCCTTTCGCGGCGTCTAAGCGCAAGCCGGGTGCGCGTGCCGCAAAGCCGGGGGGTAGGGGGAGCCGTTCCGGCCGTACCAGCGCGCGCACTCCGGCAGAAGGCATTCTCCATGGCATGTATGCACGGGGGAGCCATCGGATCATCCAACTGGACTCCTGCCCGGTCGAGCATGAAAGCGGCAGGAAGATCGTGAATGCTGTCGCCGGACTTATGGCGCGCTACGGGGTCCCGGCGTACGATGAGGACGCTGGGACGGGATTCGTCCGCCATGTACTTGTCCGGGTCGGCCACAGCAGCGGCGAGGTGCTGGTGGTGCTGGTGACGAACGGACGCGAGTTCACGGGTTCGAAGAACTTCGCGAAAGAGCTGGTCAAGCGTTGCCCGGAAATCACCACCATCGTGCAGAATGTGAATACCCGTCAGACCAATGTCATTCTAGGTGAAGAAGACCGCGTGCTCTACGGTCCGGGCTTCATCCTCGATACCTTATGCGGCTTGAGTTTCAGGATCTCGCCCCGCTCCTTCTACCAGGTGAACGCAAGGCAGACCGAGGCCTTGTACCTGACCGCGATCGGCTGGGCCCTCGAGGATGCCGATGGAGCGCGCAAGGTCGAATCGATCATGGATGCGTACTGCGGCACTGGGACGATCGGCCTTGTCGCGGCGTCTCGCTCGAAGAATGCGCGGGTGGTGGGTGTCGACAAAGTGGAGGATGCGATCCGCGATGCGCGGAAGAACGCCATGCATAACGGTATCGAGAACGCGGAATTCGTTGCGGCGGATGCCGGTGCCTTCCTGCGGCAGCGGGCAGCGCAGGGCGAGCGCTTCGATGTGCTTCTGATGGACCCGCCCCGTGTCGGTTCGAGCGAGGAATTCCTCCGTGCCGTCGCCGAGTCGGGCGTGGGACGCGTGGCGTACATTTCCTGCAACCCCGAAACCCAGGCAAGGGATGCGCGCATCCTCGATAGCCTAGGTTACAAGGCCAAGCGCATCAGGGCGGTTGATATGTTCCCCCACACCGACCACGTGGAAAACGTCATGCTCTTCGAGCGCGCGTGATGCGGACGCCCGATTTATCCGAAAGGGAAGTGATTTCGATGCAAGACGAAGTGAGCCGTATTATCGGGCGCACGCCCTTGGTGAAGCTCGAGGGCTTTTCCGCCCAGGTGGGTGCTGAGGTGTTCGTGAAATACGAAGCCGCCAACCCTGGTGCCTCCATCAAGGACCGGGCGGCCTTGTGCATGATCGACCGTGCGGAAGAGCGTGGGACCATCCGTCCGGGTGCAACCCTGATCGAGCCGACTTCGGGAAACACCGGAATCGGCATCGCGATGATCGGCGCTGCCCGCGGATACCAGGTGATCCTGGTCATGCCCGAATCCATGAGCAGGGAACGGCGTGCGCTTGCCGCCGCCTATGGCGCCAGGGTGGTGCTGACCCCTGCCGACCAGGGGATGGCGGGCTCTGTGAGGGAGGCGGAAAGGCTTGCGGATGAGATAGAGGGATCCTGGATCGTCGGGCAGTTCACCAATCCGGATAACCCCCTTGCCCACGAGTTGGGCACTGCGCCGGAAATCGAGGAACAGCTGGGTTGCGTTCCCGATTACCTGTTTGCCGGAGTGGGCACCGGGGGAACCGTGTCGGGCTGTGCGCATTACTTTTCGAAGAGGGGCGCCGCAACGAAGGTATACGCCATCGAGCCTGCGGAAAGCCCGATCATCGCGCAGACCCTGGCAGGGCAGCGCATCGTGCCGGGGGCCCATGGCATCCAGGGTATCGGAGCGAACTTCATCCCGGAAGCGCTCGACCTGGATGCACTGGACGGGGTCGTTTCCGTTTCCACCGAAGAGGCTCTGGGGCATGCGCGTGCGGCAGCGGCATCAGGTTTGCTGGTGGGAATCTCGACCGGGGCAAATCTTGCCGGAGTGAGGCGGTTCCTAACCCAGCACCCTGAAGCGAGGGGGTCGCGCGTAGTGACCTTTGCCGTCGACACGGGCGAGCGCTATCTGAGCACGGATCTGTTCGACGGTTTGTCTTAGGAGAGAAGATGGAAAAGGCATGCAATGCAATCGAGCGCGCTGCTCAGACCATTGCGGAAAGGTCGCTTGCAAATCCCGATTCCCCGGTGCTGCTCATGGTGTCGGGTGGAAGCGATTCCACGGCGTTGGCCTATATCGCAAGCGAGTTATCCCAGCGCGGCGATATCGGGCAGGTGGGTGTGCTCCATGTGAACCACTCGCTGAGGGGCGATGCCTCCGACGTGGATGCGGAATTCGTCACCCGTTTGGCGGATATGCTGGGGCTTCCCCTGTACCTGTACACGGTCGACGTTGCGCGTATTGTCGACGAGACGGGCGATAATCTGGAAGCGGTCGCGCGAAGGGAGCGCTACGGCGCCGCCTTCGACGCGTTGGAGAAGCTCTGCCTGTACGCGGGCCGTCCCTTAAGCGAGGGCAGGATCTTCACCGCGCATACGCGTAACGACCGCGTCGAGAATTTCTACATGCGCTCGATCGTGGGAACGGGGCCGGGTGGGTTCCGTTCCATGCTGTATCGCAACGGTGCGGTTGCGAGGCCCCTTCTGGATACCGAACGCGATCAGCTACGCGAGTTCATCGGCTTGCGGGCCATGGACGGTGAAGCGGGCGGCGCAGCCGTTTGCCGCGACGCTGAAGGCTCCCTTTGGCGCGAGGATGCCACCAATGCGCATACCGATCAGTTCCGGGGTTATGTGCGGCACAGGATGATACCCCCCGCCCAGGAAAGGAACCCCCGTCTGCTCGATGTGCTTTGCAGGACCATGAATCTCATCGCCGATGAAGACGATATGCTCGACGGGATGGCGGAGGGAATCGTGGATGAGTGCGCGAGCTGGATCGGTGCAGATGGAGACTGCCCGTGCGGATGCGTTCTTTCGCCTGCGTTCGGGAAGCATCCCGTTCCGCTTCAGCGCCGCGCCCTCATGATCGTGCTGAAGCGCATCCTGGGCGAAGAGGCCCGTATCGAGACGCGGAGCATCGAAGAGGCCATCGCGGCATTCGAAGACGGCTTCCCTATAAGCGGTTTCACGGGCAACATCCAGGGCGACCTGGCGCTTTCCGCAAACAAGCTGGGCTTGCGCATCGAGCCGATGGAGGCGTATCGCAGTCGCAGGAAAGGGCAGAGGGGGAATCCGTGCGAGTAGTGCTTGCATCGGGCAGTCCCCGTCGTCGCGACCTGCTCGCGCGCGAGGGCGTCCGTTTCGAGGTGTGCGTGGCCGATGTGGACGAATCCCTAGACGACGACCTGGCGCAGCGCCCACACGATGCCGCGCGCGAGCTGGCGGGCAGGAAAGCGCGTGCAGTATGCCGATGCCTGCTCGAGCAGGGGCAGGATGCCGGTGACGGCAACGATGGTCTCATACTCGTTATCGGGTCTGACACTATGGTCGTCTTGGGAAGCAGGATCTACGGGAAGCCCGCAGATGATGACGAGGCTGCAGAGATGATAGCTTCGCTTTCGGGGAAGACCCATGAAGTGGTTACGGGCGTTTCCGTGTGCCGGGTGCATCCTGACGCCCCCGGAGAAGGGCGGATCGAAGAGGATTCCTTCATCGAGGTCAGCTACGTTACCTTCAGGGAGCTCGCCCGCGAAGAGGTGCTGGAATACGTTGCTTGCGGGGAAAGCGCCGACAAGGCGGGTGCATATGCCATCCAAGGCGAGGGTGCGCGTCTCCTCGAGCGTTTCGAGGGCGATTGCGACAATATCGTGGGGCTTCCGGTGAAAAAGCTCATTGCCCGTCATCCCCGCCTTCTCGAGGCGGAGGTTTGATGCGTTACCGTGCCGTGAAGGCGGGGAAATGCCGTTTTGATACAATAGCCTGTCATGGAAACCGATAATCGGGATTGCGGCATCACGCACCCGTTTTGCGAGGAGGCGGCGCTTGCGCCAGGACATCGAAAGCATTCTCTACGATGCGGAATGCATCGGGCAGCGCATTTTCCAGATGGGAACCCGAATCACCTGCGACTACCAGGACAAGGACCTTCTCCTGGTGGGTGTCCTGAAGGGTTCGTTCGTCTTCCTGGCGGACCTTGCGCGCGCTATCGATCTTCCGGCGGAAGTGGATTTCATGGTGGTGTCATCCTATGGCTCGGGTACCCGAAGCAGCGGGATGCTCACCATCGCGAAAGACCTTTCCGTCTCTGTGGAAGGCAGGCACGTGCTGATCGTCGAGGATATCGTCGACAGCGGCCTGACCCTTTCCCTGCTTACGGAAGACCTTCGCTCGCGCGGTGCGGCGTCAGTCGAGGTCGCCGTGCTGTTGGAAAAGGATGCGCCCCGAAGCCATCGGGTGGACTGCGCCTATTCCGCATTCCATTGCCCAGACGCTTTTCTTGTGGGTTATGGCTTGGATTATGCCGAAAGGTACAGGAACCTTCCCTATATCGGTATCCTCAAGCCTGAAGTATACGAAGACAGGGCCCAATGCCCCGATGCCCGCCAGCCCGGGCGATAGGATTCGAACATGTTCAACCAGAATAACGACGGAAAGAAGAGCAACGGAAACCGCCCGGCTGCGGTATGGACCATCCTCACCTTCGCGCTGTTCGCCATCCTGGCGTACCAGCTTGCGACGGGGATGGGGTCCGAAAGGGACCAACGCCAGACCGACACGCTCATCACATCCGATTTCATTTCGGCGGTGGACGAAGGCCGCGTGAAGGAAGTCACCTACGACGCTGGCAACAACGAGGTCACTGGCGTGTACTATCCGGTGGCGACGCTGGGGTCGTCGGTGCTGGACGCCTATAACACCGCCTTCGATTCGCTCAATTCCGCTTTGGGTGCCACGAAGGACTCCGATGGGGCCATCACGTCCGGTTCGGTGGAAACGTCGCAGCTGGAATCCCAGAATCTTGGCAACGAACGCAACTTCAAGACCTCATGGGTGGGAAGCGACTCCCTGGGCGAGCTCATGGGCGAGCATCCCGAGATCCCCTATGATGTGAAGCTGCCCAATTCCACCTTGTCCACGCTGCTTTCCTACCTTCCCATGCTGTTGATGGTGGGCTTCTTCATCTTCCTGTTCGTCCAGATGTCGAAGAGCAACAATTCCCAGATGTCTTTCGGCAAGACCAAGGCGAAGATGGCCGCAGAAGAGCGCCCCAAGGTGAAGTTCTCCGATGTTGCGGGCGTCGATGAGGCGGTCGAGGAAATGAAGGAAATCAAGGACTTCCTGGCCGATCCTGCCAAATACCAGGCTATCGGTGCGAAGATCCCCCGCGGCTGCCTGCTGGTGGGCCCTCCGGGCACCGGCAAGACCCTGCTCGCCCGTGCGGTTGCAGGCGAGGCAGGCGTTCCCTTCTTCAGCATCTCCGGCTCCGACTTCGTCGAGATGTTCGTGGGCGTGGGCGCTTCCCGTGTACGCGACCTGTTCAAGCAGGCGAAGGAGGCTGCCCCTGCGATCATCTTCATCGACGAGATCGACGCGGTCGGCCGTCAGCGCGGCGCGGGCTTGGGCGGTGGCCATGACGAGCGCGAGCAGACCCTGAACCAGCTGCTGGTGGAAATGGACGGCTTCGAGGCGAACGATTCGGTCGTGCTGATTGCTGCGACCAACCGCTCCGACGTTTTGGATCCCGCGCTTCTGCGTCCCGGCCGCTTCGATAGGCAGATCATCGTCGATGTGCCCGACGTCAAGGGCCGCCTGCGTATCCTGCAGGTCCATTCCGAAGGCAAACCGCTGGCGAAGAACGTCGATCTGGAGAAGATCGCGGGCCTGACCCCCGGCTTCGCGGGTGCCGATTTGGCCAACCTGCTGAACGAGGCGGCGCTTTTGACCGCACGCCGCGGCAAGAAGGTCATCTCCATGGACGAGGTCACCGAGAGCATGGAGCGCGTTATCGCGGGTCCCGAGCGCAAGGGCCGCATCATCACCGAGCAGACCCGTCGCACCATCGCCTACCACGAGAGCGGCCATGCCCTGGTCGGGCATTTGCTGGAGCATGCCGATCCCGTGCATAAGATCAGCATCATCAGCCGAGGCCGTGCTTTGGGCTATACCCTTTCCATCCCCGAAGAGGACAAGGTCCTTTCCGGCCGCAAGGAAATGATGGACGACCTTGCCGTATTCATGGGCGGCCGTGTGGCGGAGGCTATCTTCTGCGACGACATCACCACGGGCGCCTCGAACGACCTGGAGCGAGCTACCAAGATGGCGCGAGCCATGGTCACCCAGTACGGCATGAGCGCCGAGCTGGGCACCCAGATCTTCGGGCAGCCCAATCACGAGGTCTTCCTGGGTAGGGATTACGGCAATACCCAGGACTATTCCGACGATACCGCGCGCCGTATCGACGACGAGGTCGCGCGTATCATGAAGGAAGCATACGACTGCGCATACCAGATCCTTTCCAGCCACGCCGATCAGATGCATCAGATGGCATCCGTCCTGCTGGAGAGGGAGACCATCGATGGCGAGGCATGCCAGGCGCTGCTCGATGGACGCTGGGACGAATACCTTGCCCACGAGCAGAGCGAGGAAGGCCGCAAGCAGCGCGAGCTCGCCGCGACCACCCTTGCCGAAGAACCCGCAGGCGACGAGGCTGTGCAGGATTCCGTGCACCGCTTCTGCCCCGAATGCGGCGGTCCGGTCGAACCCGGCAAGGTGCTTTGCGATGCCTGCAACCAGCGTATCGCCGCGCAGATGGAAGATCCCCAGGATTCCCCGAAAGGCGAATAGATGATCTGGAATTGCTCAGGATGCAAATTCGATACCAGGATGCCCTTCGTGATGGGCATCCTGAATGTAACCCCCGATTCCTTTTCCGACGGGGGCAGCTACGCCGACACCGAGCAGGCGCTTGAAGCCGCCCGCAGGATGATCGATGAAGGCGCCCTCATCATCGATGTGGGCGGTGAATCAACGCGCCCCGGATCGACCGAGGTTTCCGTGGAAGAAGAACTCGCCCGCGTGCTCGATGTTGTCCGCGCGCTTGCTGCAGAAGGCGTGTGCGTGAGCATCGACACCAGGCATGCGCAGGTTGCGAGGGAATGCGTGAAGGCGGGCGCGTCCATCATCAATGACGTTTCCGGTTTCAGGGATCCCGCTATGGTGGAAGTCGCCGCCTCCTGCGATGCGGGCCTGGTGGTCATGCATATGAAGGGCGAACCCAAGACCATGCAGGACGCCCCCGAATACCAGGACGTGGTTGCCGAGGTGCGGGATTACCTGGCTGCTCAGGCGCTCATGCTCGAACAGGCGGGCGTGGATAGGTCGCGCATCTGCGTCGACCCCGGTCCCGGGTTCGGCAAGACCCCCAAGCAGACCGTCGAACTGATGAGGAACATCCAGGAAATCAGGCACCTGGGTTATCCGGTCATGGCTGCCGTTTCCCGCAAGAGCTTCATCGGCTGGGCGTACGGCATCGACGACCCCAAGGATCGCGACGAGGCGAGTGCGCAAGAGGCGCTCATGGCCTGCGAGCTGGGGGCGAGTGTGGTCCGTGCCCATAACGTTGCCGCCACCCGGGCAAAGCTGGAAGAGCTGCGTCCCTATGCGCTTATCGGCATCGGCTGCAACATGCCGCTCATCAAGACGAATCCCGGTGAGGAGACCGAAGCGAAGATCTCGCAGCTGAACATGGCCATCGGCGATCTGTGCATGCTTCCCGACACGCAGGTGATCGATATCTCCTCCTTCTATGAGAGCGAACCCGCCTATCTGGAAGACCAGGATCGTTTCGTGAATGCCGTTGCGCTTATCCGCACGGGTATCCCCCCGCGCGAGCTTTTAGGTTATCTGCATGCTGTGGAGAAGAGCCTGGGACGCGTGCGCGAGCAGAAGAACGGTCCGCGCACCTGCGATCTGGATATCCTGGACTATCAGCTGTACCTGAGCGATGATCCTGCGTTGACCCTGCCGCATCCTTTGCTCAATGAGCGGGACTTCGTGGTCAAGCCCCTGCTCGAGATCCTTCCCGGGCATATGCTTGCGAACGGCACAGTTGTCTCTCCTGATACCGTGACCGTGGGAAGGGCATGCCGCCTGTAGTTACGGATCCTTGCGAACGTCAGCAACCCCATCCGATCGGGAAGCCGAGCGGGTGGGGTTTTGCTTTTCCCTGGGCCCTGAATATGGCGTGCTGATGGAGATATCGGAAGTCATTTACTTTCGGGATAAATTGAAGAGTTGTGGAAAAGAAGAGTCGACGAAGAGGAGCGTATATGGCGGAAGAGCGGATCGAGCAGGCAGGGTCATCGACCGGAAAGGTTGAAGGTCCCGCGGAATCCGGCGATGCTTCTTCCATTTCCCGCATGGGAACCGCTTCCATTCCCCGTCTGATCGTCGAGTTCGCCATTCCCTCCATCGCGGGAATGGTCGTCAACGGCGCTTACAATGTGATCGACTCGGTCTTTCTGGGTCAGGCTATGGGAGCGACCGGCCAGGCGGTCATGACTGCGGCAAATCCCATCATGGTCATGTTCATGGCGCTGGCCATGCTCATCGGCAACGGCGGCAACGCCCTGTGCGCGCTGCGCCTGGGCGAAGGCAGGCACGAGGATGCCGAGCGCTGTTTGGGAATGACGGTGACCTTGGGCGTCCTGATCGCCGCGGTCGTGGCCTTCATCGCTTTTTGCCCCATCACGGTGGGCTTCCTCCTTTCCCTTACCAGCGCAACTCCCGAGATCCTGGATCAGACCCGCCTGTTCGTGAGGATACTCAGTGCGGGATTCATCTTCCAGCTCATCGGCATGGGCGTGAACAATTTCATCCGTACCGCAGGTGCTCCCAACCGTGCGCTCGGCACCATGATCATCGGCGCCGTTTCCTGCACGGTTTTCAACTACCTGTTCGTGATCGTATTCGGATGGGGCGTCGCGGGAAGCGCGCTTGCCACCATCAGCGGCCAGGCGGCCTCCTTTGCGAGCGTGCTCTGGTACTTCCTCTTCACGCCTGGCGTGCCCCTGAAGCTTCGCTTTCGTCTGATGGGGCTTAAGATCCGCGTGGTGGGACGCATCTGCGCCCTGGGGCTGCCCAGCTTCATCCTGCAGGTGGGCATTGCGCTCGTCGCGATCGTCAGCAACGCGATGTTGGTGAAGTACGGCTCGCAGCACCCTTTGGGTGCCGACAATGCGCTCGCTTCCATCGGCGTCGTCACGCGCCTGACCATGTTCAGCATCTTCCCCCTGATCGGTACCGCTGTCGCCTTGCAGCCCCTGTTGGGCTTCAATTACGGTGCACGCCTGATCGCCCGCGTGCGGAAAACCTATTTCTGCGGTGTTGCCGGGGCGACCGGCATCGCCTTGGTCCTGTGGATCATCGTGCATGCGTTCTCCCATCAGATCATCGGGGCCTTCGGTCTGCGCGATTCCCAACTGGTCGATTTCACGGCATTCGCGCTACGCGTGCAGTTGATGATGCTTCCCCTGGTGGGTTTCCAGATCGTGACCTCGAATTACTTCCAGGCAACGGGCCAGCCCGTCAAATCGATCTTCCTTTCGCTGACGAGGCAGATTTTGTTCCTTATCCCGTGCTATCTGGCGCTCCCCGTCATCCTGCCGAGCCTCTTTTCGGGGCTGACCGGCCTGGATGCGATCTATTTCGCTCCGCCGGTTGCCGATGCGGTATCGGTCCTTGTTGCGGGTTGTTTCGCGGCGTTCGAACTGAAGAGGCTCAAGAAGATCGAATCGGGATCGCTCAAGATCCATATCTAGGAACGAGCCGCCGTCCGACCCGGGCGGCGGTTTCGTTGCGCGCCATCATGTCCGGCGTTCTTGCTTCGGATGCCGTCATGCGGGATGGTTCGTGCGACTGCTGCGTGCGGATTCGCCGCTCTGCGATCTTTCTTCGTTCGGGGATTGTTTCGCTTCCTTCTTCGTGCCTATAGGCATCCATCGGCTTGATACAATGGGCGAAGGCATTGGGGACACGAATCGAAACGAGGACGAATGCGAATCCTGCTTATCGAAGACGACAGCTCTCTTTCCGAGGCGCTCACAGCCATCTTGGAGAACAGCGACTATCAGGTCGAGGTCGCCGACGACGGTATCGAGGGGCTTTCTTGCGCCCTCAACGGCAGCTTCGACGCAATCGTCCTCGATATCATGCTTCCCGGGATGAACGGATTCGAGGTGCTTTCGGAAATCAGGGCGCGGGGAGTGGCAACTCCCGTGATGCTGCTCACAGCGCGCGATTCCCTGCATGACAAGGTTGCCGGCTTGGAAGGCGGCGCCGACGATTATCTGACGAAGCCCTTTGCTCCGGCAGAACTGCTTGCGCGCCTGAGGGCGCTCACGCGACGCTTCGGGGAAGCCTCCTTCGATCATGTGTCCCTGGGCAATACCCGTTTGGATCTGAACAGCTGCATGCTGTCCTGTGGGGATAAGGAAGTGCATCTGGGCTTCAAAGAGTTCTCCATCATGCGTATCCTCATGACCAGCTCTTCGTGCGTCACGTCGAAGGAAACCCTCATCTCCAAGGTGTGGGGTTCGGGCTCCATGGCCGAAGGAAACAATGTCGAGGTGTACATCTCCTTCTTGAGGAAGAAACTCGCCTTCGTGGGGTCCGACTTGAAGATCATCACCCTGCGCAAGGTGGGATACCGTTTGGATGTGGGCGAGAAGTAGCCCATGGCCATTGATTTCGAGGACGTAGTCGACGTATTCAGGACCCATCCTGAACAGGATCGAGCGCTCGTCGGCTTCAGGAGGAATTTCATCTTGGTCAGCAATCTGCTGGCGCTCGTCGTGCTGCTCGGCCTGATGGTGTTTTCGACGGTGGCGAACTACAAGCAGCAGGTCGCCGAGGTGAATCGAGCCCTGGATGCGGTGGTGGTGGATAAGCTCTGGGAAAAGGGCTACGACGTTTCGGATCATGAAGCCCAGGATGACGAGGAATCCGAGGGGAAGGGCCCTAAGAACGGTATCCAGATCTATCCGGATGGTTCGGGCGGCATACGCCTCGAGGATTCGTTGGAATCGCCCCGTAGCGTCGAGGAAGACGGCATCGTCGCCACAATCACTTATTTCTGCGAGCCGGGGGGAAAGCCCGAGGTGGAGGGTGCTTCGGCGAACCTGTCGGATGATGTGATCGACCAGGCGGTGGACCTGGCGGTGAGCTATGCCCAGGACAATGTCGGCCATGTGTCCCAGGGGAGCATCGGCATCCTGGGATTGCGCTATGCATCTTTCATCGGCGAGGAAGGCGAGGTCGTCGCCGTATTCGCGTCGGGCAACTTCATCAAGCATTCAGTGGTCTCGCAGCTCTTTTCCCTGGGAATTCCGGTCCTGGTCGCGCAGGTGCTCCTGTTCTTCGCGAGCGTCGTGCTCTCGTATGTGGCGGTGCGCCCCCTCGAAGAGTCCTGGGAGCGCCAGCAGCGCTTCGTGGCCGATGCAAGCCACGAACTGAAAACGCCCCTTTCGGTGATCATGGCGAGCAATTCTCTCATGCAGGCGGATCCCGACGCGACCGTTGCCAGCCAGAAGCGCTGGACGGACACCATCGGCAACGAATCGGCGCGGATGCTCGACTTGGTCAACGATATGCTGTTCTTGGCTCGTTCCAACAGCGTTGCCAGCAGGGCGGAATTCGAAGTCTTGGATTTCAGCCAGCTGGTGCTGGGCGAGGCCCTGCAATTCGAATCGTTGGCCTTCGAGCGCGGGGTGCGCCTTTCCGAAAGCATCATGGAGGGGATCTATATCCGCGGCGAGGCCAAGCAGCTCAAGCGCCTGGTGGGCATCCTGATCGACAATGCGTGCAAGTACGCCGGGTCGGGCGGGGAAGCGGAAGTGGTGCTGATCAAGTGGGATATCACGGTCGTGCTCCATGTGCGCAACAACGGCCCGAATATCCCCGAAGAAGACCTGCCGTACATCTTCGACCGCTTCTATCGGGCGGATAAGGCGCGCAACCGCCAGCGGGGCGGTTTCGGATTGGGCCTTGCCATCGCCAAGGATGTGGTCGAAACCCATAACGGCACCATCAGCGCGGCGAACGAAGGCGAATGGACCTGCTTCACCGTCCGCCTTCCCTATGCGGTGAGGTAGCCCCTTGAGACTGCCCGGCCGGGGCAGGTGGGGTGGGAAACGAAAAAAAGCAGCCTGAAGGCTGCTTTGCAATCAACTGGTGCCCGGGGCGGGATTTGAACCCGCACGTCTTGCGACAGAGGTTTTTGAGACCACCGCGTCTGCCGTTCCGCCACCCGGGCGTAGACTGATAGTATAAACGAAGAATGATACTTTGCAAGCTGCCCGCAGGAAGTATTCGGGCGGCTTTTGCCGTGGAAGGAGCTTTCGTGCTGGATCCCCGCCTGAATGATGAATTGGAAGCGTACCTGGACCGCAATTGGGAGACCATGCTTTCGGAACTGGACCGGTTGGTCCGCATCGAGAGCGTGGAGGACAGGTCCCAGGCCTGCGAGGGCGCGCCCTACGGTCCCGGGCCCGCACGGGCGCTCGAGGAGGCGCTTGCGCTTTGGGGCTCGTATGGTTTCCAGGCCCACGATTGCGCGGGGCATGTGGGATATGCGGATTGGCCGGGTGAAAGCCCGGTTCAGATAGGCATCATCGGGCATGTCGACGTAGTGCCTGCCGGGCAGGGCTGGTCCTTCCCTCCATTCCAGGTGACCCGTCGCGATGGCTTCCTTCTGGGCAGGGGCGTCTCCGACGACAAGGGCCCCATGCTCATGGCGCTCCATGCAGCGCGTTTCTGGATGGAGAAGGGCAGGAAGTTCCCCTATACCCTGCGCTTCATCATCGGCAACAACGAAGAAACCGGCATGCATGACCTGGAGTACTACCAGGAGCGCTTCGAGGATCCAGAGCTGCTGTTCTCGCCCGATGACGAATTCCCCGTCTGCTACGGTGAAAAGGGCGTCTTCCAGGGTGTGGTGAAGAGCGCTCCGATCGAGACGGGGCGGATCCTGGAGTGGGAAGCAGGCATGGCGGTGAATGCGGTTCCCGGCACGGCACGTGCGGTCCTTTCCTGCGCGATCGCGGATTTGGGCGAGATTCCCCCCTGCATCCATGCGACCGAACGGGAAGACGGCACGGTAGAGCTTTTCGCCTCGGGCGTCCAGGCCCATGCCTCGACGCCCGAAGAGGGGGAAAGCGCCCTTGCCCATCTGGCGGATTTCCTGCTCCACGAGGGAATCCTCGAAGGGGCCGAGCTCGATTGGATGGAGCTGGTGCATGACGTGTGCTCGAACTTCGACGGGTCGGGTTTGGGCTTGGAATGCGAAGACGGGGATTTCGGCTCCTTGACCCTGGTAGGCGGGGTTGCCGGCTTTGCGGATGGTCGTTTCACCCAGACCATCGACATCCGCTTCGGAAGCGGGGCCTCCCCCGAAAGCCTGACCGAAGCAATCGGGGATAGGGCTTCTTGCTGCGGCGCGTGTTTCGAGCTGCTCCATTGCATGCCGCTGTTCGCCCAGGACAAGGATGGCGATCTGGTGCAGACCCTTCTGGGGAGCTATCGGGATGTGACCGGGGATATGCAGGAGCCGTTCACGATCGGCGGGGCGACGTACTCGCGTCATTTCAAGGCGGGCGTGGGCTTCGGCGTCGATGTCCATGGGCAGTCGCGACCTTCCTGGGTGGGCAGCATGCACGCTGCCGACGAGGGGGTTTCCGAAGAAGCCCTGAAAAACGCCTTCAAGGTGTATGCGGTTGCAATCGAGCGCCTGATGGGCTTGGAAATAGGATCCTAAGGTCGGTTTCGGTGCTTTCCATGTTCTGCTTCGGGCGGAATACGGACCGTTGCGTTCGCAATCGGTTCGAGGTGCCAGGGGATCGGATCCGAAAGGCGGGCCTGCTGGTTTTTTCCCAGACGGTAACGCGAGAATGCGCATTTGGAAACGGATTGTTGCATTCGCGGATTTCTTCTGAGTTCATCGGAGACGCTATCGGTTACTTGCTAGAATGTTCGGTCGGAGAAGGCCGCGTTCAGTAAAGAAGAGAAATGATCAGACGAAACAAGATACAGGGTAAGCATGCTGCTCATGCGAAGAAGGTAGTAACGGCGAAGGCAGGGGAAGAAAAGATCGTTTCCCCAGGTCGTGCTGTGGAAAATAGCGAAGATCCGCAGGATGGCGATCCGTCGCCTGCCGAACCCGAAAGCCTTTTCACCGAGCTTCCGAAAATCGAGGTTCAAAAGCCTGCGGGTTTCTCGGTGCCTGCGGTGGATGTTCCCGTTTCCAACGAGGGAGAGACCGTCCGCATGGATTACGTCCCTGCGCAGGGTCCCCAAAAAACCGCCGTGCATCCTTCGCTTGCGGACATCCCCCCTGTCTTCCCGCAGGATGCGTCCTTCCAGTCGCCTGAATGGAGTCCTATCGAGCCCGAAAAGCAGCGCGAGCCCATCGATAAGAAGAAGCTCGGCATCGTCCTGGGTTCCGTTTTCGGCGTGCTTCTGCTCATCTACCTGATCGGTATGGTGGTGTTCAGCGGCCGCTTCTATCCCAACACCGAAATCGGCGGCGAGGACATTTCCATGCAGACTATCGCCGACGCTGCGAATACCGTCGATGGAATCGCATCCGGCTATTCCATCGAAGTCAAGGGCCAGGGCCTGGACTTCACCGTGTCCTCCGAGGAAATGGGCATAGACATCGATGGATCGAAGGTCGCAAGCGACGCGCATGCGAAGGTGCCCTCGTGGGGTTGGCCCGTCTACGTGCTCAAGCATAACGACCTTTCCGATTGCCTGGCTGCGCAGTACAACGAGGGCGGTCTGAAGGAAATCGTGGATGCGAAGGTGGAGGAATGGAACGCAAATGCGTCCGATCCCACCGATGCGACCATCGCATACAACTCCGATTCCAAGAAGTTCGAAGTGGTCCCCGAAGCGACGGGTGAGAAACTCGACGCTGCGGCAGTGCTCGAAGTGGTGGACGAAGCCGCCCTCGAGATGGAGCCCCAGGTTGAAATCGGCGAAGACCAGCTTCTGCAACCCGCCGTCCTGAAAGACGACGAGCGCCTGGCCAAGGCGGTCGAAGATGCGAATGGCTATATCTCCGCGGATATCAAGGTGAAGATGGACGGCAACGATGCAGGAACCATCAACGGGGATCAGATCTCCCAGTGGGTTACCCTCGATGGCGATCTGAACGCAAGCTTCGACGAGGAGGCGATGGACGCCTGGCTGACCGACTTCGGCAACAGTCTCGATACCGTGGGCAGCGAGCGTACCTATACCCGTCCCGACGGCAAGGAAGTGACCGTCGAAGGCGGCACCTACGGCTGGGAAGTGGATAGCGTAGCTTTGGTAGATGCCGTCCGCGATGCGATTGTGAACGGTACCCAGGGAGAAATCGATGTACCCGTAATCGCCTCTGGCGTGTACTACAACGCGGAAAGCGGCGTTGACTGGGCGGACTACCTGGACGTCGACCTGAGCGAGCAGCATGCCCGCTACATCACCGAATCCGGCGAAGTCATCTGGGAAAGCGACGTGGTGACGGGCACTCCCGACGGCGTGCACGATACCCCCACGGGTGTATGGACGCTTTTCAGCATGGAAAGCCCTGCAACCCTGAAGGGCGATATCCAGGTTGCGACCGGCCAACCGGAATACGAGACCCAAGTGCAGTATTGGATGCCCTTCACTTATTCCGGTTGCGGCTTCCATGACGCAACCTGGCAGCCTGCCTTCGGAGGCAGCCTGTACTCGCAGGGCTACGGTTCCCACGGTTGCGTGAACCTTCCCTACGATGCCGCAGCTTCACTGTTCGAGAAGGCATCGGTGGGCTTGCCTGTCGTGGTCCACTGGTAAGCGGATCCCGCAAGAAGGAAAACGATGCAAAGGAGCGCTCGCTGTAAGGCGGGCGCTTTTTTGCTGCCGGGGTCCGTTGTCCGCGAAGCCTTCCAAAGGGGGCGCTTGCATTCGGAAATCCTGCTGGGATCGGGTTGTCCCCAGATGCTCGCGATCGATGGGCAGATTTGCAAAAACCCTGTTCAGATGCCTATACGCAGAATGCACGATGGGGACGATCCGGGAAAATCAGCAGAAATACCCTCCTTGCACTATAGACATGCGGTCGAATTCGGGGCATTCTCTACGCTTGCGGCAGGGCGGAAATGCGCCTGCCTTGGTGTGCCGGAGCGTTCGATCAGGCAGCCTTGGAACCATGTCGCTTTCGGGCAGCTTGCGCGTGCAAGAAGGCGCATCGCCCGGGATAGGAAACGTAAGAAAGGACCAAGCCCATGAAATTCGGCGGAATCGGTGTTCCCGAGCTTCTCATCATCCTCGCAGTAGTCCTGCTCATCTTCGGGCCCAAGAACCTCCCTAAGTTGGGTTCTGCCATCGGCAGGACGGTGAAGAACCTGCGCGAGGGCATGAACAGCGCCCCCGACATCGAAATCGACGAAGACGACAAGAAGCCCGAAAAGGACGCCGACGAAGCGGAAGAGGCCGAAGAAGAGCCCGAGCGCAAGGTCGTGAAGCGTCGCAAGAAGAAGGCGGCAGAAGAGCCCGCGGAAGAGGGAGAGGAAGAGTAGTTCCTTCGGCCTGTTTGCGGATTACCGAGCACCGTCTCCATGGCGGTGCTTTTTCTGTTTGGGCGTATGATGCCCATGCGGCGGTTGCGGGCGTTTCCCGTCCGTCTGCTACCATGTGCCGAAGACGTGATGGAAGGAGATGGACGATGGCGGACCAGAAGCTGCCGCTTGACGGGCTTTCGTTCAGGCGAATCGTGGGCTTTGCCTGTAGCCAGTCCTTCGTCATCTCGGTCTTCCACTTGGGAATGGGGCTTGCCGGGGAGGGTGCCTTCCCGGGTGCTTCGATCGGAGGACGCGATCTGATCTGCGCACTCGCCTTCCTGTTCGCGGGTTTCATCCTGCTTTTGAGGCTGCCGGAGAAGGCTCGTTTCGCAGTGCTTTCCCGGCCTGCGCTCGTATTCGGGGGCGCATTGATGGCAGCGGCGTTCCTCTGTCCTGCAGGTCTGCCGCAAGCCGTGCGCATCGGCGCCGATTGCGTGCTCGGGGCGTGCTGCTCGCTGCAGATCGCGGCATGGGGCAGGTCGTTCGGCGCCTTGGAGACCGAGGGCTTCCTTGTCGAGGTGCTGGCGGGTTTTCTGCTCGGAGCCCTGCTCTGCCTGCTTTTCTCGTTGTCGTCGCAATCCGGGACCCTCATGCTGATGGCTGTCTTCCCGATTGCGAGTGCGGTCTGGATCGACGGCCCGCAGGAGCCTGGCGTCTGCCCGGTTCCGGTATCGGAAGACCTTGCAATCGCCCAGATGCTTTCCGTGAAGGTGATGTGCGGTACCTTCTGCTTCGGTCTCTCCATGGGCTTGATCGGCGGTGTTTCCTCTACGGGGGATTGGCCGGATGGCCTGCTTTCCGCGCTCCTGTTTGCCGCCTTCCTTGTGGGGACGCTTTCGATCGTGCTGTCCGACGGTTTCGGAAAGGGCGATTCGCTGAATAAATCCTATCGGCTTTCGGTATTCCTGTTCCTCGCAGGCATTCTTGCCGTCTCTCTTTCCGGAAGGGGCGAATTCCCCGTCGAAGGCGACGATGTGATGCTTGCCGGTTTCCTCGGCTTGCAGGCGATATTGGCCTGCCTGTTCCTGACGGTTTCCAGGCTTTGCAAGGCGGATGGGGCGGTTGCATTCGCGAGCGGTTTCGCCTGCCTGTTCGGAGGGCAGGCGGCAGGGCTGGTTGTTTCCACGGGTGCGCTTCCCGCGTTGGCGGCGCCTTCGTACCTGCCTATCGTCTTCGCGGGCTTGATTGCGCTGGCGGCATGCATCTTCCTGTTCACGGAACGCGACTTCGACAGCATTTCCAAGACGGTTGCGGAAGACGACCGCTTCGAGGCATCATGCGCATCGATTGCTGCCGATTTCGGCCTTTCGAAGCGAGAGGCGCAGGTGCTGCCGCTTGTGCTCCGCGGCCGCACGAGCAGCCGCATCGCCGAGGAGCTGGGTATTTCCAAGAGCACGGTCGACACCCATCTGCGCCACATCTATTCGAAGTGCGGCGTATCGGGAAAGCAGGGGCTCATTGACCTGAGGGAAGGGAGATAGCATGCCGGGGATGCTTCCCAGCCCTGCCGTCTCGGTGATAGGCAGGCATAATTCCGGGAAGACCACGCTTGTGGAGAGGCTGATCGCGTATCTGAGCGCCCAGGGGCTCGACGTGGGCAGCGTGAAGCACCACGGGCATCCGGGGTTCGAGATAGATATCCCGGGGAAGGATTCCTACCGCCATCGCCAGGCCGGGGCGACGGAGACCTGGATTGCTGCGCCGGGCAGGCTTGCGATGGTCAAGGACATCGACGGGGATCCCGATTGCCTGCGGATCGTCGACGGGATGCCGGGCCATGACATCGTGATCGTGGAAGGCTATCGGCTTGCCGGCTTGCCCGCAATCGAGGTGATGCGGCAGGAAAACGACCGGGATCTGGAAGTGGCCCGGGCCTTCTACGAGGCATCGGTCTCGGGCATTCCCTTGAGCTGCGACATCCTGCAGTCGCTTCGCCGCAAGGGAGGTGCGCCTGCGGGTTTCGCCGACGGTAGGGGGGATCTTGCCGAGAAGATGCCCGGGAGCAGGACCGTTGCCATCGCAAGCGACATTACGCTTGCGCGCCGGGCTGCTGCAAACTACGGTATCCCGTGCTTCGATATCGACGATATCGGCGGGATCGCGGGTTTCTTGAGGGAGCACTATGCCCGTCCCCGCCTGAGCGTTGCGATACAGGCGGGCGGTGAAAGCCGCAGGATGGGACAGAGCAAGGCCCTGGTGGACTTTCTGGGAAGGCCTCTCATCATGCGCGTAATCGAGCGGGTGGCTCCGGTTGCGGACGAGATCGTCATCACCACCAACGAAGGAGAGCGACTGAGTTTCCTCTACGATTCCTACCCCCATCTGGATATCCGCCTGGTGCCCGACGAATGCGACGCGCGCGGCGCGCTTCCAGGCCTGTTGACGGCATTTCGGGCGGCGCGTTTCCCGCTTGTCGCCGTGGTTGCTTGCGACATGGCGTTCGTCTCGGCGGATCTGATTGCGAGGGAATACGGTATGCTTCGCGATTCGCGGGACGATGTCTGCATCCCTTGCGACGGGGACGCGATCGAGCCCTTCCATGCCCTCTATCGGCGCGAAACCTGCCTTACGGTGTGCGAGCGGGCGGTTTCCCAAGGCCGTATGCGCCCGCGTTCGCTTCTCGACGGGCTCCAGGTCGCGACGATCGATCGGGCTCCGTTCGTGGCGGCCAACCCGCGCACCCATTGCTTCGTGAATGCGAATACGCCCGAAGAACTTGCCGCAATCGAGGGGCTTGCGCGGGAAACGGACCGTTAGTGCCCCTTTTGCCCTGATGGCCTGCAAGAGGCCTCCCTTTCGCGGAACGTGCGTGCGGCTTTCTGGTACAATATTCCAGCGCTCTACCTTGGTAAAGCGCATCCAGGAGGGAATAGGGGCGCAGGGTGCGCCCATGACGAAAGGAAAAGGGAAATGAAAAAGAAGCTCATGCTCGCGCTCGGCTGCGCGTGCGCGCTGTGTCTCGGCGTATTCGCCCTGGCGGGTTGCTCTTCCTCTTCTTCTTCCGAAACGGAAGCTTCTGGCGATCAGCTCGTCGTCGAAGAGGGTATGGATTTCATCGTTGGTTTCGACCAGGACTATCCTCCCTATGGCTTTGTCGGCGATGACGGCGAATACACCGGCTTCGATCTGGATCTGGCCAAGGAAGTCTGCGAGCGCAATGGCTGGAACTTCGTCGCCCAGCCCATCAACTGGGACGCCAAGGATGGCGAGCTGAACGGCGGCGCCATCACCTGCATCTGGAACGGCTTCACCCGTGAAGGCCGCGAAGACCAGTACACCTTCTCCAACGACTACATGCGCAATGCGCAGGTTATCGTGGTAAAGGCCGATAGCGACATCAAGTCCCTCGACGACCTGGCAGGCAAGAGCGTTGTCACCCAGGTAGACTCCGCTGCTTTGGAAGTTCTTGAAGGCGACCAGGCAGAACTGGCTGCGACCTTCGGCTCTCTGGAAGAGCAGTCCGAATACAACACCGTTTTCATGCAGCTGGAATCCGGTGCGATCGACGCGGTTGCCTGCGACCTGTCCATCGCCCAGTATCAGATGTCCGCTAAGCCCGACGCATACATCATGCTCGACGAAACCCTGTCCGAAGAGCACTATGCGGTAGGCTTCAAGCAGGGCAACACCGACCTGGCAGATGCGGTCAACGCAACCCTGGCGGAGATGAAGGAAGACGGCACCATCGAGAAGCTGTGCGATAAGTACGCTGAGTACGGCATTTCCTACGAGAACGTCGTTCTGTAGGGAATGGCAACACCAACCGATTTGTTGTAATGACTGCGGGCGGCCCTGTCGCCCGCAGTCTTGTGCGAGGTAAGGAATCCAATGACGCTAGCAACCATGCTGGGAATGCTGGGCGAGGGCTTCATCATGACCCTGAAGATCTTCGCTCTGACCCTGTTGGGGTCGATGCCCTTGGGCATCCTCATCGCCTTGGGACGCATGAGCAAGGTCAAGCCCGTCCAGCTTCTCTTCCAGGCGTATATCTCCATCATGCGCGGCACTCCGCTCATGCTGCAGATGTTCGCGATCTACTTCGCCCCGTACTACGTGTTCGGTATCGAGCTTTCCCCTTCCTCCAAGTTCAACGCGACCATCGTCGCCTTCATATTGAACTATGCCGCGTACTTCGCAGAGATCTACCGCGGCGGTATCCAGTCCATTCCCCGCGGCCAGTACGAGGCCGCGAATGTGCTGGGCTATTCCAATGTCCAGACCTTCATGAAAATCGTCCTTCCCCAGGTGTTCAAGCGCATCCTGCCCGCAACCTGCAACGAGATCGTCACCCTGGTGAAGGACACCTCGCTTGCCTTCTCCATCGGCGTTGCGGAGATGTTCTCTTCGGCGAAGGCGCTCGTCGCCTCCCAGGTGACCATGACACCCTTCCTGTTCGCTGCTGCCTTCTACTGGGTCTTCTGCCTGCTGATCGAGATCGTCATGGGCAAGATCGAAAAGAAGCTCGACTACTACCATGATTAAGGAGGCAACCGTGAGCGAGAGCAATGTTCCCGTCGTCCGTCTTCAGAACGTGCATAAGAGCTTCGACGACAACGAGGTGCTGAAGGGCATCTCCCTCGAGGTCGAAAAGGGCGAGGTCGTCGCCATCATCGGCGCGTCGGGCGGCGGCAAATCGACGCTGCTGCGCTGCGCGACCCTGCTGGAGGAATTCGACCGGGGTTCGCTGTCCTACGGCGATGTCCAGGTGGTCAGCGATGTCGACGGACGCGCCCAGTATGGAAGCAAGAAGGTGATCGGGGCCGCAAAGGAGAAGTTCGGGCTGGTTTTCCAGAACTTCAATCTGTTTCCCCATTACACCGTACTGAAGAACGTGATGGACGCTCCCATCTGCGTTCAGAAGAGGGACAAGCAGGAAGTGGAGAAGGAAGCGCGCGCCATCCTGGCACGCATGGGCCTCGCCGGTAAGGAAGACCTGGTTCCCTGCGAGCTTTCCGGCGGCCAGCAGCAGCGTGTGGCAATCGCCCGTGCGCTGTGCATGAACCCCACCATCCTGTTCTTCGACGAGCCCACGAGCGCGCTCGATCCCGAGCTCACCCAGGAAGTGCTGCGCGTCATCCGCTTCTTGGCCTCCGAGCACATGACCATGGTCATCGTCACGCACGAGATGGGCTTCGCACGCGATGTCGCCGACCGCATCATCTTCATGGATGGCGGAGTGATCGTCGAAGAGGGCCCCGCGGAAGAGGTTATCGCCAATCCCAAGCACGAACGCACGCGGGCATTCCTCAGCAAGTTGGGGGATTGAGGCGTTCGGAAAATCTGAATTCGCTATACTGGCTTTCGTTTACATTCAGAAGGCCTGGGCGCATCCCTTGCGGCCTCAACGACCGTGCGGGATGCGCCTTTTCCATGTTCGGGCGAAGGGCGCCGCACAGCTTGCGTTCCTGCTTGCCCGCGATCAATCGACAGGAGGAGGGGCAGTGGCTGAAAACAGCACCCAACCGGACCTGGTGCTTGGAACCGCCGGGCATATCGACCATGGCAAATCGTCGCTTATCTTCGCCCTGACCGGAACCGATCCCGACCGGCTTTCCGAGGAAAAGGAGCGCGGTATCACCATTTCCCTGGGTTTCGCGCAGCTCTGGTTGCCCGATGGCCGTTTCATGGGCGTGGTCGACCTGCCGGGCCATGAAAGGTTCGTGCGCCAGATGATCTCGGGTGCGACCGGTATCGATGTGGCCCTGCTTGTGGTCGCGGCGGACGACGGCATCATGCCCCAGACCGTCGAGCACATCACCATCCTGCAGACCCTGGGCATCCGAACCTGCGTGGTCGCCCTTACCAAGATCGACCTTGTGGACGACCCTGAGTGGATCGACTTCGTGGCGGACGATGTGCGCGAGCATCTTGCCGCGACGCCCTATGCCGATGCGCCCATCATCCCGGTTTCCTCGAAGACCGGGGAGGGCTTGGACCAGCTGCTTGCGGCAATCCAGGAAGCGGCGGACCGTGCGGACCGCACGCATGAGGGTGCGGCGATGCGCTATCCGGTCGACCGCGTATTCACCATCAAGGGTGCGGGCACGGTAACCACGGGGACCCTGTGGACGGGGACCGCGTCTCCTGGTGATTCGGTCGAGATCCTCCCTTCGGGCAAGGTGGCGAAGATACGTTCCATCCAGATCCATGGCAAGCCGGTAGAGACCGCGTATCCGGGAAACCGCGTCGCCATCAACCTGGCAAATATCAAGACGGACGAAATCGAGCCCGGCGACTTCCTCGCCCAGGTAGGCGCCATCAAGCCGAGCGACCGATTCGATGCTTGGGTGACCTACATCGACAACGATAAGACCGGCAAGCCCATTGAAAGCGGGGCGAGGATGCATATCGCCCATGGCACGAGGGAGATCCTGGGCCGTATCCTGTTCATGAACGGGGTGCCCGAACTGGAGCCTGGCGAGTCCGCATTCGCCCAGTTCCGCTTGGAAGAGCCCCTGGCCCTTTCCCACGGCGACCGCTTCATCATGCGCACCTATTCTCCCGTCCTGCTTGCCGGCGGCGGAACCATCATGCTCGCGCACCCCTTCAGGAGGACCGGCCTGAACGACATCGAGCTGTCCATGCTCGAGGCCTTGCGCGATGGCGATATCCAACAGGCGATGGAGCTTGCGGTTGAGGCGGAATCCATGCCCGTCACCGTGGAATTCGTATCCCGCCTGGTGGGTGTCGAGCCCACCCGTGTGGAATCGATGCTCGAGGCAGGTGCGCAAGCCGGCCGCATCGTGAGGCTGCCCGGTGCCGAGCCCCTGTTCACCACCGCGCAGGTGATCGAGCGCGCCAACGGGGTCATCGAAGGGCAGTTGGATGCCTTCCATAAAGAGAATCCCAAGGACCATGGAATCGCCAAGGATGCCCTGCGCCAGCGCTGCTTCCCCAAAAGCACGTCCGCATGCTTCGACGCGCTGCTTGCCTGCGCTATCGAAGCGGGGAAGGCCGTTGCCTCCGATGCCGTGGTGAGCCATCCCGATGCATGGAGCCGCTCCCAGCAGAAGATGATCGAGGTTGCGGGGCGCTTCGAGCGGATGATCGCCGGAACAGGGCTTACGCCTCCGTCCCTGCAGGAAATGGCCAAGGAGTGCGATGTCGACATGCCCTTCGCCAAGCGCGCGATAGCGTATTCCTGCGACCAGGGCCATGTGTGGAGGGGCAATGCCGACTTCTTCTTCGACCTTCCCGCGATCGAGCAGGCGAAGGAAACGCTGGCCGCGCATTTTGCGGCAGGCGGGGAAGGCACGGTCGCGGCGTTGAGGGATGCCCTGGGAACCACCAGGAAGTACATCGTCCCCCTGCTCGAAAGCTTCGATCAGGCCCGAATTACCAAGCGTTCCGGCGATGTCAGGCGTCTGGGGTGATTCGAAAAGATTATGCTTCGATTACGAAATTCGATAGATAAATATAATCATCGCGATAAGGATGGAATCACGAAAATTGCACTTGAATGAGGTCGGCTTGCCATGTATGTTGACCTCGTAAGCATCTGCAAGCTTGGGCTTTTGCTGTGCATTCAATGCAAGATGCCGGTCATTGGATGCCGGCAGGAAAGCTCTGCTGAATGCAATGTTTCGTGCATTGTAACTGCGAATAAATAGGAAAGGAGGGTGTAATGAAACTTGAACAGCGACTGATTAACGTCAACCGCGTCGAGCTCGGTAGCGAAGCTAAGGTGGAGAACGGCGTTCTCACCGTAGACGTAGAAGGCCTGCGTGCCGCTCTGATGGATGACGACAAGATCAAGGACGTGAAGGTTGACGTTTGCCACCCCGGCGACCGTACCCGTATCGTTCCCGTCAAGGACGTCATCGAACCTCGTTATCGTATCGGCCGCAAGAACGGCTTCCCCGGTGTTACCACCAAGTACGAGGAGGCTGGCAACGGCGCTACTGCTATCCTGAAGGGTGCTGCAGTAATCACCATCGGCGACATGGTTGGCTTCCAGGAGGGCGTTATTGACATGTGGGGCGAAGGCGCCACTTGGACCCCGTTCTCCAAGACCTGCAACATCGTTGTCGACATTACCCCCATCGACGGCATCGACCAGCATACTCACGAGCGCGTTGTGCGCATGGCTGGCCTGAAGGCTGCCACCTTCGTTGGTCTGGCAGCTAAGGACGTCGAACCCGACGAGGTTAAGGTTCTCGAGCTCGGCACCATGGCCGAAGAAACCGAGAAGTATCCCGACCTGCCGAAGGTTGCCATGATGGAAATGACCATTTCCCAGGGTCTGCTCCACGACACCTTCTACTATGGCGTTGACCTGAAGGAAATCCTGCCTACTTGGTATCATCCCTTCACTGAGCTGGACGACGCTGTTATCTCCGGCAACTGCGTAGCAGCTTGCGACAAGATCACCACCTACCAGCATCAGAACAACACCATGATCGACCGTCTGTACGAACAGCACGGTAAGACCATCAACTACATCGGCAACATCTGGGCTCCCGAGCTCACCACCCTGGACGGCAAGTTCCGCAACTGCGATTACGCCGCACAGGTTGCGCACCAGCTCGGCTGCGATGGCGTCATCATCACCGAGGAAGGCTACGGCAACCCCGACTCCGACTTGGTTATGAACTGCAAGCGCCTGGAAGATCGCGGTATCAAGACCACCCTGGTTACCGACGAATGCTCCGGTTGGGACGGCACCAGCCAGCCCCTGACCGACAACACCAAGGAAGCTGTTGCCGTTATCTCTACCGGTAACGTATCCATGGTTGTCGAGCTGGAGCCCGCCGACAAGGTTATCGGCAACTTGAAGTCCGCTCAGACCCTCGCAGGCGGCTGGGATGGCTGCGCTGCAGAGGACGGAAGCCTGAAGGTAGAGCTGAACGCTGTTATCGGCGCAACCTCCGAAATCGGCTTCCACAATTCGTCCGTCCAGCTGTACTAAGGGAGGGTTGACATGACTAAGCGCGTACTTATGTATCTCAACCAGTTCTTCGGCGGCATCGGCGGCGAAGACATGGCCAGCATCGAGCCTTCCTTCAAGGAAGAGGTCATCGGCCCCGGCGTTGGCATTGCAGCAGCAATCAAGGACAACGCCGAAATCGTTGGCACCATCATCATGGGTGACAACTACTTCGGTGAGAACGAAGACGAGGCGAAGAAGTTCATCCTCGACACCATCAACGAGGTAAAGCCCGACGTCTTCTGCACCGGCCCCGCATTCAACGCAGGCCGTTACGGCTTCTCCTGCGCTGGCGCCTGCCAGGTCGCACACGAAGCTGGCATTCCCTGCGTATCCGGTATGTATTGTGAGAACCCCGGCCTGGAGTACTGCCAGAGCATCGCTTGGGTTGCTGAAACCGCTAATGCAGCAGCCAAGATGCGCAAGGCAATCCCCGCTATCGCCAACCTGGTAAACAAGGTTTGCACCGGCGAGGAAATCCTCCCCGAGGTCGACGGTTACTTCCCCAAGGGTGTTCGTAAGTGCATCCATGTCGACCGCATCGGCGCTGACCGCGCTATCGACATGCTGCTCGCACGTTTGAACGATCAGCCCTTCACCACTGAGCTGCCTATGGCAGAGTTCGATGAAGTCGAGCCCGCGCCTCCTATTAAGGATCTGTCCAAAGCTACCATCGCAATCGTTTCCTCTTCCGGCGTTGTGCCTGCAGGCAACCCCGATCGTCTGCAGTCCGCATCCGCACAGCAGTGGAACAAGTACGATGTTACCGGCATGGACGACCTGCCCGCAGGTGACTACTACACCGTTCATGGTGGTTATGACCCCATGTATGTCAACGAGATGCCCACTCGTGCAGTCCCCCTGGACATCATGCGCGAACTGGAGCATGAAGGCATCATCGGTCACGTGTACGACACTTACTACATCACCACTGGTACCGGTACCGCAGTAGCGAACGCCAAGAAGTTCGGCGAGGAGATCGGCAAGGAGCTCAGCGAGCTCGGCTGCATCGACGGCGTTATTCTAACCTCCACTTGAGGCACTTGCACACGTTGCGGCGCAACAATGGTTAAGGAAATCGAACGCTACGGTATTCCTATCGTACACATGGCAACCATCACCACCATTTCCGAATCGGTTGGTGCAAACAGGATCGTTCCTTGCGTTATGATCCCCAGCCCCGTTGGCAACCCCAACCTGCCTCCTGAGGACGAGCACAAGGTTCGTAGGGAACTGTGCGAACGAGCAGTACATGCTCTGACCGTCGCAGTAGACAAGCCCACTCAGTTCGAGTAAGCTGTCGTATCCCGACCTGGCAGATTTGCCAAGTAACAACAGGACGGCCCTTCGGGGCCGTCCTTTCTGCGTTCTTGAGGGTGGTTTGAGCGGTTCTACTGACTTCTGAGGGCGCATTTCCTTGTCAGACGATAATTGGGGGTACTGTCCAGACTCTTGCGCAAATTCCAGCAGACGGCTGCCCGCCATCGGCA
>JBJEKU010000092.1:0-32572 GCA_051878795.1 Eggerthellaceae bacterium
GAAGAAGGCTCCGACTAGCAAGGTCAAGCCGATGATGATGTAAGTCCGCTTAGTCCATGGGTTCGAAGTGAGGAACGGAACGAAAAGGTACATGAAGGAATACGGATGGAAGGTCATCGCGAGGAGGATCCAAAGTACGAACATCCCCCTTTTCCCCTCCAAATACCTGTCTGTGGCAATCAAGCACAGTGCGATTGCGAAGCATTGCTTGATAGCAGCGAACACGAGCGCGTATCCTCCCACGAACATCAAAAGAAAAACACCGAACGAAATATTTGTGGTGTACTTGCGGAGAAACCAGACGTAAATGGCTATGGTCACCAATGCGAATATCATCAGGAAGTCCTGAGATGTCGCTCCAGCATGCCTCAGTATGCGGCTTACCGCCCAGAAGCCGGGATTCTCCCCAAGGGACCAATCCATCCCGTCGAGAAGCGCGCCATTAGGCGAAAGTAGATTGTATCCGTAGATGTATGTGGAAGTGTCGTTGTATCTCGTCCTGAGCCCTGCGTAGGTTCCCGCGACAATCGCGAGCAGAATGAAGAAACACACGTTTTTCTTCTCGTACATGCCCGAAGAGCTGTCACGAGTCGAGGTTCGCTCCGCGAAAAGCCCGATTATCGTGCCAGCCAAGCAGATTTGGAGAATCTTGAACACCTTCTAAGCTCCCATCAGACGAGCGCGGTCTTCGATGATGCGTTTCACCAACTCTCGCTGATCGAAGTGAGCAGATGCGAATTCGTGACACTTTTCGGACATCGCGCTATGAAGCGAGGGATTTGAGGAGATTTCGAGCATGGCTCTTTTTAGGCTTTGAACGTCTTTTTTTTCAACAAGCAATCCCGTTTCTCTGGGGAGCATGGCATCGGTGGGACCAGGTATATCCGTAACGATGACAGGTGTGCCCATGGCCTCCGCTTCAACAACAGCGCTGCCGAAGCCTTCACGATAGCTTGGTAGGACATAAACATCGGCTGAAGCCATGTAACGCTCGACATCATCAACCCTGCCGCAAAAAATTACGTCAGAAGACTGTCGCGCCCAATCAAACAGCCCATGATTCAGGCTGTTCTCTTTTTCGATCGATCCGCATAACATCAGGCGAGTGTCGATCTTTTCCGACGCCGATATCTGCCTGTACGCTTCGAGCAGTTCGTTAATGCCCTTGTCTCCTGTAATACGGCCAACAAACAGATAGACGAAGCAATCGTTCGGGATATCTCTCTCGATTCGCACTTGGCTTCGCCACTCGATTCGGCGAGAGTAATCGAATTTGCTTAAGTCTATTCCGCTGGCGCTGCCGTTCCAAACAACTGAGCCCTTGTTTTCGGAATAGAGGCCTTCTTTGCATGAGAAATCGAGGTTTCCAAAGCTGTCGGGCTCTATACATGTTGAGAGCTTGCATACCATCTTCTCAATTGCTTTGAAGACGATTTTTGTTAATCCCTCAAATCCTACATAGGCGATGCCCCATTGGCAATAAAGCCGAACGGGGATCCTGGCGAGCCAAGCCGCAATCGAAGCGTACAGTGATGCGTTCGGTGTTGAATATTGGATGAGATCGAAATGGTTTTTTTGAAAGAACCTGTAAAGCCTAGCTGTGGCGAATGCTCCATTTAGGCTGATTCCACGAGTCATTTTTATAGACGTGAAGTCTATTCCTTCGGGTACTTCTTCGGAGAATCGTCCGTCATCGGCGCATACGAGAGTGATATCCCAATCGACCTGCTTTTTTATTTGGCTGACAACAGGCACAACGAAGGAGCGCATAGTCCCAGCAACTGTGGTAACGTAGCATATTCTCTTCCTAGATCGCTCTTTGCTTAATGGGTCCATCGATTTGTTAAACCTCTTGTTGGATTGCGAGCTCTTCCTGCTTCTTGATGATGACGCTATCAAACATCATCATTACAACGCCGTCTTCGTAATCTCCGAAAACGGGCTTGTTGGCAGTACCTTCCACGTTGTTTTCGATTAACTTGACGAAATCGACACCAGCACCATAAGCATGCAGATATGCACCACCAAAGCGGGGGTTCACCTCAGACAGCAGATACTCACCATCTTTGTAGAAAAAGTCGATATCAGACGGTCCACAAAGATTGAGGACCGCAACAGCTCTCTTGATGGCCTCAAAGAATGAATCATCCTTAAACGAAACTGTTTTGTTAGCACCGCCAATTGTTGTACTTAGCTTCTTTTTCGTGAACGCATTCACAAGCTCATGGCTGATTGCGTCAACATAAATATCGGCATCAACATCTTCAGCGGTCATTAACTCTTGAATTATTAGCGTAGGATCTTCTTCAATTGCTATTCTAAGTTCCTCGACAGTGTCAATACGTCGAGCGCCAATACTACCACTACCATTTCTAGGTTTCACAAACACAGGAAAAACTATCTCGCCAGATTCTTGACCTTTAATAAAAGAATC
The DNA here is from genome assembly GCA_051878795.1 of Eggerthellaceae bacterium. Taxonomy (GTDB): domain Bacteria; phylum Actinomycetota; class Coriobacteriia; order Coriobacteriales; family Eggerthellaceae; genus W1P20-047. The sequence continues at coordinate 2,435 of JBJEKU010000092.1, forward strand.
TAAGTCGCCATATGTATTTACTGTTGGTATATTATTGTCAACAAGATGCTTATACATCTTGAATTTGTCGAAGCATAGTTGGGCGCATTTAGGATACGGTGTCAACACCAAAACCCCCAGAGCTTCGAACTTTTCTCTGTTGTCTGCCAATACTTCAATCTCAGGATCGATTAAGGTAGTGATTGCATCAATCGACTCTTTCTTGCAAATATCCAACAAGAAGTCTACATACCCTGGATCATCAATACGTGGTGCAAGGTATCTTTTATCTGCACAATACAAGGCTGGAGCAATATTGCTGTTGTCAACCGCCACGATAACGCCATTATTACCCATCGTTTTTCGAAAGTCTTTCAACAGTTCTCCTCGACGACCTGCACTGCAAAATAGAATATTCACTCTAATCCCTCTCATTAAAAGCTATCGGAGTACCCGTGAAAGCTTCCATGGTCTCGCTAGTGCCGCTGCTTATTCCTGTTCGCTCAAACAAGATCTTGAACGTTGCAAAGAACACCTTCAGATCCATTGCGAATGAACAGTTACCCACATATTCGACGTCATAAGCAAATTTCTCTTCCCAGCTAATAGCATTGCGACCATTAACCTGTGCCCAGCCAGTCATTCCGGGACGAACATCGTGACGATGCTTTTGCTCTTCGTTATAGAGTGGCAAATACTTCACCAAAAGAGGACGCGGCCCGATAAGGCTCATATCTCCCTTCAATATATTGAACAACTCGGGGAGCTCGTCGAGGCTGGTTGAGCGCAAGGTCCTTCCGAAGTTGGCCAGCCTCACTTCATCAGGGAGTAGATTGCCGTCTTCGTCTCGTTCGTCAGTCATGGTGCGAAACTTATACAACTTAAAAATCTTCCCGTCTTTTCCGGGACGAACTTGGGTGAACAGGACGGGCGACCCCAACTTCACGCGAACCAACAACGCCAGGATGGCGTATAACCACCAGAAGAAAGCGATGAAACACAGAGAGATGGAGAAATCCAAGATCCGTTTAATATATTTGGCATACATCATTCAATCGCCAATCTGCTTGCTTCCGAGTAAGCCATTTGTGCAACGGACATCGATGCGGTTTCGTAAACCGTTCCACCGGCAGCTAGCTTATAGCTTTCATCGCCTTTCGACAAATCAAGTGTGCGAATCTTATCGCATTCGCAACAGTATTTGACGACCTCGTTAATCAGGATCATTCCTGGGCTGTACCGCGAAAAATAATTATTGATTGACAGCCTGGGTACTACGACACTGTGTTCGTTGTCGTCTCGTAACCCCGACAAGAATGCCGCTAGTTGGCCATCAATATAGAGAAATCCGTTAAATCCAAGGTGCGACTTAGACAAAACCTTTGTAGAAAAATCCAAATGCTTGAGATACCACCGTTTCATTGCAGGAGTTGAAACCCCATATCTCTCTTCGTGCCTCTTGCAATACAGCTCAATGGCTTTTTGGTAAGTCTTTTTGTCTACCGTCTCACCAGAAACTACTTCCAACCGATACTGAACGCCATCGGTCTTCAGTCTGTTGTAGGCGGTGCGGATGTTCTGTCTTGTGTGTTTTCCCAAGGAAGAGAAATACGATTCGTAATCTTTCTCGAAATCGATGCGAACATTCTTGCTTATGTGCTCATCAACCACAACTCCTATGGTTTTTAGGACGTGGTAGCTAACAGAGGAAACAGGCAGTTGCGACACACTGATGAGATTAGAGCCTGCAAAACTGAATAGTGTCTGAAAGCATTTGGTAAGCGTGGAATCGTTTATATCTCGACGATAGATGAAATCAAACGTTTGAACGCCATTGAATTGTCCAATCTTCATATACTCCCCCCCCCAATCTTTTTTAGAAGAGGAGCTATGAAGACTACATCATCATTATCATCGAGCAACTCAACATAGACCGGCTTGGTCTTCTTGGGTAGAGCATACATGAGCAAACGAGACGCCACGGCGCTTTGGACGCAATAAGATTGATACGGCGGCAGCGGAGTTGCAGCCTCAATAGCCTCCCAGGCTTTTCTGCAAGGCTTTATTGAACTGTGAGTACGAATCTTCATTGTCGACACCACCTATTCGAAGCATCGCTTGACAACTTCAATTATGATGTCTTGCTGCTCTGGGGTCATCTTGTTGTCAGAGGGCAGGCATACGCCACGTTGGAAGATATCCATGCCAACATCTAGTGCTTCATCATCAATGTAAGCGTTAGTGCGAGCACGGCCTTTTTCATCATGAGCAATGAATGGATTATTGTGAAAAATGGGTTGCATATGCATGGGTTTCCAGATGGGACGACCCTCCGCGTTAATTGCTGAAAGTGCATCGAGTATCTCATGGGGACAGCTCTTCCTGCTTTCGCTTTCGTAGAGGCAATTCTTGTCATTTCGAATCTGACGGCACATGGCTTCTTCGTCGATGAGCAAGCAGCTCAACCAGTGATTCGGCTTGCTGTTTTCTTCATCGAAGGGATTCATCGATACCGGGAGGTCCTTCAAACCCTCCTTGTAGCGTTCGTAAATCGCCTTCTTCTGGGCGATGTGTTCTTGCAAATGTGGGAGTTGGCCGCGGACGACACCGGCGATGACGTTGCTCATGCGGTAGTTGTATCCCAGTTCTTCGTGCTGGTACCACGGCGCGATCTCGCGTGCCTGGGTAGACCATTTGCGGGCTTTGTTTGCTGCATCCCTGTTATCGGTCAACAGCATTCCGCCGCTGGATCCGGTGATGATTTTATTACCATTGAAGCTGATGCAGTTGTATGTACCGAATGAACCCGTCTGCCTGCCCTTGTAGGTGGCACCGAGTGATTCGGCTGCATCCTCGATGATGATCGCATTGTGTTCGATGGCGATTCTTGCGATTTCGTCGATTTTTGCGGGCGTGCCGTAAAGGTGCACCAGGACGATGATTCTCACTTCCGGGTAAAGCTCGAACGCCTTTTCCAACGCGATAGGGTCCATGTTCCAGGTATCTCGTTCGGGATCGATGAATACGGGGATTCCGCCTTCGTAGACGATCGGGTTTGCCGATGCGCTGAAAGTGAGGTCGGAGCAGAATACTTTTTCACCGGGTCTCACCCCTGCAAGTTTCAAGGCTAGGTGGATTGCCGATGTGCCGCTGAAAAGGGCCACGGCGTATCGTGCGCCCGTTAGTTCTGCAATCTCTCTTTCGATGGCATTGAGATTGGATCCGATGGTGCTCATCCAATTAGTCTCGTACGCCTCGGTGACATACTGCAACTCCTCCCCATGCATAGTGGGGGAGGAAAGCCAGATTTTATTCTTGAAGGGTTTGATTGCCATCGAGGTTCCTTACTCGGCGAACTGGGGATGGTATGTGGGGACCGCCAGCGAGAGGGCGGTCTTTATCGATTTGTTTTCTTCGTCCAAGCACTTCTCGAGCGTTCTGAGCTTGCTCGTAACCGTATCCAGGTCTATCCGGTCTCCCGTTGAGATGCGGATGTCCTTGTTGGTGGTGGGCAGTAGAGATTCGCTGTCCATCAGCAGCTCCTCGTACATCTTCTCGCCAGGGCGTAGGCCGGTTTCGACAATCTCGATATCGCGGCCAAGCTTCAGCCCAGATAGCTGGATAAGCTGGGTTGCAAGGTCCCAGATTTTCACGGGGTCGCCCATATCCAGCACGAAGATCTCTCCGCCTTTTGCCAAGGCACCAGCCGTGATGACTAGTCGGCTTGCCTCGGGGATGGTCATGAAGTAGCGGGTGATGTCCCTGTGGGTGACGGTGATGGGTCCGCCTTCCTTCATCTGCCTCTTGAACAGGGGAATCACGCTGCCGTGGCTGCCCAGCACGTTGCCAAAGCGCACTGCGGTGAATACCGTGTCGCTGATGCTGGCGTAGTACTGCACGATCATTTCATCCATGCGCTTGGTGGCGCCCATCACATTGGTGGGGTTCACCGCCTTGTCGGTGGAGATTTGCACGAAGTGGGTGCAGCCGCGCTCGTGTGCCAGGCGCACCACGTTCAACGTGCCGAACACGTTGTTCTCGATCGCTTCGCGCGGGTTGTTCTCCATCAGCGGCACGTGCTTATGCGCCGCCGCATGGAATACGACCTGCGGGTTGTAGGTATCGAAGAGCGTCTCCAATGCGGGGATGTTGGTGATGGACCCGATCTCTGCGCGAATGTCGATGCCGTCTTCGGCTGCCTTGCCGTGGATCTCGTGGTACAGCTCGTAGGTGGTGTTCTCGTAGATGTCGAACAGCACGACTTGCGCGGGTTTTGCGGGCAGAAGCTGGCGAACCAGCTCGCTGCCGATGGAACCTCCGCCACCGGTCACCAGCACGCGCTTGCCGGTGATGTAGCCCATCTGGTCCAGGTCAAGTTCCTTTTCCTCGCGGGCAAGAAGGTCGGAAATCTCCACTTCGCGCAGCATGATTTTGCCGTCGTAGTTCTGTGGCAGATCGTGCACGTTGGGCAGGGTGAGGGTCTTCAGTCCCGTGGACATGCATAGCTTGAATATACGGTCGCGCTCCTGCTTGCTTGCGCTTGGGGCGGCCATGACCAGCTGCTTGCACTTCAGCTTCTGGGCCAACTGGGGGATGTCATCGCAGGTGCCCAGCACCTTGATGCCGTGGATGTAGCGGCCCAGCTTGCTCTTGTCGTCGTCCACGATGGCAACGGGGCAGCCCAGCATGTCGGGGTTGTCGGAGAGCATGCGCTTGGTGGTCAGGCTGCCGGTTTCGCCCGCGCCGATAATCAGGCTGCGGGGCTTGGTGGCGTCTTCGTGCACGCCGAACACGCTCCAGGCCTTGGCGCCGGAATACATGCGGATGGCAAAGCGGCTTGCCCCGCATACCACCAGCAGGATGGCCCAGGCGCTTATATAGGTGGGAGCCGTCAGCGTGAAGTCGAACAGCAGCGCTTCCAGCGCGTCGCCCAGCACCGCGCCGCAGGTGACTGCCAGCACTATGCGCAGCAGCTCGTCCACAGACGCGTATTCCCACAGGGTGGTGTACATGCGGGCGAGGGCGAATACAACCACGTTCACCGCGGACAGCAGCATGAGGGAAAAGGCAAAGCCGCTGCCGTTGAGCACTTCGCCCAGTTCGCGGGTGCCCCAGGCTGCGGCAATCACTGCAGCGCAGGTTGCCATACAGTCGATGACCACAAGCGGCATGGCCTTGACCAGCTTGAGCAGCTTTCCTGTTCCTCGTTGCATTGGTTTTGTCTCCGTAAAATCGGTTGGTTTCGGTTGCGTGGGTGCGTTACGGCCTGCTCCCAGTGGTAGGGGAGCGGGGTGTAGCGAGTCGGTTGGGTCTTTGGAGGGGTTAGGCTTTTGACCCCTGCGGCTTCCAGGTTGGTCGCCTGGTAGCCCCAATCCGGCGTTGCGCGTATTGCGGTATTGCCGGCTGGCGTCCTGCACGTGCAAAAGGACCGCAGGTGCGGCCTTCTTTGTTGTCCATCTAGATAAGAAAGCCCAACGGCTCCTGCATGCCGTTGGGCTTGGGGGTTGCTGGTCGATGCGCTTCTGCAGCTGCGCGACGGTAACGGGTGTTTCGTTCACCCTGCGTTGCGCCCCGTGCAGGAAGAGAATGTATTCAGCCAAACCCAACGGGGGGGGGTGGCTTTCCGCCTTCTAACCCTGTTTGCGGAGGATGGCCAGCCCCACCTTGGTGGTTATGGTTCTGCCGAACATCTGGATTTCCAGGAACGCAAGGCTCTTGCGGCGGTTGATGGATTTGATCAGACCTTCGTGCCGCATCAGCGGACCGGATGTGATGACGATCCTGTCGCCTTCCCTCACCGCAGTCGACATCGTCACTGTTCGGTGCGGGTTGTCGGTGAAGGCGTTGAGCCATTCCATCTCTGGGCGGGTCAAGGGGATGAACGCCTCGTTGCTGCCGAGCACCTTGGTGAGCGCCTTGACCTTCCGCAGCTGGGTGCTGAAGGCATCTATCTGCCTGGTGTCGACTATCAGGTAGCCGGGGAGCAGGGGAGCGGTGGTGCCTATCCATTCGCTGCGCACCTTCTTCTGCGTTTCGTACCTGGGGGAGAATACTTCCTTGTAGCATTCGGGATCGACGGTGCGCTTTATCTCTGCGAGCACGGTGTTCTCGCGTCCTCCGACGACCTGGATCGCGTACCACATGGAATCCCCCTGGAAAAGCATATGCTGCGCCGCAACCCGTGGGCAGAAGCAGCAAGCGTATTCATCCTCTCGACCCGCCGGAGCCCACGCGAGGCACCGCTCCGGCAAAGCCAAGCTATGTTCGACAGGGCGGATTCCGGTGCATGGAGCATGAACCGAAAGCGCCCGTAAGCGACGTGCCGCAGGAAACGCGACACGACGTCGTGAATAGAATATATCACTAAAACCCCACAGACTGTAGGCAATGCGCTACGGTGTCCTTAATATTTTCTTTATGCGCAGTGTGATATGGGCGGTATGAGGATGTTTGTTCGGAGGGAGGCAAGAATACCCATAGGTGATGTTGCGGGCTGATTCGTAATATGACAAAATAATGTACATAATAATGTGTGATAAGGAGCAACCATGGCAACTTGTGTTCCGATCAAGGATTTACGCAACACCGCTGCATTCGATGAGCTTGTCTCGAATAGCGCGGTTCCCGTTACCGTCACCAAGAATGGCTACGATCGGTTTGTTTGTGTGAGAAGCGAGGATTTTTCCCAGTGGGAGCAAGCGGAGGCTCGTGCCCGTTTGCTTGAGCGCATCGTGCTCGCGGAGAAAGAGCGTGCCGACGGGGTGACGATTGACGCGTATGAGGCAGTCGCACAGGTAAGGGAGAAGTATGGCTTATAGCGTTCGTTTTCTTCCGAGCGCTTTGAGGGAATTCGATTCTATAGTCGGTTACCTTGCAATGTTTGGCCCAGGTGCTGTTGATTCTTTCCTGATGGCATGGGAGGGGATGCTCGATGGCTTGAAAGATGGGAGGGTGGAGCATCGTCTTTCAAGGTTCGAAACCCTTGCTCGACTTGGATATCGCACGGTATTGGTTGGCGGATATGTTGTTCTGTATTACAGGCAAAGCGGTGAAGCGGTAATCGCCCACGTTTTCCATCAATCCCAAGATTATGCCAACTTAGTGTGAGTTGGTTATTACGACCCCGATTAGATCCTGATGCTCATGGTCTAATCGGGGTCGTTTCATTTCAATCTTTCATTAGAAAAAATGTTCTTACTTGCAGCAGTCTTCGTACCACTCCTGCAGGTCGGACAAATTTGCTGCGCTCACGCGATCGCCGCCGTTTACCAGCAGGTCCAGCATGTCGTCTTCTTCGGGGGTGCGGTCCTGCTTGTTCGCCAGGCCCTTGCCGGCGGTGGACTTCATCACCTGCATCATCAGCTTGTACACGCCGTGCAGTTTTTCCAGCTGGAAGCCGCCCTGCAAGCTGAACACGGGGGTGCCCTCAGGCACGTTGTTGTTCTTGCGGATGTCTTCGTCCTGCGATCCGGTGCGTGCCATGCCCACGCCGCAGAGCGCCTTGACGGTAAAGAAGCGCGCGGCTTCCTTGTAGCCTTTGACTTGGCCTGCCATGAGCCAGCCCAAGTAGATGACCTTGCAGTGCTGGGGTAGGGCGCCCTTGGCGGTTTTCAGGTCGTATGCCGGCAGTCCGGTCTGCTGCGAGAGCAGTTTTGCGTATTCCTTCGTGTGGCCGGTTTCGGATGTGTAGACGATTGCCTTGATGCGTTGGGCTGCTTCCATGCTTACCACCTTGCTGTAACGATTGCCTGTTCGGGTCCCTCTTCCAGTGCGTACGATGATAGACCCTGCGCGGCCTGATTGCGCCGTGAGCTGGGCTTTGATTTCAAGCGGTAAACAAGGGGGGCGGGGGTGCGTCTATCGGATTTGAGAGAGAGGATTTGGCGGCTGTAAGGTTGCTCGTTTAATCGGCGCAAATTGGGATTAGGCGATATACTCGACAGCTATGAAACAAAACGAGGGAAAGATCATCATCGCGCCCGGGGTCAATGTATGGCCCCATGAGTTGAAGACTGCTGAGGCGCTGTCGGCGGCGGGCTATACTGTGGAGTTCATTCGGCGAAGTGAGGAACATCGCGCTCGCTCGGCGGACTGTATTATCGGCGGAATAGTCTGGGAAATGAAAGCGCCAACAGCGTCAAACATGAAGGCTGTCGAAAAGAATCTTCGAAAGGCGCTCAATCAGGCGTCGTATGTCATTTTCGATTGCAGGCGGATGAAGGGTATTCCCGATACTGCTATCGAACGTGAGGTCCGCACCTGCGTAGATAGTCGCGTACGGGGTCTGAAGCGTGTCCTATTTGTGAGCCGCAAGGGGAGGGTCATTGACATCAGCTAGAGCTTTGGTATCCTGTGCCCTAGCAAAGCGCCCGAACGGTGAGTCATCACCTACCTCCGGCGCTTTCTGTATGTCATGTGTGAATAATCGAGAGGTTTTGCTAGAGCCGATTCAGCGGGATTGGCTCTAGTTTTATATGGGGCTATCTCTCTTCGAAAGGTTATTAGGAACCGAGGTTTTCTTGCCCTTCGAATACCCTGGAAGTTTCTTCAGGGTTACTTTGTCCGACAAGAACTTCCGGGGCGGAAACCGTACTGCCTAATTGCGTTTCTTCTGGGAAAATGAAGCGTTGTCCCTGATGCGCGATGAGGAGGATCGAATGAGCGAGCTGTTGGCCCCCGCAGGAAGCATGGAAGCCCTGCAAGCTGCCATCGCAAACGGTTGCGATGCCGTGTACCTGGGTATGCAGAATTTCGGGGCGCGTGCCTATTCAGCGAACTTCAGCGACCAAGAGCTGGCCGAGGCGGTTGCATATGCCCACGTCAGAGGCGTGAAGGTGTACGTGACCGTGAATACCATCGTGTTTCAGGACGAGCTGGACCAGGTGTACCGGCAGTTGCACTTCCTGAACAGCCTGGGCGTGGACGGCGTGATCGCGCAGGATCTGGCCGTGCTCACCTACGTGGCGCGCAACTTCAGCGACATGGAAGCCCACTGCTCCACGCAGATGGGCATCGACGACTTGGAAGGCGCGCTGCTGGCGAAGGAGCTTGGCGCCAAACGTGCCGTCATCTCGCGCGAAGTGCCGCTTGAACAGGTGAAACGCATCCGCCAGCAGGCCAATTTGCCCGTTGAGGTGTTCGTGCATGGGGCCTTGTGCATCTCGTATTCCGGTAACTGCATCATGTCTTCCATGACGGGCAACCGCAGCGGCAACAGGGGCCGGTGCATCGGGTCGTGCCGCAAGCTGTATGATTTCGTGGACATGGATTCCGGCAAGTCCTTGGGGAGGAGCTATATCCTTTCCACCAAGGACCTGAATACCATCCAGGCGGCGGATGATTTTAGAGGTATCGACTCGCTGAAGATAGAAGGGCGCATGCGCGGGCCCGAATACGTGGCCAATGTGGTTTCGCGCTACCGCATGGCCTTGGATGGGCAGGCGAGCGAAGACGAGCTGCAGAAGCTGGACCGCACCTTCAACCGCACTTACACCAGGGGCTATCTGCTTCATGAGGACAAGGAAGACATCGTCAATCCCGAACGTCCGAACAACCATGGCTTCAGGATCGGTACCGTCGCGCGCTTCAAGAAGGGCATGTACCAGCTGGCCTTGGAAGCCGAGCTGAACCAGAACGACGTGATCCGTATCCGCCACGGCAACGAGGACGTGAACCTCTCCGTTGCGAAGATCTACGACCACGCGGGTAAGCTGATCAGCAGCTCGTCCGATACGTGCTTCATCAAGGTGAAGGAACGCCTGGCGCCGGGCGATGTGGTGTACAAGACCAAGGATGTGCGCTACATGAAGCAGCTGGAATCCCAGCTCACGGGCGAATTCCGTCGCCTCCCTCTGGATGTGACGGTCCATGTCCATGCGGGCGCGCCCCTGGTGGTGGATGCCTGCGGTTTGGGTTGCGCGTACACCTACGTGGGCGACACCGACCTGGACGCGGCGGTGAACAGGCCCACCACGCTGGAGGGTGTGGAAAAGCAGTTCGGCAAGCTGAACGAGACGGTCTTCCGCTTGGGTGAAGTGCGCCTGGAAGGCGGGGATGCCTTCATTCCGGTGAAGATGCTCAACGAAGCGCGCAGGTGCGTGGTGGAAGGGCTCTACGCCGAAAAGCTGGCGAGCAAGCCGCGCGGGGTGAAGGAGCCCGAAGCGTGCGAGCCTATTTGCTTCGAGCCGGTCGAGCCCTTCCTGTGCGCGCAAGTGGCGACACAGGAGCAGTACGACGCCTGCAGGGAATGCGGCATCGATACCGTGTACTTCGAAAACGTGGTTCCGCGCAATGGCAACGAGTATCGCGATATGGAAGGTGAGCTCCTGCTGGGCGGCCTGGGCGGCGTGTACCGTTACCGGGGCAGCAATCCCTTCGTGACCGACTATTCCATGAACGTGGTGAATGCGAAAAGCTGCTATGAGCTGCACCGATTGGGCGCTAAGCGAGTCACCTTATCCTACGAGATCAATCGCGACCAGCTGGATTGCCTGCTGGAAGCGTATCGCGAAACCAATGGCGGGCTGCCTTCGCTGGAGATGATCGTGTACGGGCATGCGCCTTTACTGGTGACCAAGTACTGCCCGCTGCAGAAGATGGGACAGTGCGGCAGCTGCAAGAAGAAGCGCTACCTGATCCGTGACGAGCACGGTAGCTTCCCTATCATGCCGCACGCCAACTGCAACACCACCGTGCTGAACGGCAAGGTGCTGAACCTGTTGGACGAAATGCCCAGCATCCCGGGCGTACAGGCGTTCAGGTTGAACTTCACCATCGAAACGCCCGAGGAAGTGAAACGTGTGGTGCGCATGGCGCAGGCGAAGCTTGCCGGCGACATGCCGGAATCGGCATTCGACCAGAAGACGGATACCCGGGGCCTGTTCAATAGGGAGATCATGTAGGTGCTTCGCATAGTCTGCCCTTTTCGGGCGGGTTTGCGTGATTGCTTCCTGTTGCGTGGGCGGCTGCGCCTGCGGTATGCAGCGAATCGCAATGGGTGTGTGCGGTTAGGATGGCAGGCGCATGTGTGACCAGGCGCTCAGGTGCAGAATAGCAACGGGCCCGCGAAATCGCGGGCCCGAAGTGTTCCTAGGGGAAGATGCTTTCGGTTAGGCTGTTGGGCAGTTGTCATATCCTGATTCCTGCCAGACGTCATCCAGGTTGGATCCGCAGATCATGCAGAAACGGTCGCCAGGGGTGATGACTTTTCCGCAATTGGGACAGAAGCGCCTCTGTGGCGCGGCGCTGTCAGTTTGAGGAGCCGGTTCGGGCTGGGGTTCCGGTGCAGGGGGAATGACCGGCGAATCGAAGATGGGTCTGGAAACAGTTTGCGCGGGCGCCGGGACGGGTTCAGGCTCGGGAACAGGTGCAACCGGCTGGGGTGCGGGTTCCGGAGTAGGAGCGATCGGCTGGAACACGGGCTCGGAAGCCGGGGCGATGGGCTGGACAATCGGCTGGAATGCGGGCTCGGGAGTGGATGCGAAGCTCGATTGCTGCATGGGGCTTGCAAACGGGTCGAATGCGGCTCCGGCTGGGAAGCCGTTTTGCGATGAGGGCGCAGGGACGGCGATCGGCTCGAAGATGGGTCTAGAAACCTGTTCTTCGGTGCGGGATTGGGTGATAGGGGCAATGGGCTGGAAGCCAGGCTGGGGTTGGGGTGCGGGTTCGGCCTTTTCGTCGATAGGCAGGAAGGGCTGCAGGGTGGCATTCAGGTCGATACCGCTGTCGTCGCCGAGCGGCTCGAAGGTCAGCTGCGGTGCGGGCGCAGGTTCGGGAGCGGTGGGGGCGGTTATGGTATTGGGTTCGTTGGAGGTGCCGTTAGCGGTTTCGGGGTGGGGTACGACGAACGATTCCACAACCAGAGAGGGTGCCGGTACGGGTACTGCCGGGAACTCGGGTTCGGGTTCGGGGGCGACAGGGGTCTCGTTTACGGTTTCGGGATCCATCACCAACGTGAGTTCCAGGTCCTCGTCATCTTCAACGTCGGGCGTGCGGACGAAGTTGAGCTCGGGTTCCGGTGCAGGTTCGGACTGGGGCTCGACAGGGGCAATCGTGGGTTCGAGCGTGAGCACGACGTCGTTGGCGGGCGCGGTGCTGGGCTCGATGGGGGCGATTGCGGGATCGAGCGTCAATACGGTTTCGCTGGCGAGCTCGGGTGCGGGAATGGGCTCAGGCACCGGCATGGGCTCCGGTTCGGGCGCTGGTTCGGGAGCGACGACTGGCTCGATGGTGGAATCGGGCACCGGTATGGGTTTTTGTTCGGGAGTGGGCGCGGGTTCGAGGTTCACAACAGGCTCGATGATGGAATCGGACTGGGGAGCATCCTGGATGTTGGCTTGGGGTTGCGTGGCTGCAAGGTGCGCTCCACAGTTCATGCAGAATGCATCGTCTTCCTCGATTGGCGCAGAGCATTCGGGGCAGCGATGTACCGATGCAACAGCGGCGGTGGAGGCGAAATCGGCAACCTTGGCGCCGCATCCGCAGCAGAACATATCGGTGGGATCGCAGAAGCTTCCGCATGTGGGGCAGGTGACAACCTGTCGTGCGGGCGCTTTCTGCTGGGGCTGGTTTTGCAGCGCTTCGATCATGGCTTGGGCTTCGCTTCGTTCGGAATCGAGCCTTGCGATGCCGCTGTACAGGGTTTCCAAGCCTTCGGTGAAGGTGGGGTCGCTTTTAGTCCGTTCGTACAGGCATGCACCCAGCTGGGCAGCCAGGTTGGTTCGCTGCTGGTTGATTTCTTTCAAGCGCACGTTGATCTTCGCGATTTCGACGCTGCGTTCCATGCTGGACATGCCGCGGTCGACTGCGCCTTGGATGTCGTCAAAGAATCCCATTGATCCTCCTGGTGTTTCTTGATTGTAATTCGATTGCGCTTAATCTGCTTGAGGGAGCTTTCGAAGCGCGATCGGGATTTTCGGTTGGGTTATGTTCCTTCGAATTCGTCTGCTCAAAGCATGCCACACGAAGGGGAGGTTTCGTACGGCATGCTTTGCCGATTTGCCGGGGTTTACCGGAAATGTGCATTCCAGTGCCGGTCAGGGGTTGCGTGGCAGCTAGCCGGAAATCAGGCTACAGGGGTGATGCGAAAGGTTGGGTGTCCGCTAGCCTTGCTTTTTCTGGTTCATGTACGCGGTTATCGCTGCGCCGACAGCGCAGAGGGTTGCAAAATAGGCGCCCGATCCGACCGAGCAGATGCTGAAGCCGATTTCGCTATTCAGGGTGGTGACGAATGCGATGCAGATGAACAGCAGGATCAAGTCTGCGGCAGCGCCGCCGATGGCGAGCATGTTCTTCTGCGATTTGAAGGTCTTGTACATGCCTCCCGCCAGGCAGGCGATACCTACCAGCCAAGCAATCATCAGCAGGAAGGAAACGAGCAGCAGCTGAGAGTACTCGTCGCTGCTGAAATACTCTTCATAGCCGACCAGCGTGGTAAGCAATGAGAGCGGGCTGTACGAACTGCTGATGGATGCGCCGAATGCATTCGCAACGGAAAGAAGGGGGATGTTCAGCCAGGGAGCGAAGGCGGCAAGGATTGCGAGTGCAGAAAGAACCATCGACGCAACGCTCATGGCCTGCGGCTTTTCCGAAACGATCCCTTTCAGCTCTTTGTCTTTTTGCAGGTCGAAAGGGAGCTTTTCGATAGAGAACTTCTTCTCTGCGGGGGTGCTGGTTACCAGCCTATCGCCCAGCTGCTTGCCGCAATGCGAGCAGAACTGGGCCTCTGGCTTCAACTGGGATCCGCATTGTGGGCAGAATCGCTTCCCCTCGGTCTGGGGGTGCTGCAGCGGAGTGTTCATTCTGGTTCCTTTCGTGGGTGCCTGCAGTAGGTTCAAACAGCGAAAGCCGGGGATGGAAGCGTCGGGTTTGCGACACCTTCATGGAACTTTGCATGTTTGTTCGCGCCATGAGTATTCGACACGAGCATTTGGGCGAATGCGCATTGGGAGAGGAGGCTGAGATAGGAGCTGGATATCACTTCGCCCTTTTCTTGGAAGCAATGGATGCTCCTGCTGCACCAAGTACGCAGATCAACGACAGATAGGAACCGGGTCCTAACGTGACCGGGCTTGATACTGCCAAGAAGCCATAGTTGTATGCGATTTTCAGGTCAAGGAGGAAGAGGAAAGCGATGAGTACCGCAGAAACAAGGGTGGACTTGCTTGTTTTTCCTTTATAGGTCTTATAGATGCTATGCGCCAGGAATACGAGCGCGACTATCCAGAGGATTGCAAAGAGCAGTACAAGAGCCCCAGTGTTCCGATAGTCCCAATGGGGAGTAAACGACTTGTACTGAAAAACAGCATCAAGGAGCAGGATGGGACTGAAGCTTTTTGCGTAGTAAGTACCAGAGATGAATAGCGCAATCCGCGGAACGGTGATCCAGGGTAAGAACATGCATATGGTTGTAGTGGCGGAAAGCGCGAGGGACAGGGTATTCGTCCCTTTCAGTCGGTTCTTTAGGGGATGTTTTTTCGCTTCTTTCCTTCCCTGCTTTTCGATTTCGGGAGCCTGCTTGTCTGAGGGCTTCTGTTCCATTTTGGAGCCTTCTTCGTTTGAAGGACTCTGCTTGATGTTGGGACCTTGCTCGTCGGAAGGGTTTTGCTTTTCCATGGGGCCTTGATCCGCTGCGGGCTCCGTGGGTTGGTCTGACTGCAATCTATCTTCCAGCCGGAGTCCGCATTGAGTGCAGAAGTATGCTTCCGGGTTTAACTGGGATCCGCATTGTGGGCAGAACATCCTCTTCCTCCTCTGTATTTTCCAGGTGTGCCAGGAATCTCCCTGGGCGCGCATTTGCGGGCAAGACTCGGAAGATTCGACGAAACGGATAGCCGTTTACAACTTGCCCAGCCTGCTTTTCGACTATTTCAGGATGTGATTCTGCCAAATGCGCATCGGGTTGATGTCGCGTTGGAGACTGTAAAGTGAGTAGGAAAGCAACCGGGGTTTCATCTTTGAACGCGGTTCGAGATGGGAATATGTGCGTGACCCATACAAATGCGAAAGCCCCTCGACGAGGGGCTTTCGATTCTTGTGTTGTTTATTCTGCTTGCTGCGGGTGCGGGCTGCCCTCAACGAGGGTGCCGATGCCCGGTACTTACTTGATGGGCAGTTGGATTTCGGTGAGCCACTCGTCGACGGATTCCTTGTTCCAGATGCCGTCGATGTACGATTCGCGTGCCAAGCCGGCGCATTCGTAGCCGTTTTCTTCGGCGTACTTCATGATGAAGGCATATGCCTGGCCGATCTGGTCGTAGGCACCCTGATGGTATACGCTCAGCACCTTGGTTTCGGGTATCTCGCGGAACCTGATGTTTTCGCTTTCCGTGCCGAAGCCCGTCACGGCCTGGCTGTGGCGCACGCGGATGTCGCGCTCGCGGTATTCGCCGTCCAGATATTCTACGAACTCGTAGTTGGGTTCGACGCACTTCAGGTCGGGGTTCAGCCGGTGCGCCTCGGCACCCTGCTGGGGAATCCAGCCCATCGCGTCCGCATATTGGGGCAGGGTGGTTTCGGAATAGTACACGATATACGCGGGGATGGTCTTAACGGTTGCCTGGTACTTCATTTCGTCCTCCTTGAGCAGATGGTCGATGACGGAAAGGCTGGCTGCGATCTCCTGCTGCTGGGTGCGGAGCTTTCCCGCATGCGCTTCCAAGATGGGCGCTGCGTCGGCGCCATCGCAGATCAGCTTGATCTGCGCGACGGCCAGCCCTAACTGGCGGAAGGCCTTGATGCGCGCAGCCAGCTGCAGCTGGTCCGTCCGGTACAGGCGGTAGCCCGTCCATTCGTCCACGTGCGCCGGCGCCAGAAGCCCTTCCTTCTCGTAGAAGCGCAGGGTCTTCACCGTCAGCATGGAAAGCTTGGAGAATTCTCCGATTTTCAGCATGGTTTGCAACTCCTTTCCCTTGCAAACCCGATAGTGGGGCCTGCCCTAAGGGGAGGGTCAATGGGTATTCTCGCATTCTTTTCCATTTTGCCAGCGTTGGGGAAGCGTGGGGGGATAGGCGGGGTTCAAACGCAAGCTGCCTGGCTGTTGGCCGGAATGAACGGGGCTTAAGCGTGATCGGGCCTTCCGTTCGAGCGGTATCGTCGGGGACGCATGTACCCGGCGCGAAAGCAACACGGCCCCGCCAGTGTTGGCAGGGCCGTGGGTTTGACAATGCAATCAGGCCGAATGGGTCTGGTTCGGGTCGAATGGATTTGTTGCGGGTCGCAAGGCTTGTTTAATCGACCCTTTCGTCTCCCCAGAAGAACAGGGCAACCGTGCCGGGGCCGGTGTGGCTGCCGATGGTGGTGCCGATGGAGAAGATGCGCACCGGTCCGTCCAGATTGGGGAAGGCAGCCTCGACCATTTCCGCCAGCTCCTGGGCATCTTCCAGGCAGGCGGAATGGCAAATGTAGGCCTGGCCCTGGTAGTCCGTGCCGTTTTCGGCATGCTCCTTCATCATGTCGAGGGTGCGTGCGATGGCCTTCTTCTTGGTGCGGATCTTCTCACGCGGGGCCAGCTTGCCCTGGAAATCCATATTCAGTACGGGGCAGATCTTCAACGCGGTGCCCACCAGGCCTGCTGCCTTGGAGATGCGGCCGCCCAGCACGTAGAAGTGCAAGTCGGTGGAGAAGAACCAGTGATGTACGCGCAGGCGGTTTTCCGTGAGCCATGCGGCAAGCTCGTCAAGCCCCATGCCCCCGTCGCGCAAATCGGCGGCCTTCTGCACCAGCATGCCGTAGCCGGAGGAAGCCGCGAACGAATCGACCACGATCACGCGGTGCTCGGGGTATTTTTCGGCCAGCATCTGGGCAGCGATCTGTGCGGAGTTTGCAGATCCCGAAAGGCCCGAAGAGAAGGCGATATGCAGCACGTCCTTGCCCGATTCCAGGATGGGCTCGAAGGCCTTCAGGTATTGGTTCACGTTGACCTGCGAGGTCTTGGTGGTGCTGCCGTTGCTCATGGCTTGATAGAAGACATCGTAGGAAAGGGATTCGCCGAAGTCGTCGGGGTATTCCACCCCATCCAATTCGAAGTGGAAGGGAAGCCAGCGGATGTCCCTGGAATCCAGCATGTCCGCATCTATATCCACCGTCGAGCAGCACGAAAGCACGTAATCGCCCATGGTTTGCTCCTCTGCGTCAGTTGTCCGGTTCGTTTGCGCCGCGAACGCGCGGGGACGATGTGCCGGCGTACGCGGTCCGCGCTCCATTGTAGGCCACTACAGGGCGTGCTGCCTGCGATTTCGACATCTTTTCCGAAGTGATGGGCATGTAGGGGCCTTGCGACCGGCTAGCTCGAATGCCACGGCGCCTGCGATGATCAGGGCTCCGCCGATCATCTGGAGCGCACCGAGCGCTTCGTGCAGGAAAACCGCGGAGAAGGCAACCGACGAAAGCGGTTCGAGGTATCCGCAGACCGCGACCTTCTGGGAATCCAGGCGCGATACCGCATTGAAGTAGATCAAGCATCCGAATCCGGTGTTGACCAGGCCCAACAGCAGCATCCAGCCGATGTTCGACGGGGGGATGGAGAAGGCGGGTCCTCCCTTGAAGGCCATGATTGTCAGCGCTGCCGCCAGTGCGCCCGCCATCTGGATGGCGCCGCGTTTCGCACCGCAGATGCCTTGGGCCTTCTTACCCAGGATGATCAGGCCTGCGTAGGAAAGGGCTGCTATACAGGCGAATCCTACGCCCAGCGGGTCGGCGCCGGATGCGACCGAGCTTCCGTTCACCAGGCATGCGCCCACGAGCACCAAACCGAAGCAGCATGCCTTGCCAGCGGTGATCTTCTCGCCGAAGAACAAGGGGGAAAGCGCCATGACCAGAACCGATCCGCAGTAATAGATGAGCATGGAAAGGCCCACGCCGATGCGGCCGAACGCTGCGAATAGGAACAGCCAGCCGGCACCCAAGCTGGCGCCCGAAAGGGCGAGCAGCACGAGGTTCTTCGCGCCCGGCTTGGCGGTTGCGCCATCGCGGGCTCGGGTGGCGATTGCGACCGTTCCCATGAAGGCCAAGCCCAGCACGATCCTGCCCAGCACGATCTGGGAGCTGTCTATCGCGATCTTGCTTGCGATGACCCCATTCGTGCCGAAAAGCAGAAGCGAGGCGAGATATTTCAGCAATTCCTTATCCATAGCCCAATGGTAATCGCGTACATCGTTCGACATTATGCGATATATTGCAAACAAGATTTCGAAATATGCAATGAAAAAGGGAGGGGGAGCGAATGGAAGCGGACTTTCAAAGGTGCCGGGCATTCGTGGTGGCGGCGGAGGTGGGCAGCTATTCCGAGGCATCGAAGGCCTTGGGGTATTCGGTTTCCAGCGTGAGCCGCATGATCGCCGATTTGGAACGCACGTGCGGGTTCAAGGTGCTGGAAAAAGGGCGCTTCGGCGTGAGGCCGACTCTGCAGGGTGCAGAGCTGCTTCCCCATGCCCGGCGCATCGTTTCGGAATGCTCGCGGTTTTCGGAAGTGGCGGAGATGATCTGCGACGGCGGGAAGGGCGTGGTGCGCATCGGGTCCATTTCCAGCGTGGGTATGGAGCTTCTCCCGCGCATGATGGGCGACTACCTGCGCAGCAAGCCGGGAGTGTCCTTCGAGGTGACGCCCGGGGATTATCGTCAGATCGAGAATATGGTGCGGTCGGGGCAGGTGGACTTCGGCACGGTGCGTGACCCGGTGCCGGCCGATTTGGAATCGTGCCTGCTGTTCGAAGACGAGCTGGTTGCGGTGCTGCCGCAAGACCACGCCTTGGCGCAACGCGATTTCGTGACGGTGGACGATCTGGCAGGCAGCCCCTTCATTGCATTGGAAAAGCCCGAAAGCGGGCTTTCGGAAGTCGCGGACCTGATGGGTTCGGCGGCGGTGCGCTTCGAACCCGCCTTTTCGGTATGGGACGACTTTGCCGCCATGGCCATGGTGGAAGCGGGCTTGGGGGTTGCGGTGCTGCCGGAGACCATGATGCTGCATGCCAGGTTCGACCTTGCAGTGGTTCCCATCCGGCCTTCCAACAGGAGGAGCGTCTACCTTGCCTGGCGATCTTCTGCGGAACTGGGCCCCGCGGCACGCGCATTCCTGGAAATCGTGCAGTAGAACGTCATCGAGCCCTGGCTCCTTGAGGGATCCAGGGCTCGGATTAAGGCGGCTTATGCGGCTGGGCTTGCCGGCTTGCCTGCCGGCGCCGATGCAGCTGGCTTCATCGATGATCGCCGTGGTTCGGCGCAACAAATGTCACGTTTGCGCCTTGCCTTCGCTTTGCGTTGCCGTTATTCGGCGATTTCGATCAGCTGCGATCCGTGCAGGTCGTAGTCGCCCATGGCGACCGCGCGGATGGCGGGGTTGTCGTACGTGGAGTAGTAGTAGGTGTTCGTGTGCGCGGAAAAACCGCTGGTGAAGATGGTGATCTCGAAATCGCCATCTGCCATGCGCGACGCGCCTTCGATCATGGAAACGCCACCGAGGGATTGGAACAGGCGGGTGACGTTTTCTTCCTCCGTCTCCTTTTCGGGGTAGTTGGCGTTCAGGTAGGCCAGGCGCACGAAGCGCGAGGGGGAATAGTAGTCGCCGGGCAGCCCGCGCATGCCGGCGCCGGCGCCGTAGGGTGCCAGCTGGGCTTCGCGCCAGGTGCGGGTGGGCGGAACCTCGCTGGTGACGTTGAGGTATCCGCGCAGGTTCTCGCGATGCCAGGCGAATCCGGGCTGGTTGGTGAGCACGTCCACATCGTTGTGGAAGACCTGCAGGCCCGCATCGGTGTATTCGACCACGATGGAGCGCGTCGCGTCGGCGATGATCCAATGCAGCTGCGCCACGCCCAGCTGCTCGATGGGAGCCTTGCCCACGATGGCCACGTCTGCCAGCTGGGCTTCCACTTCGTCGACCGTTTTGAAGCGGCCCGCCACCCACAGGGGGAATTCGTAGGCGGCGATGTTGGTCTTGCCTTCCACGGCTTCGGGCTCGTAGGCCGCGAATCCGGGGAAGTTCAGGCCGGCGACTGCCAGGCCCCGGTCATTCGCGCAGTCGAAGTACAGGGGGATTCCATCGGCGGTGATACCCATGCCCACCAGGGGATATGCGGTTTCCGTCACGGCACCGAAGGGGGAGGGGAGCTGGTAGTTTGCCGGGGTGATGACTACCCGCTCGCCGTAGGAGAAGCTCCAGTCCAGGTTGCGGCCGAAGAACATGTTCCCGGCTTTGTCGGTGAATCGGATTCCTGAGCACATAGGGGACCTCCTCGTAGTCGGGCCGGCCGGCTGCGGCGGGCGCTCGTTTGCGTGTCAGGCTGGCTTCTTTATACAGGATGGCGGAAGGGATTAGCGCAATGGTTTCGGGACCGTTATCGCGCATGCCGTTTCGTTGCCGTGCTGAAACATAGGGGATGGGTTCCGCTATTCAGGCAATGGCCCCTCGCCCAGACGGACGAGAAAAATCCCCAGTGTTTTTTTCAGGACATCGCGGTCTGCGTCCTGGAACCTTACCACTGCGCCTATCATCCCGTGGACCAGGAAGGTCAGGGCGATGTTGCTTTCCAAGGTTCTTTCGGCGACCCCTATTTCGTCGAGACGTCTGCCCAAGCATTCAGCGAGGTCGTCCATGAAGCGTGCAACCAGCTTGTTGGTGCCCATGATGTCCAGGGTCTCGGATCGAAGCGTCTTCGAGAGTTGTTCCATCAGCTCGGAGGCGAATCGCTGGGGATCGTGGAAAAAGGGTGTGACGTCGGGAATGCCGTCGACCACCTGTCTTGCCAGGCTGCTTGCGTAAGCATCCGCTAAATCGTAGGCATCTCTGTAATGGAGGTAGAAGGCGGCGGTACTTATTTCCGCTTCGCGGGCGAGCGAGGTGACCGTGATCTTCCGCAGGGGCTTTTCGCCCAGCTGGCTTTCCATCGCCTGCAGCAGGTGGCGTTCGGTCCGCTGCCAGCGCAGGTCGTTCTTATTTGCCACCGCTTCCTCCTTGGTTGCTTGACGGTTTCTGGGAAAGCGTCAAATAGCTTGCACGATGGGGCTATCTGCCAATTGTATCCGCAGGGAATCGGCAGCATCATACGCTTGTCAAATATCAAATAAATATCAGATATGAAGAAGATGGCGCTGTTGGTGCCTCTCGAAGGCAGCTTCAGCGCCCCATGGGTCATCGAAACAATCGTGCGGAGGGTGATATGGCATTCGGATCGAACACAATGGAGAAGTCCCGTCTGGATTCGTTCATGCAGGGGTCCGTTGCGAAGGCGGTGTTCATGAACTGCATTCCCTCGATGCTGGCGATGCTCTTGGTGCTGGTCTATAACCTGGCGGATACCTTCTTCGTGGGGCAGACCGGCGATGCGCTTCAGGTGGCGGCCATTTCGCTGGCGATGCCGGTGTTCTTGCTGTTCATGACAGTGGGCGAGCTGTTCGGTATCGGCGGCACTTCGGTGATTTCCCGCGCTTTGGGGCGTGGCGATGCGGCGTATGCGAAGCGTGCGTGCGCATTCTGCTTCTGGGGCAGCGCGTTTTCAGGTCTTGTGCTCTCGGCGGCGATCCTGTTATTCATGGATCCCCTGCTCTCCTTGATGGGGGCAAGCGCCGACACGTGGGGTTTCGCAAAGTCGTATCTGAGCATCACTGCCTTCGCGGGGCCCTTCAGCTCGGTGGCGACTACTTTTTCCAATGTGATCCGCGCCGAAGGCCAGCCGCTGCGCGCCGTCATCGGCCAGGCTGCCGGCAACGTGGTCAACGTGATGCTGGATCCCTTGCTGGTTCTGTTTCTGGGCCTGGGTGCGACCGGTGCGGCGTACGCCACCTTGATTGCGAACGTGCTGGCAGCCTCGTATTACGCACTCTTCTTCATCCGCGGGAAATCGGCGCTGTCCGTTTCCCCTGCTCTGCTACGGAGGCCGCGCGATCGTGCCGCGGGCAAACCAGTGGTTGCCTCGGTTCTGGGAATCGGCGTGCCCGCTGCCTTGGGGAGCCTGATGATGAGCCTGTCCCAGGTGGTGGTGAACATGCAGATGTCGGCTTACGGCGACCTTCCGCTTGCTGCGATGAGCGTGGCAATGAAGGTCACCATGATCACGGGTATCATCACCATGGGCATCGGGCAGGGCGTGCAGCCGCTCGTGGGCTATTGCGTGGGGGCGGGGATGGCGACTCGTTTCAAGCAGACGCTGCGCTTCTCCATACTTTTGGCTTTCGGGTTCAGCGCGGCGATGACCGCGGTCTGCTACCTGTTCGTGAACCAGATCGCCGCAGCGTTCCTGATGGATAAGGAAGCCCTGGCGTATGCTGTGGGGTTCGCGCGCATCCTGCTTTTGACCGGTGCACTCATCGGGCCGTTCTTCGTGATGGTGAACTCGCTTCAGGCGATGGGGTCGGCTTCGAGCTCCTTGGTGGTGAACGTTTCCCGCCAGGGCCTGGTCTTCCTCCCGGCGACCCTGATTCTAAACGCTGTCATGGGTATGGACGGCTTAATCCTGGCGCAGCCCATCGCCGATCTGGTTGCGACGGTTTTGGCGGCGGTGCTGCTCGCGCTTTCGTGGAGGAAGTTCAAGGGGAGCGTGGGATGCTCTTCGGCCGTTCGGGAATGAGCTGTATCCGACAGATCCGCAACGCATCCGACGGTTGACGATGCTTTGTCTGCCACGAATCAAACACCATCGATACTGATGTGTCTTTGTTTCACCTTGGCCGATTAGCCTGTCGTTTTGCGTTCGAGCTGCCTTCTTGGCGTTACTATGTCCTAGTTCTCAAGGAAAGGCAGGATAAACCCGTATGGCAGTCGATTTCGTTTCCGTGGCGATTATCGCCCTGGTATCCGCCCTGGTGCCCATCGTGGCGCGCCTGATTCCCGGCAGGGTGATTCCCGAGACCGTGTTCCTGCTGTTCATCGGTGCCGTCTTGGGTCCGAGCGTGTTCGGAGTGGTGAGGCTGGACGAGACCATCACCTTCCTTTCCGATCTGGGTGTGGCATTTCTGTTCTTGTTGGCGGGCTTCGAGATCAAGCCTTCCAACCTGACGGGCCGATTGGGGAAGCATGCACTGGGAACCTGGTTGGTCACCTTGGGGATCGCCTTTGCGGTGGTGTTCATAAGCGACATCGAGGGAAAGAACTTCTTCGGTGGCCTGGCGGTTGCCATTGCGCTCACCAGTACGGCTTTGGGAACGCTCATGCCCATCCTGAAGGAGCGCGGTCTTATGGAATCCCCTGTGGGGCAGACCGTCATCGCCTACGGAACCTGGGGAGAGTTGGGCCCTGTGCTTGCCATGGCATTGCTGCTTTCGGCGCGCAGCGCTTGGGCGAGCGCCGTGGTTCTGGGTGCCATGCTGTTGCTGTGCGTGCTCATCGGAAGGTTTGCGAAGGGTTTCCAAAGGCGTGCGAGCCGCGTGTTCGACTTCATCGTGGAGGGTTCGCAGACCACATCGCAGACCTACGTGCGGTTTACCGTATTGCTGCTGGTAGCGCTGGTGGCTTTTTCGGCGGTGTTCGACCTGGATATCGTGCTGGGCGCCTTTGCCGCGGGCTTCGTGCTGCGTTATATCGTGCCGCTCGAGAACCATACCTTGGAAATGAAGCTGGATGCCATGGCGTATGGCTTCTTCATCCCGCTGTTCTTCATCGTAAGTGGTGTGAAGATCGACCTTTCCGCCGTTGGCTCCAATCCCCTTATGCTGGTGGGCTTCATCGTGCTCTTGCTGTTGGTGCGATTCCTGCCCATCATGGCAGATCTGTGGCTCAATAGGGAAACCCGCCGTATGACCAGGGCAAGCCGCATGAGCGTGGCCTTGTACTGCACTACCGCGCTGCCGATTATCGTGGCAGTGACCGGACTTGCCGTGGATGCCGGCGCAATGACGTCCGAAACGGCATCGGTGCTGGTGTGCGCCGGTGCGGTGACGGTGCTGGTTATGCCGCTGCTGGCATTGGTGGTCCAAGGAAGGGATTGATTTTCGCTACAGTGGCTTCTGTACCCGAAAGGCCGAGTCGGAAGGTGTATCGAACGCAGGCCCGGTAACGGAAGGAGCGAAAAGATGTCGAAAATCGAAACCGTCAAACGCCTGCTCGTGATGTTTTCGGGCTTCTTCTGCATTTCCATGGGAGTGGCGCTGCTGACCAAGTCCGACACGGGTACTTCGGCGATTTCGGTCATTCCCTATACGGTTTCTGTGCTGCTTCCGCAATTTTCCTACGGCACCTACGTCGGTGCCTTCAATGCCCTGCTGGTGCTGCTCCAAGTAATCGTGCTTCGTCGCGAGTGCATCCTTTCCGATCTGTGCATGCAGCTGGTGTTCTGCGTTTCATTGGGCATGTTCGTGGACCTGTCCATGTTCATCCTGAGCGCTTATAACCCGCAGGCATATCCGCTGCGATTGGCAACCATGATGGCGGGTGTGGTGGTCGTGGCCTTCGGTGCCTATGTGACCTTGGTATCGCGCATGGGCGTGGGGGCGGGTGATGGATTCGCGCGTATGGTGGGGAAGAAGACGGGCCTGAAGTTCGGTGCCGCCCGTGTGCTCTGCGATACCAGCATGGCGCTCATCGCGCTCGTCCTGAACCTGGTCTTCCTGCATTCGCTGGTCACCATCCGCGAGGGTACGGTGGCAAGTGCCGTTTTCGCCGGAATGTTCGTAGGGTTGTTCCTGAAGCATCTGAAACCCTTGGAATACGCCATCCTTCCGGAAAACAAGAAGCCCATCCAGGGATAGGCTTCTTGCGGGGGTATCCGTTTGTTGACCGTCCGTTCGGTGGCGCGGGTGTGCGGCTTGCTGCGGGTGCCCGCCGGCAAGGGGATGGAAGCTCTTCTGCGGGATGATGGGTCCTCTGTCTGCTTTGCCGACCTTTCGCATAGGCGGCTTACGGCTGCCGCGCCTACTTCAGCGCCCGTACGTGCTTGGAGAACGCGATCGCCAGGCCCAGGGCGATGATGAAGGCTCCATCGATGGAGAAGAACAGCGGGGTGCCCGTTATCTCGGCGGTTACTCCGCCCAAGGCGGTGCCCACGGGGATGGCAAGGCCGTTCATGGCGGTGAACAAGCCGATCACGCGCCCCAGCTTCTCTTCGGGGATGCCCTTTTGCAGCAGGGTCATGAGCGGTGCGTTGAACCAGGCGCAGGCGATCGCCAGCACGCCGATGCATCCCACGAACAGCCAGTATCCGGTTTGGGGGATGAAGCCCGAGGCGAATGCGCTTATGCCCACGATGAGCGACGATGCCACGATGATGCGCGCGAGCTTCCTGGTGGGGTTCACCACCATCAGGGCGAGCGAGCCTGCGAGCATGCCGATGCCCATCACCGCGGCCAGAAGCGATGCTGCGAAGCCGTCGCCGTGGAAGTGCTGGGATACCATGAGCGGCAGAAGCGAGTCGATGGGCCCGTAGGCGAGCATGCCGAGCGAGACGCCTACCGTCAGTATAAGCAGTCCGCGTTGGGCGGAAAGGGCGCGGGCTCCTTCCTTCAGGCTGGCCCAAGGACCCAATTCGCGCTGGATTGCCTGCAGGCGGGGAATCTTCGCCAGGAACATGGTCACCACGGCGGCAAGCGACCCCAGACCGCCCAACAGCAGCGATGCCTCGAGTCCGAAGCTGGTGTAGAGCAGGATGCCCAGTGCGGGTGCGGCAATCATGGAAATGCTGCCCAGCAGGGTATCCATGCTGTTGATGCGCATCAGATGGCGTACCGGCACCAGAAGCGGCATGGTTGCGTTGAAAGCCGGTCCACGGAAGGCCGAAGTAAGGCCCCAGACACCGCAGAAGGCGGCGACGGCGGCGAAGTTAGGGCCGATTGTCCAGGTCACTGCCGCCATGACGATGCCGTTTGCCGCCAGGATGGAGTCGCAGATAATGATGATCGCCTTGCGGTTGTGCTTGTCGGCAATCACTCCGCCTAAAGGCGAGAGCAGGCCCATGGGCAGGAAGGCGAGCACATAGAGCAGCGCCAGGGCCAAGGGCGAGCCGGTGGATTCGGTGACGAACCAGATTCCCGCATAGCTTCCCGCATTGCCGGCGAATGCTGAAACCGCATAACCGCTCCAGATGAGCGCGATGCGCATGAGCCAGTTCGCGGGCAGTTTGTGCCCTCCAGTGGCGTATTCGACGCCATCGGGGCGATTGGGTTGACCTTCGAGGATGCTTTGCGGGTTCGCTTCCTCCGTGTCGGCTGCAGCGGGATGTCTGCTTGGATAGGATTCTCGCGCGTTATCTTCCCCAGGGGTTCCTGCAGGTTCCTGGAAGAAAAAAGCGGATGCTCGTTCGGCATCCGCTTCGAAATCACGTTGGGTGTCGCGTGTCATTCGACCTTGTCCTTTCGTCCGGTCGGGTTCGATATGCTCTGGTGCGATCCGATGATGTTGAAGAGGATGGAAAGGGTAGTGCAGCTTACCACAGCTGCCGGGTAATGGGTCTGCCCATCGTGCCCGAATAGGAACAGGCACAGGAATATGAGCGCTGCCAAGCAGAGTGCCCGGCTGGCGAATTCCAGTAGGAAATGGTTGGGTTCGAAGTGTTCTGTATCCGTAGCTCTCATGCGTGCGCCTCCTAAGGTGACCATGTGTTCACCTATCATGATAGTGAACGAACGGTCACTCCACAAGTCCATTTTCCGACTCTTTGGCGGAAATTTACCTATTCTTGGCAGGTGACTTATCGGTCACTTATAATATCGGCATGCAGTTGGCACTCTGTATGAAGGAGGCGCGCATGGCTGGAAGCACGAAAGAGCGCATTCTCGATGCTGCATTGGAACTGTTTGCCCAAAACGGGTATGCGGGAACGAATATGCGCGACTTAGCCCAATCCGTCGGTCTGACGAAGAGCGCGTTGTACAAGCATTACCAGAGCAAGGAAGATATCTGGGATTGCCTGCTCGATGAGGTGGCTGCCCATTATTCCGAGGGTTTCCAGCGGACTGCGCGGGCTTTGGAGCAGGTAGAATCCTTCGATGAGTTAGCGGAATTGGCGCTGCATATGTTCGATTTCACCGTGCACGACGAAAAGATCATCCTTGCAAGGAAGATCCTGCTGACCGAGCAGTTCCGCAATGAGCGCGCCCGCAGCCTTGCGACCGAATACTTCTTGGATCAGATGGAGCGCTTGTTCGAAGGGGCCTTCGAGACGATGATGCGCAGGGGGCTGATGAAACGGGACGATCCCTCCGTTCTGGCCTTCGCCTTCGTTGCGCCCGTCGGTGCCCTGGTGCATCAGCTCGACCGGGAGCCCGAGCGCGAGGATGCGATCTTCCAGCAGGTCCGCAGCTTCGTCGACCACTTCATCCGCGAATACGGGCTTGCTGCCGGGCGATAGGGGTAGGCGGGGTTTGCCCATGTGCGTTGTTCGGAGTGCCCGGTTCGGAATCGGCGGCGGTATCGGTTGCAGCATCGCGGGCATCTAGGCGGTGGCACCTTTCTGACCGGGTGATTGCTCGATACGCGAAAGACTCTTGCGGCGATACGCTGCAGGGGTCTTGGGGTTATGCCCGACGAGACGGAAAAGCACCCCCCGCAGGCTTGGCTGCAGGGGGTGCTTCGTTATCTCGAGTGCGATTCGAATCGCGTGGAACCGGGCTGATTACCAGGTACGGGAAGCCATGGCCCTGAACTGGGCAACGGTGGGAACGTGTGCGTTCATGCCGCCGTCGCAGGTCATGATCTGGCCGGTTACGTAGCTTGCCTCGTCGGAAGCCAGGTAGGTGACCATACCGGCGATGTCCTCGGGGGAGCCGTAACGGGTGATCTCGATGTTGTCCAGGAAGATCTGCTTCAGGGCGTCGGGCACCTTGGCCTCGTTCTGAGGGGTGACGATCAGGCCGGGGCGCACGCAGTTGCAGCGGATGTTCTGCTTGCCGTACTGCAGGGCGATCATCTTGGTCAGCATGTCGACGCCGGCCTTGGCGCATGCGTATGCGGTGGAGCCCAGGTCGCCGCCGCAGGATGCCATGGAGCCGATGTTGACGATGTTGCCGTTGGTCTTTGCCAGCTCGGGCAGTGCAACCTTGCAGGCATAGAAGGTGCCGCGCAGGTCGCTCTGGAAGATGGCGTCCCACATGTCTACGGTCAGCTCGTCGATGCGGCCGTCCTTCAGTGCGACGTTCGCAGCGTTGTTGACCAGGATGTCCAGCTTGCCGTACTGCTCGACGGTGTCTGCGATCAGGGCGTCGGTTGCAGCCAGGTCGGTGATGTCATGGAAGTGGAAGGATGCCTTGCCGCCTTCGGCCACGATTGCGTCGACGACTTCCTGGCCCTTGTTCTCGCGACGGCCGCAGACGACCACCTGTGCGCCCTCGCGGGCGAACATCTTTGCGATGCCGATGCCGATGCCGCTGGTGGAGCCGGTGACGATGGCAACCTTGTCCTGAAGCCTACCCATTTTGAACTCCTTTCCCTCCCGGTCTTCCCGGGGGAATCATTGCAGTCGGCCTCGCTCGCGCAGCGCGGGGCAAGGCGTCTTGCTGATGTTTATCAGGTAGCCTCATGGTGCCACTATGCGTACGGGCTTCGCCTTCTCTCCTCGGTGAGGAAACAACCGTTTGTCGGGCAGCGGTTTTGGTTAAGATTCGGGTTTCTTCGGTGAAAAACGCAAGGCTTTCCGGGCAGCGGCAGTGCTGTCGGTGGGCGGTATTCCATGCGCCCTGAAGTGCGATTGCAAATGCCGAGGACGCGCGAATGGCGCTTGGGTGGGCGGTCGGATGGCGCACGTGAGCGGTTTTGGGAAGGCAAGGACGCGGATGCGGCATCCAGGCGAGTGCTCGGAGGGTTCAGGCGGGCCATCATTCCAAATCGATGCGCAGGCCCCTTCCACAGCCGCGGGCGAGGATCTCGAGCGTTTCCAGGGTGGGGTTGCCCTTGCCGTTCTCGATGCGGCTGATGATGGCCTGCTGCACGCCGGTTTCCTGGGCCAACTGGGCTTGGGTGAGCCCGGCAGCGCGCCGTGCACGGCTCAATTGGGTGCCTAGGGCGACAGGCGCGCTCAGGGCCTTGTTCAGATCGAAGGTCCGGTAGCCGCGTTCGGGCACTTCTTCCAGCAGGAAATCGTCGCGCCAGCTGCGGCCCTTCGTCTTGCCCAGCAGGCTGGGAAGGTAGTATTCGTCCATGCCGGCTGCGTCGAGGACCTGCTCGATATTGTCGCGGTCCGCCGGGGGGACGCGGTCTTCCACCCAACGACGGGCGGGGCTGCCTCCTACCAGCCGCGTTCCGTCTTGGGCATACAGTGCCAGTTCCAAGGGCAGGTCCTTCGGCTGGGCCCATGGGGCAAGCTCGATGCGGTAGCTGTTTTCGCCGGGTTCGAACAGTACCCAGGCGGCAGCGCGGCGCTTGCGCTTCAGAGGGTTATAGATGGCGAAGACTCTCAAAACGCCTCCATCTGCTTTCGATGATCTGCCATGACGCATCCACGAAGTCGTCTGCGCCCAGGTCCTTCAGGTCGCCTACGATGCGTTTGCGCATCGAGGCGGTGAGGCGGGGGAGCGTGAAGGCGGGGTCGACCAGTTCCAGGTTGTCTTCCAGCGAAGTCGAGCCGATGCAGTTCTCCGTGTGGATGTCGTAGGTGCAAAATCGCTGCCAGGTATCCATGGGGAAGGAATTGACCAGGGAAAACGCCAGCGGGATAGGCGGGGAAAGCTCCAGGCTCCCGTTTGCCTTGCGCACCACTTCTACGGCCTGGGCGTTGCGGCCGCGCGTGGCTGTCAGGTAGTCGGCGATTGCCATGTCGGAAAGCCTGCCGTCCCAGCCCATGCGCCGGCACAGTTGCAGGGGGGATTCCCCATGCTGAGCGCGCAGTTCGAAGAAGCGGTCGAAGGGCATGGCTGATTCGCCGCGTTCGAGGAAGTTGCGGCTGCGGATGATCCAGCGGGGTTGCGGGCAGTCGGCGACAAGGGCGCAGATCAGCTGCACTCCGACATGCGCGATGCCCAGTTCCCTCATCAGCCTGCTGCAGATGAGCTCGGCGAAGGCATCGTGGCAGTGCGTCCCGAAGCTCCCCTTTCCCGAGAGCTTGTAGAAGACCGCATTGCAGCCGGTGCCTTCCCGGGCCTTTGCGCGGCATCCGCCCAGCCCGCTGGGGCACTGCACTTCATCCCAGGTCAGGTAGCGCAGGTCCTGCGGGGTTTTCACTATGTCGTAGTTTCGGGGAATAGGGCTGTTCCTTTCAGGGATGTGCTTGCCGAGTACCGGAACGCTGCGGGTGGACGTGGCTGACGGGG
>JBJEKU010000092.1:32672-37526 GCA_051878795.1 Eggerthellaceae bacterium
GTATGTCTTATAAATCATATCAGATAGCGGGAATTTGCACGCGGATTCCCTGCATTCTCCTAGAATGCAAAAGGGCCGGACAAGCGATGCGCTCATGCGGTATTGCGTCTACCGGCCTGAACAGCACGAATCAGAAATGAAGCGATGATAGGAGGATTGCGCATGAGTCGCAAAATCCAGATCTTCGATACGACTTTGCGCGACGGCGAGCAATGTCCCGGCGCATCCATGAATACCCAAGAGAAACTTGTCGTGACCCGTCAGCTGCTGCGTTTGGGCGTCGACGTGATCGAGGCGGGCTTCCCCATTTCTTCCCCCGGCGACTTCCAGTCCGTGCAGCGCATCGCGGCGGAAGTGGGGGATAAGGCCATCGTGTGCGGTCTAACCCGTGCGGTGGAAAAGGACATCGATGTGTGCGCCGAGGCTTTGAAAGGCTGCCCGCGTCCCCGTATCCACACCGGTATCGGTGTGAGCCCCGAACATCTGATGTACAAGTTCCGCGGCATGAGCTTGGACGAGGCCATCGATCGCGGTGTGCACGCGGTCAAGCATGCGCGCAAGTACGTCGATGATGTGGAGTTCTACGCAGAGGACGCCGGCCGTGCATCTTTCGAGGATCTGGCCCGCATGATCGAGGCGGTCATCGCCGCAGGCGCGACTGTGGTCAATATCCCCGACACCACCGGCTACAACATGCCCTGGTACTTCGGCGAGCGCATCAAGTACCTGTGCGACCACGTGCGCGGTATCGAGGACGTCACCATCTCCGTCCACTGCCACAACGACTTGGGCATGGCGACCGCCCTTGCCATGGAAGGCGTGCGCAACGGCGCAACCCAGGTGGAATGCACCATCAACGGCCTGGGCGAACGTGCCGGCAACACCGCCATGGAGGAAATCGTCATGGCTATCAAGATGCACGGACAGGAACTGGACGCGCATACCGACATCAATACCAAGGAATTCCTGCAGGCAAGCCGCCTGATCAGTTCCATCACCGGCTTCCCTGTGCAGCCCAACAAGGCCATCGTGGGTTCCAATGCCTTCGCCCATTCTAGCGGCATCCACCAGGACGGCGTCATCAAGCAGCGCGAAACCTACGAGATCATCGATCCGGCAGACGTGGGCTTCAACGGCAGCAGCATCGTGCTTACCGCGCGTTCCGGCCATGCGGCGCTGCGCCATCGCCTGGAGCTTCTGGGCTACAACATCGAGAACGACGAGCAGTTCGAGCAGATCCACAAGGACTTCCTGGATCTGGCGGACCGCAAGAAGGAAGTGCTCGACGAAGACCTGCATTCGCTCATGGGCGAGCGCGAGCGCTCCGAATCCGCATTGTACGTGCTGAAGGCGACCCAGATCAGCTGCGGCCAGCCCTCTACTCCTACCGCCACCGTCACCCTGGTCGACCCCTTCGGCAAGGAGCGCACCGCGTGCGACTTCGGCACCGGTCCCGTCGATGCCGTGTGCAAGGCGATCAACAAGATCGTGCGTGCCGACTGCGAGCTGACCGAGTTCTCCGTTCAAGCAGTCACCCATGGCATCGACGCCCTGGGCGAGGTGACCGTGCGCATCACCGCGCCTGACGGACAGGTGTTCAGCGGCCGCGGTTCCGAGTGCGACATCACCGTGTCTTCCGCGATGGCATACCTCAATGCCATCAACCGCATGCTGCGCAAGCAGTCCTAATCGCAAGGCCTAAAGCCGCCCACCGCAGGATCGGATGGGCGGCTTCGATTCCGAAAAGAAGGTGAGAATACCCATGGCAAGACCCATGAACATCGCCGAGAAGATCTTGGCGGCCCATGCGGGCCTGGACGAGGTCGTTCCCGGCCAGCTGATCGAATGCGATCTGGACCTGGTCCTTTCCAATGACGTGACCGCGCCCATCGCCATCGACGAATGCAGGAAGATCACCGATAAGGTCTGGGATGCCGAAAAGGTGGTCATGGTTCCCGACCATTACACCCCCAACAAGGACATCAAGTCGGCGGAGCTGGCCAATCGCGTGCGCAAGTTCGTGCGCGAGCAGGGCATTTCCCACTACTGGGAAGTAGGCTGCGTGGGCATCGAGCATGCGCTCCTGCCCGAGCAGGGTGTGTGCGTTCCCGGCGATCTGATCATCGGCGCGGACAGCCACACCTGCACCTACGGTGCGATGGGCTGCTTTTCCACAGGAGTGGGCTCGACCGATGCCGGCGTGGGCCTGGCGACCGGCCGCGCCTGGTTCAAGGTGCCCGAGTCCATCAAGTTCGTCATCGACGGCGAGCTCAAGCCCGGCGTGACCGGCAAGGACATCATCCTGCATATCATCGGCAAGATCGGCGTCGACGGCGCCCTGTACAAGGCGATGGAGTTCACCGGTAGCGCCATCCGCAGCCTTTCCATGGAAGGTCGTCTGACCATTTCCAACATGGCCATCGAAGCGGGCGGCAAAGCAGGCATCATCGAAGTCGACGACATCACCCGCGCCTATGTGGAGCCCCGCGCCGAGCGCCCCTGGGTGGAATACCATTCCGACCCCGACGCCGAATATGCAGATGTGATCCACATCGACGCAGCGGACATCGAGCCCACCGTTGCGCTCCCCAGCCTGCCTTCCAACACCAAGCCCGCTGCCGAATGCCGCGACATCGCCATCGACCAGGTTGTTATCGGCAGCTGCACCAACGGCCGCATCGAGGACATGCGCCAGGCAGCCGCCGTGTTGAAGGGGCGCAAGGTGCATCCCCACGTGCGCTGCATCGTCATCCCTGCAACCCAGCAGGTCGTGCGCCAGTGCATTCAGGAAGGCCTGACCGAGATCTTCATCGACGCCAACTGCGTGGTGAGCGCACCTACCTGCGGTCCCTGCCTGGGCGGCCACATGGGCTGCCTTGCAGCTGGCGAGCGTGCCATTGCAACCACCAACCGCAACTTCGTCGGCCGTATGGGCGACCCCACTTCGGAGGTCATCCTTTCAAGCCCCGCAGTTGCCGCAGCATCCGCAGTCGCAGGCCATGTCGCCCTGCCCGAGGACCTGGATTAAGGAGGGGCGAAAGCCATGAGATTCGAAGGAAACGCACATCGCTACGGCCGCGATATCGACACCGACGTTATCATCCCGGCGCGTCATCTGACTACCACCGTCCCTGCCGAGTTGGCAAAGCATTGCCTGGAAGACTTGGACCCCGAATTCGTGAACAAGGTGCAGCCTGGCGACATCCTGGTTGCCGAAGAGAACTTCGGCTGCGGTTCTTCCCGCGAGCATGCTCCCATCTCCATCAAGGCGGCGGGAGTGAGCGTGGTCATCGCCAAGAGCTTCGCACGCATCTTCTATCGCAATTCCATCAACATCGGCCTGCCTATCATGGAATGCCCGGCGGCTGTGGACGGCATCAAGGACGGCGACAAGGTGAGCGTCGATGCTGATACGGGCACCATCACCAATATCACCACCGGTGAGAGCTTCCAGGCCCAGCCCTTCCCGGAATTCATCCAGGAGATCATCGAGGCGGGCGGCCTGATCGAACGCACCAAGAAGAAGATGGGAGCGAACTAAATGAGCAAGACCTATAAGATCTGCCTGCTGCCGGGTGACGGAATCGGCCCCGAGATCGTCGCCGAGGCTGTGAAGGTGCTGGAGAAGCTGGCGCCCAAGTACGATGTCGAGTTCGATTTCACCGAGGCGCTGATCGGCGGCTGCGCGATCGATGAAGCCGGCGAGCCGCTTCCCCAGGAAACCTTGGACGTTGCCAACGCGAGCGATGCCGTGCTGCTGGGTGCGGTGGGCGGCCCCAAGTGGGATACCACCGACAGCACCAAGCCCCGTCCCGAACAGGGCCTGCTTGCCATCCGCAAGGAACTGGGCCTGTACACCAACCTGCGTCCCGTGCAGATTTTCAGCGCGCTTTCGCAGGCATCTACCCTCAAGCCCGAGATCGTGGAGGGCGTGGACATCGCCATCGTGCGCGAGCTGACCGGCGGCCTGTATTTCGGCGAGCGCCATCGCTTCTACGACGAAGAGGGCGCGGGCGCGAACGGCGGCAAGGGCCAGCGCGCCGTGGATACGCTGGAATACCGCGAGTACGAAGTCGAGCGTATCGCGCGCCAGGCATTCGAGGCGGCAAAGACCCGTCGCGGCCGTGTTACTTCTGTGGACAAGGCCAACGTGCTGGATACCTCCCGCATGTGGCGTGAGATCGTGCATCGCGTGCATGACACGGAGTATCCCGAAATCGAGCTGATCGACATGCTGGTGGACAACACCGCAATGCAGCTGGTGAACAATCCCCGCCAGTTCGACGTGCTGGTGACGGAGAACATGTTCGGCGACATTCTTTCCGACGAAGCAGCGCAGATCACCGGTTCTCTGGGTATGCTGGCAAGCGCGTCCATCGGCGACGGTGTGAGCCTGTTCGAGCCCAGCCATGGATCCGCT
Organism: Eggerthellaceae bacterium; assembly: GCA_051878795.1. Classification (GTDB taxonomy): domain Bacteria; phylum Actinomycetota; class Coriobacteriia; order Coriobacteriales; family Eggerthellaceae; genus W1P20-047. The sequence continues at coordinate 37,093 of JBJEKU010000092.1, forward strand.
CCCGATATCGCGGGCCGCGGCATCGCCAACCCGCTGGCGCAGATCCTATCCGCCGGCATGATGCTGCAGTACGCCTTCGGCATGACCGAGGCTGCGGCGGACATCACCCGTGCCATCACCGAGGTGCTGGATGAAGGCTGGCGCACGGGCGACATCAAGGACCCCGAAACCCCCGAAGACAAGATCGTGGGCACCGCTGCGATGGGCGACTTGGTGGTCGCGCATCTATAGGCGCAGCTCTGAAAACCGCCTTCTCTCTTATGCCCGCAGGCAAACGCCTGCGGGCTTTTTAGTGCTTACTTGTTTTCCCTGTCTCCGTTCGGTCGTTTTCGGGATGCTTCTTTGCGCAATCGAGCGCATGTTCGTGCCGGGTCCTTGCTGGTACTGTCCAGACTCTTGCGCAAATTCCAGCAGACGGCCGCCCGCCGTCGGTA
>JBJEKU010000093.1:0-6617 GCA_051878795.1 Eggerthellaceae bacterium
TCAGGTAGGTGGTCTTACCCATGCCATAGCAACGCGCATCCATCGCAGTCGCCAGCCTTTCCGCCCTCCTGAACAAACCGACGAACATGGGAATGAGCACGGTCCCCCACATCCTGAGCTTCCCGATAAGGCCTCCCCCTTCGAAGTCCGCCCCACGTGAAGCCTGCGCCATACGTACGGCGTCGAATTCGTCTACGGTCACGGGAATGAACCTGAGCGCGATGCTGATCGTGGTTGCAATGTCATGAACCGGCAAACCGAAACGCTCGAGAGGGCCAAGAAAGCGCCTGATCGCATGGGACAGCTCACCCGTACTGGTTGTGGTGACCAGCACCAATGAAGCGCAGAGCAGAAACGCAATGCGCAAGACGTAAAAACAACCGCGCCCAAAGCCAGCTGGGACGAAACCGAAGCTGCCGATCAAGGCAATGGGCTGCATTCCCTGCAACACGCCGGAAGACACTGCTCCGATACCGTACAGATCAGCTTCGGATGAGACGTTGAACGAAAAGGAATTCGCGATAAGTGTGAAGCACAGGATTACTAGCAACGGGATCAGCTGACGGATGCACGCCAGCAACCTGAGCCTGCTTGCAACGACGGCAACAGCAAGAAGGACAGCGAATGCACCCAGACCCAGCCACGTCTGAACGAAGAACAGTGAAATGGAATACGCCACTACGAGCACGATTTTCACCCGTGCATCGATGCGATGGACGGGTGTGGCCTGCGGGTTGTATGACGTGGCGTTGAAAGACATATGCGCAAGTATAAAGGAAGAAGGGAGGCCGAAACATCGACCTCCCTTCCAGAATAGCTCTGATTCGAGCGGGAACGCGTGCAGCTGTTATTCTGCTGCAGCTTCCTCGGCTACTTCTTCCTGAGCGGGTTCAGCCTTGGGAGCCTCGGCAACGGGAGCTGCCTTTGCTTCCTTCTTCTGAACGGGCTCAGTGCAGAACTCCATGATTACCATGGGAGCGTTGTCGCCCTTGCGGTTGCCCAGCTTCATGATGCGGGTGTAACCGCCCTGGCGATCAGCGAACTGACCCTGCGCGACCTTTTCGAAGATCTCGCGTACCAGTTCCTTGTCGCCCAGTGCTGCGATAGCCAGACGGCGGGAATGCAGGTCGCCGCGCTTTGCCCAGGTGATGATGCGATCCACGTCGGGACGGATTTCCTTAGCACGAGCTTCCAGCGTCTTGATGCGGTCGTTGGTGAACAACGCAGCAACCAGGCTCTTCTTCATGGCCTTGGTGTGGCTGGCATCAGTGCCCAGCTTGCGCCCCTTCTTGTAGTGCCTCATATTTCAATCTCCTATTGCTTCAAGTTGAGGTCCATCGAGATAAGCTTGTCCTTAACCTCTTCGATGGACTTCGCGCCAAAGTTCCTGATGTTGAGCAGATCGTTCTCGGAAAATTCAACCAGCTGGCGAACGGAATGGATACCGGCGCGCTTCAGGCAGTTGTAGGAACGAACAGACAAGTCCAGATCTTCGATCTGCTTGTCCAGCTCGGCGTTGGTTTCCTGGCCTTCGGGAGCGAAGATGGAAGGAGCTTCACCCTCTTCGTCGGTCTCGGAGACATCCAGGCTCAGGAAAGCGCCCATGTACTGATTGATGATGTTGGCGGCACGGCATACTGCTTCCGTTGGGTTGATGGAACCGTCGGTTTCCACTTCCAGAACCATCTTGTCAAGGTCGGTGTCCTGACCGACGCGGGTGTCGGTGACATTCAGGGTGCAACGGCGCACGGGAGAGAAGAGCGAGTCGACATGGATGATGCCGATGGGGTCTTCAGTGCGCTTGTTGCGGTCTGCGGGCACATAGCCGCGGCCAACGCCAATGCGGATAGTCATGTCAAGCTGGCCGCCGTCTGCCACCGTAGCGATGACATGTTCGGGGTTGACCAGCGTGAACTCGGTGGGAACCTGCAAATCAGCACCGGTGACCGTGCAAGGTCCTTCGACGGAAAGGTGGGCCTGAGCCTCAACGATGTCGTCGTTCAGGGCCCTGAAGACCAGGCCCTTCACATTCAGGACGATATCGGTGATGTCTTCGATCACACCTTCTGCCACGGTGAACTCATGCTGAACGCCGTCGATCTGAATTGCGGTTGCCTTAGCACCGTCCAAGGAGGACAGCAGAACGCGACGCATGCTATTACCCAGGGTATAGCCATAACCGCGTTCAAGTGGCTCTACAACGAAGCGGGCAACGGTGTCGTTGACTTCTTCGGTTGTAACCTTAGGCCTCATGAACTCTGTCATATAAGTAAAGCCTCCTTATAAGCCGCAAAGATAATAATTACTTCGAGTAAAGTTCGACGATCAGCTGTTCGCGGATGTCCAGATCGATCTGATCACGGGTGGGCAGGGAGAGAACGTTGCCCTGCAGCTTCTCGATGTCGACTTCCAGCCATGCCGGAACCTCGAAGCGCTCGTTGCTGACCAAGGCGCTCTTGATGACAAGCAGTTCCTGAGACTTGGGATGAACTGCAACAACGTCGCCGGGACGTACGCGCAGGGAGGGGATGTCAACACGATGGCCGTTAACGGTGATGTGGCCATGGGTGACGATCTGACGTGCTTCCTTGCGGGTGCGGGCGAAGCCCAGGCGGAAGACGACGTTGTCGATGCGGGATTCCAGGATCTGCATCAGGTTGTCGCCGGTTACGCCCTGCATGGACTTGGCGCGCTTGTAGTAACCGCGGAACTGCTTTTCCAGAACGCCGTAGATGAACTTGGCCTTCTGCTTTTCGCGCAGCTGCATGCCGTATTCGGATTCCTTACGGCGACGCTTGGGCTGACGCTTAGAGGTCTTGGAGCTGCTGTAACCCAGAACAACGGGGTCGAGACCGAGCTGGCGGCAGCGCTTAAGAACCGGAGTCCTATTGATTGCCATTAGTATCGATCCTTTCGACTAGACGCGACGACGCTTGCGCTGACGGCAACCGTTGTGCGGGATGGGCGTACAATCCTGAATGCTGGAAACTTCCAGACCTGCTGCCTGCAGGGAGCGGATAGCGGTTTCGCGACCGGAGCCGGGGCCCTTGACGTAAACCGCAACCTTCTTCAGACCGTGTTCCATCGCGGTCTTGGCAGCAGCCTCGGCAGCCATCTGTGCGGCGAAGGGGGTGGACTTACGGGAGCCCTTGAAACCCACGGTGCCTGCAGACTGCCAGGAGATCACGTTACCCATAGGATCGGTGATGCTGACGATGGTGTTGTTGAACGTAGACTTGATATGTGCAGCGCCAACAGCGATGTTCTTCCTTTCGGAACGCTTCAGGCGGGCGCGCACGTTCTTCTTCTGAGCCACTTAGTTACCTACTTCTTCTTTCCGCCGATTTGCTTCCTGGGTCCCTTGCGGGTGCGTGCGTTGGTATGGGTGCGCTGACCGCGAACGGGCAGGCCCTTACGATGACGCAGGCCGCGATAGCAACCGATCTCCATCAGACGCTTTACGTTCTGGGAAACCTCGCGATGCTTATCGCCTTCGACGGTGAGGTTTTCACCGATGTAGTTACGCAGCTTGGACAGATCGTCTTCGGTCAGGTCCCTAACGTGTACGTCGGGGTTCACGCCGGTTTCTGCCAGGATCTTCTTGGACGTGGTCAGTCCAATGCCGTAAATGTAGGTCAGGCCGATCTCAATGCGCTTGTCGCGAGGGAGGTCGACACCAAACAAACGTGCCATGCTAAGCTTCCTCTTTCTCTAGCCCTGACGCTGCTTGTGGCGGGGGTTCTCGCAGATTACGAGCACCTTGCCATGGCGTCGGATGATCTTGCACTTGTCGCACATTTTCTTAACCGAAGGACGTACCTTCATATCAATCTTCCTTTCGGTATGTGTTCCTTCTCTATATCCACACCCAGCCGCAGGTGATTAAACCTAATTCGTTTCGTGCAGCGGCCTTGCACGTTCAGCCGTTTACGCACAACTATGTGTCGCGCATGAACCATACGTGACACATATTGGACGTTTATATCGTTCGCTACTTGAACCTGTAGGTAATCCTACCGCGCTCCAAGTCATATACGGAAAGCTCGACGGTCACCTTATCTCCAGGCAGGATCTTGATGTAGTGCATACGCATCTTGCCAGAAATATGAGCCAGAATCTTGTGGCCGTTTTCAAGCTCTACCTTGAACATTGCGTTCGGCAGGGCTTCCAAAACGGTACCATCAAGCTCGATGACATCTTCCTTCGCCAACAGAATTCCCTCCATGCAAAATAGCTTTAACGGCAACTGGAGATTTTAGCAAAAGCCCCAGAAAGCGCACAAGATTGAATAGGTGCTGCCACGCAACATCCACATCTAAGCTTCTGAGGAGCTTTCACTCTCTCCCCAAACATGTTGATTATACATGAGAGATAAGCTGATGTTCGGTTAATAGGCGAAATACCTCTGCAGAAATCTGCTTCACGCTCAAGCCCACGGTATCGACGATGGCGCTTGCGGCATCTTCGTACCAAGGGGCGCGTTCGGCGATCGTTGCCTTGGCGGTCTCCAGGTCCTTGAACAGCGGTCGGGTGCTGGTATCGCGTATGCGCGCCGCCGCCGCTTCAGCGGTTACGCTCAGATAGATGACGAAACCGTGCTCCTTCATGAAGGCCCTGTTTTCCGCACGCTTCACCACACCGCCACCGGTGCTGATGATCTGGGGCGTCTTGGAAAGCTCTGCCAAATAATGGGTCTCCAGGTCACGGAAGCGCTCTTCGCCCTGCTCGGCGAAGATCTGGGAGATCTTGACCCCTTCCTGCTCTTCGAGATAGCTGTCCGCATCGACCAACACGAAGCCGTATTTCCTCGAAAGGTACCTGCCGATGCTGCTTTTGCCAGCCCCCATGAACCCGATGAGGTATACCGGCTTTTCCAACACGTATGAATTCGGCCGATTTGCCATTGGACGACCTCCCCTTTCTGTTGTTCCGAAACCGTATGATAATCTATGCAGCCGTCTATCGGGCGGTCCCACTGCTACCGAGACGCCAAGCCCCAAGGGCTGCTGCTTGCATTGCCGTGCGCAAGGAAACCTTGGGCGGAACCTCTCTCCTTGTGTTTTTATTGACCATCAACGCTGGTCAAGATAGAATGCATCAGTATGCGGGTCTTCGCATCCGTATGGGCCGTTAGCTCAGTTGGCAGAGCAGAGGACTTTTAATCCTAAGGTCGCGAGTTCGAGCCTCGCACGGCCCACCACCCTTGGGGTAACAGGCCAGACGAATCTTCCGTCTGGCCTTTTTCGTTGGGTTTCGCTGTTGCCCGATACGTATCCTGCATGGGCTTGCGTTTTCCCAGGCCGCCCTGGAAACAAAGCGGGAGGCGCCCTAAGGCAGGCAGGGGAACAGAGCGGATCGTCCCTGAACGGGCGTCGGCATCAAGCGGATACGGCATGTGCGCGGAGGCCTCGGCAGGCTTTCACAAGCCCTATTCCCCCACCACGGCATAGAAGGCGACCGCGCTTGCCGCAGCCACGTTGAGCGAATCCACCCCATGGGCCATGGGGATGCGTACCGTGTAATCGCAGGCGGCGATGGTGCTTTGCGAAAGCCCGTCCCCTTCCGTCCCGAAGACCAGGGCGAGCTTCTCGCAATCCATACGTTCCAATTCACGCAAGCCGATCGATTGGTCGGTCAGCGCGAATGCCGCCGTCTTGAACCCGCATTCATGCAGAAGACGCATTCCCGCTTCGGGCCAATCCTGAACGGTCTGGCCGATACGGGTCCAGGGTACCTGGAAGACCGTGCCCATGGAAACGCGCACAGCCCTGCGGTAGAGCGGATCGCAGCAGGTGGGCGTAACCAAAACGGCGTCTACCCCCAATGCGGCTGCCGAACGGAAGATAGCACCCACGTTCGTATGGTCCACGATGCCCTCCAACACCGCGACACGGCGTGCTTGCGCAAGCAGATCGGCTGGATCGGGCAGCTGGGGACGCCTCATGGCGCAGAGCACGCCCCGTGTGAGGGTGAAGCCCGTCAAGCCTTCGAGCACTTCCCTTGCACCGATGAACACGGGGACGCTGCCGCCATCTTCCCCCGTACAGGATTCGACGACCGGGCGCATGGTTTCTACCCACTTCTCTTCCATTAGGAAGGAAAGCGGCTGCATTCCCGCAGCGAGGGCGCGGTCGATCACCTTCGGCGATTCCGCGATGAAGATGCCCTTTTCAGGTTCGAGCCTGTTGCGTAACTGGGCTTCGGTGAGCCGTGCAAAGGCATCCAGGCGGCTGTCTTCCAAGGATTCGATGCGAATAAGTTCCATGCGGACAATCCCCTTCCTCCGTGTTCCACCCTGCAAGGATACTCCAAACGATCACCTCATAACGAAGAAAGGGAGCCCCGGAGGGCTCCCTTGAAACGGCTGGGTAATCTGCCTTGGAAGTTTGATTACATCATACCCATTCCGCCGCCATTGCCCTGGGCTGCTGCCTGGGCTGCTGCCGCGGCGATGCGGGCCTTGTCGGCCTCAACGGGGGATTCGTTCACGGTGCAGTCGGTGATCAGGATCAGGGTAGCTACGGAAGCTGCGGACTGCAGGGCGACGCGGGTAACCTTGACGGGGTCGTTGACGCCCATCTCGATCATGTTGCCGTATTCGCCGGTACCGGAGTTCA
>JBJEKU010000094.1:0-4661 GCA_051878795.1 Eggerthellaceae bacterium
CGGGCATGACCATGGCACCTGCAGGTGCGCCTGTGGCTTCTTCCTTAAGCAGGGCCGCGCTGCGTGCGGGGGAGAGGTTGGAATTGACTCCTGCCTGCTGCATGAGCAGCTCCAGCTTGGGGATCTGCTCTTCGCCCATGCCAGTGCGCTTCACGTTCACGCAGGTCTGGAAATAGCGCCTCACGATTTCCATGCGTGCTGCCTCGCAGACGGCATCGTCGTCGAAGATCGCGTTGCCCGCCATGTTCACTCCCATGTCGGTGGGGGAGTTGTAGGGGCTTTCGCCCAGGATCTGGGTGAGCATGGACTTGAGTACGGGGAAGATCTCGATGTCGCGGTTGTAGTTGACGGTGGTCTTTCCGTAGGTTTCCAGGTGGAAGGGGTCGATGGCGTTGCAGTCGTCCAAATCGACGGTTGCCGCCTCGTACGCTATGTTCACCGGGTGTTTCAGAGGCAGGTTCCAGACGGGGAAGGTCTCGTATTTGGCGTAGCCCGCATTGATGCCGCGCTTATGCTCGTGGTACAGCTGGGAAAGGCAGGTTGCCATCTTGCCCGAGCCAGGGCCGGGGGCGGTTACCACAACCAGAGGACGGGTGGTTTCCACGTAATCGTTCAGGCCGAAGCCCTTTTCGCTTGCGATGTGCTCGATATCGAAGGGGTAGCCCGCGATGGGGTAATGGAGGTAGCTTGAAATGCCCAGGCTGTCCATGCGGTTGCGGAAAGCATCGGCATTGGGCTGGTTGGCGTACTGGGTGATGACGACGCTGCTGACGTAGAAGCACATGGAGCGCAGGATATCCATCAGTCGCAGGACTTCCTGTTCGTAGGTGATTCCCAGGTCCCCACGCACCTTGCTCTTCTCGATATGGTTCGCATTGATGGAAATGATGATTTCGACGTCGTCGACCAGGCTTTTCAGCATGTTGATCTTGGTGTCGGGCGCGAATCCGGGGAGTACGCGCGCGGCATGGTAGTCATCGAAGATCTTGCCGCCGAATTCCAGGTAGAGCTTTCCTCCGAATTCGTTGATCCTTTCCCTGATGTGCTGTGCCTGAAGCTGGATGTATTTGTCGTTGTCGAAACCGGTTCGCATGCCTTGATATCTCCCTCCGTGCGGTTCGCAGCGGTTTTTTGTACAACCGCTTCAGTATACCTTGCTTCGCCGGGCTTTTGGTGCCTCCCTTGCGCATGCCGATCGGGCTTTTAGGGGCTGGAAGGCGCGAAACCAGGGGTTTACGGCGTTGAATAGGGGCTGAGCGGTTGCTATCTATTCGCTTGGATTAATCTAGCATGCGTTTGTTTCGTATTTGCGACAAGCTTTCCTTCCTGGGTTTCGTCCCGAGTGCTGCGACTGCATTCTTTGCCAGGTCGTGCGGGTTTTCGCGGATATCGCTTGCCTTCCACCTGGTGCGGGCGATTTCGGGTTTGGGTAGAATACCAGGGAAGAGAAAGGGACGGCGTATGGAATCTGCAATCGGGGAATTCCTCTCGTATCTTGTCGCCGAGCGCGGGTCTTCTCCCTTGACGATTTCGGCATACCGTCACGATTTGGAGCTCTACCGTTCCTATCTGATGGACGCGCACCCCCGAATCCTACCCGAAGACGGTTCTGCGCGTCTTGATGCGATCGATAGGCAGATCGTTGTCGGTTTCGAGCACCATCTGGTCGTGGAGTGCGGGTTTGCCCCCAGCACCGTATCCAGGATCCTTGCGGCATTGAAGAGCTTCCATTCGTTCCTGATGCGCGAAGGGCTTTGCGAATCGAATCCCGCAGAGACGGTAGCGGTTCCGAAAAAGCCCCAGCGGCTTCCGGACGTCCTATCCGTCGAAGCGGTGTGCGATCTGATCGAGGGGGTTTCCGGGCAATCTCCCCGCGACTTGCGGGATCGGGCGATTCTCGAGGTCCTCTACGGTTGCGGGCTTCGCGTGAGCGAGCTTTGCGGCTTGGATTGCGATAGGGTGAATCTGGATGAAGGCTTCATCCTGGTGGTGGGCAAGGGGTCGAAGGAAAGGGTCGTGCCCATTTCGGGGGCGGCGCATCGTGCGCTTTCTACATATATATGCGAAGGGCGGCCATCCCTTGCGATGGGGGCGCAGGCGCCAAGCCTTGCCGTCTTCCTCAATGCCCGGGGAGGGCGCATTTCCCGTCAAAGCGTATTCCGTATGGTTCAGAAGCGGGGCTTGGAGTGCGGGATCCCCAACCTGCATCCGCATGTGCTCCGTCATTCATGCGCTACCCATATGCTCGATGGCGGTGCCGACCTGCGTATCATCCAGGATATGCTGGGTCATTCGGACATCTCTACGACCCAGATCTACACGCATGTGCAGCGCGCGCATATTCGCGAGGAATACCTGCACGCCCATCCGCGCGCTCACGGTAACCGCCCTTAAACGGGCGGATTCGCTTCATCGGGGCTCCTTTTACGGATTTTCTGAAAAGAGAGTCGAATAGCGGGATGCGAAGCCCTATTGCCTACTTGCAGCATCGAGCGGGTCGGCAATGGGGCTTTTCTCATGCCCGGATGCCGATCGGGAGTTCAACCGGCCTTCGCTTCCGTCGGCTTCTTTCAGCTTGGTGCATGCCAGTGGGCGAAATGGGTTGTGAAAATGGGCTGAAATGTTGCGAAGTGTAGCAAAGTGGGATAATATGCATCCAGCAGATGCTTTGCAGCACTGGAAAGGCGGCCATGGAGAATTCGGAAAAGATCGTTGACCTCAATGGGTCCTTCCGGTTCAAAGTGGACGCGAAGGGCAGGGTCTCCCTTCCTTCTCAGTTCCGCAAAGTGCTTGCAAACGATCTTGTTGTGACTCTTGATCCGCATGACGAATTCTTGATGGTTTTCGAACAGCCGGACTTCAACGAGTGGGTTGCCGACCTGCTTCGGGAGAAGTTGGGGGATTTCAATCCCTCGAGTAGAAACTATCTTGCGGTTCGTCGTAAGCTGAAGTCTCGTGCTCGAGACGTGGAGGTTGATTCCTCCGGGCGCATCATGCTTGCTGCTGACCAGCGTGAAACGGTGGAGATCAGCAAGGATGTGGTTATCGTAGGTAATACGGGTTACTTCGAGATCTGGGATGCTCGCCGTTATGACGAAATGGATGCTGGAATCGATCTCGGTTTCCTGATTGATTAGTCGTAAGGCGTGGAAATGACAAGCGAATATCGTCACACACCGGTCCTGCTCGCCGAGTGCCTCGAACAATTGCAGCTAGAAACACAGAACACGTTCGTGGACGCGACACTCGGCGGAGCGGGGCATTCTCTTGAAGCCGCCAAGCTGATCGGGGCACAAGGAACGCTTATCGGAATAGACCAGGATGAAGTCGCTTTGGCAGCAGCCGGCGAGCGCCTCGGTTCTCTTCCCGACGACATGCGTCCCCATCTGCATCTGCTTCGCGGGAACTTCGGAGATATGGATGATCTGCTTTTGCAGGCGAACGTCCCCGGGATCGATGCGATCCTTTTCGATTTGGGCGTTTCCTCCGTGCAGATTGATACGCCATCGCGCGGCTTCTCCTTCAAAGAGAAGGCGCCACTTGACATGCGGATGGATCCGGGCAAAAACACCCTTACCGCAGCAGAGATCGTCAACACCTATAACGCAGCAGATCTCGCTCGGATCATTCGTGTGTATTCCGACGAGAAGTGGGCGAGCCGCATCGCGGATTTCATCGTGCGCGAACGCGAGCGCACTCCCATCGAAACGAGCGACCAGCTCGTCGAAATCATCAAGGCGGCAATTCCCGCTTCCGCACGCAGGAGCGGCGGCCATCCCGCCAAGCGCACGTTCCAGGCGCTCCGTATCGAAGTGAACGCCGAACTCGATGTTCTGCGCAGCGGGCTCGAGGCGGCTATCCGCTGGCTCAATCCCGGCGGGCGCATTGCGGTGATCAGCTACCATTCTCTGGAAGACCGTATCGTCAAGGATGTCTTCGCACATTATTCACAAGGATGCGTTTGTCCGCCTGAGCTGCCCGTTTGCGTCTGTGGGAACACCCCGGTCCTGAAAATTGTGAAGCGAAAGCCGATTTTGCCCACAGAAGAGGAGATAGCGCGCAACGCCCGCGCCCGCAGTGCTAAACTGCGTATTGCTGAAAAATTAGCGTAGGTTCGATTGGATATCCGAACAGGATACGAAAAGGGAAAGGTGGACTGCCTGTGTCTGCGGTACGTGCTTATGATTTCGACGACATGCCTGAATCCAGGGTTAGCGGGCTCGGGGCTCAGCGCGTGCGCGTGATCAAGCCGCGCCGTCTGGACGATTCCATCTCCAAGCGCTTTACCAGGTTCGCGCGTATCGCCATCCTGGTCGGGCTCTTCCTGGGGGTCATCCTGTTCGCCCGTTTGGGCCTTCAGGCGGCAACCATCGGCGTGATGAGCCAGACCGACGAAGTGAACACCCAAATCGAACAGGTGCGCACCGATAGCGTCAACCTGGAAGTGGAAAAGTCCACTGCAAGCAACCCTACCAACTTGAAGAAGGCTGCGAAGAAGCTGGGTATGACCAATCCTACCTATACCGAAACCCTTGAGCTCGAAGACGATATCGTCGCATATGACGAAGAGGGGGATCTTTCCCTGTCCGATAGTCTGGCTGTTGCCTCCGAAGGATAGTCCTTATGGCTGGCCTTCGTGGTTCGGGCGGTCGCAAGGATTC
>JBJEKU010000094.1:4761-6569 GCA_051878795.1 Eggerthellaceae bacterium
TCCGAAGGATAGTCCTTATGGCTGGCCTTCGTGGTTCGGGCGGTCGCAAGGATTCGTCTATGCAGAGCAAGCAATCCGCTGCAGCAAATACGGGCGTGGTGAATCCCGCCCGTATTCGTGTAATTTTCATCTGCTTCGCCATCCTCGTCGTGGCGGTTTTCGCGCGCTTGGTTTGGCTTACGGTTGTCGTGGGCCCCGAAAACGCCCAGAAGTCCGAAGCCACGAAAACCGTCGACGTTGAAGTGCAGGCGAAGCGGGGAACCATCTACGACCGCGACGGCAATGTGCTTGCCTGCGATGTCGAGGCGAAGACCATCTACTGCAATCCCACCGAAGTGAAGGATGCTGCGGGTGCGGCCGCGCAGCTGGCTGCCGTTCTCGACGGCGACCGCTCAGACTATATGGAAGCCCTTACCGCAGAGGATACTTCCTTTGCGTATATCTACCAGAAAGCCGATGTCGAGCTTGCCGAAAAGGTCGAGGCGCTGAATCTCGACGGCATCTATTTCCTCGACGATACCAAGCGCGTTTATCCCAACGGCTCCATCGGCGCGCAGGTCGTCGGCGTATGCGACACCGATGGAAACGGCCTGACGGGTTTGGAACTGTACTACAACGATACCCTGACCGGCACCAACGGCGTGCTCGTGCAGCAGCGCGGCGCGAACGGCCAGCCCATCGCCGGTGGCTTGAAGGAGAAGACCGAGCCCGTTGACGGCCAGGATATCGTTATCTCCATCGACTTGGAGATGCAGGAATACCTTGAAAACCGTCTCGCCCAGGCGGTTACCGACATCCAGGGCGATGGTGGTAATGCGATCGTCTACGATGCAAGCAACGGAGAGATCCTCGCCATCTGCACCAACCCCCTGATGGATCCCAACGACCGTTCCACCTTCGATGACAACAACATGGGTTTGACGAGCATCACCACCGGTTTCGAACCCGGTTCTATCTTCAAGACGGTGACCTTCACCGCCGCCTTCGAAGAGCTCGATCTGGATCCCGACGATGACGAGCTGTTCTGCCCGGCCCAGCTTCCCGCCAACGAATACTACGTTTCCGACGCGCATGCACGCGGCGATGTCGTCTATTCCCTGCGCGACATCCTGGCGCAATCCTCGAATGTCGGCACATCCCTTCTGGCATCCCAACTGGGTTTCGAAGAGCTCTATGACAAGATCGTCGAATACAATCTGACCGATTACACGGGCGTCGACTATCCGGGCGAATCCCCGGGCTACTTGAGCGACCAGAAGGATTGGACCGACATCCAGGCGTACAACGTCAGCTTCGGACAGGGCATCATGGTCACACCCTTGCAGCTCACGCGCTTCTACGGTGCGCTGATCAACGATGGCGTGGAATGTACCCCCCATTTCCTGCTTGCCAAGCCCCAGACCGGTGAGGAACCCGTATACCAGACCGAGAAGGTGATCGAGAACACCGAAGCAATCGCGCCTGTCACCAGTATGCTCCAATCCGTTGTCTCCTACGGCACCGGTACGGATGCGCAGATTGCGGAATTCGAGCCCGCGGGCAAGACCGGTACTGCAGAAATCGTCGGCGAAGATGGCTTGTATCTGCTGGAAACCTACAACATCAGCTTTATCGGCTACCTGCCCGACTCCAATTCCAACCTGGTCTGTTTTGTGGGCGTTACGAATGTTCCCGGCGACAGGATCACCACCCCTGCCTTTGCCGATATAATGTCCTTCGCGATTAATCACTACGAGATTTCGCCCGAGTAAGGAGCGCTTCATGTCTATTACCTGCAAGCAGCTGTTTTCCGGTATCGATTGCACGAT
>JBJEKU010000095.1:0-115036 GCA_051878795.1 Eggerthellaceae bacterium
TCACGATGATGCGGTCGATATGACCCAGAGCGCGCAGGGGCTCCAAGGCAACGACCATCTGGATGGTGGTGCAGTTGGGATTGGCGATGACGCCGCTATGCCAAGCAACATCCTCGGCATTGACCTCGGGGACGATCAGGGGAACATCCTTATCCATGCGGAATGCGCTTGAGTTGTCGATCATCACAGCACCGGCATCCACAACCGCCTGACGGAACTTCTTGGATACACCGGCTCCTGCGCTGAACAGCGCGATGTCGACACCCTGGAAGCTCTCTTCGGTCATCTCCTGCACGGTAAGTTCACCAGCAGGCAAATCGCCGCAACCTGCGAAAGGCACAGTCTGGCCGGCAGAGCGGGCGGAAGCCAACAGACGGATTTCCTTGGCGGGGAAGTTCACCTGTTCAAGGCACTTGAGCATCTCGCGGCCGACCGCGCCGGTTGCACCGGCGATTGCGACTACGGGATTTGCGGGCATTTCCTTGGTCCAAGCCATGTTGTTCCCCTTTCAGGTGATCGGATACATAAAAAAAACGGGTGGCAGGTTCGTGCACCTGCCACCCGGATAATGCCATTTGGAAGCCGTGCGGCCTAGCGGCCCTTCTTCTTCTTGGCCTCCAGCTCTTCAGCAGAAAGCATCGTCTCTTCGAATACGCTATCAGAATCCAATCCGAATGCGGTATGCAAAGCGCGAACGGCCACTTCAACCTGGTCAGCAGCAACAACCATGGACAGGCGGATGGGGCTGGTGGAGATCAGGATGATGTTCACATCGGCTTCTGCGAGCGCGGTGAATGCACGGGCGGCAACACCGGGGCTCGACTTCATGCCGGTGCCCACTAGGGACACCTTCGCGATGTTCTCGTCGACCACATAGTCGCGGGCGCGAATAACCGGGATCACGTTCTCCACAACCTCGCGCGCCTTGTCCAGGTCGGACTCGGGACAGGTGAAGGTCATGTCGGTGCTGCCTTCTTCGGACACGTTCTGGATGATCATGTCCAGGTTGACCTTATTGCCGGCAAGGGCGCTGAAGATCTTGGATGCGATTCCGGACTCGTCCGGAGCGTCGCGGATGGTGATCTTCACTTCCGAAGTGTCATGAGCGATGCCGGAAATAACTGCCTTTTCCATGGAAGGATCGTCCTCCTTGATCAGGGTGCCCGGTGCGTCGGAGAATGCAGAGCGGGAATGGATGACAACATTGTACTTGCGCGCCAATTCGACGGCACGTGCCTGAAGAACGCCGGCGCCTGCGCTGGACAGCTCGAGCATATCGTCGTAGCTGATGACGTCGAGTTTGCGTGCGCGGGGAACTAGGCGGGGATCGGCGCTGTATACGCCGTCGACGTCGGAATAGATCTCGCACACATCCGCACCGATGCCGTAGGCGACGGCAACAGCGGTGGTGTCGGAACCGCCACGGCCCAGAGTGGTGATATCGCCCTTTTCGTCGATACCCTGGAAGCCCGCAACGACAGGGATGTAGCCCTCCTCGATTGCGGTCTGGATGCGATCGGCATGCACGAGCTGGATCTTGGCCTTCTTATGCTCGGTACTGGTCTTGATACCCGCCTGACGGCCGGTAAAGCTCATTGCGCGGTAGCCCCTCGCCTCGATTGCCATGGCGAGCAGGGTCATGGAAACCTGTTCGCCCGTGGAAAGCAGCCTATCCATTTCTCGGGCGGGAGGGTTCTTGCTCAGTGCAGCGGCCAAACCGACCAATTCGTCGGTGGTCTTGCCCATTGCCGAAACTACGGCCACCACGTCGTTGCCCTGCTGCTTGATGGAGATCAGGCGCTTGGCAACCATCTGGATACGTTCGGGGGAGGCAACGGAGGTTCCGCCGAACTTTGCTACGATTAATGCCATCGGGTTCCTTTTCTTCGTTCGTTTTCTGTTCCATAGGACACGGCGGCCCCACAGCCTTCCCAATGATACCAGCCGCCCCCATAGGGAGCGCTGATTTTACCCTCAATTAACCACATGCGCATAAAACCGAACCGCTTGCGCCTGTAGGATGGACGACATCTGATGCAAACATGGAGTTCCCTTGTCTTCTCTTCTCAGAAGGCCCCATGGGATTCAGAATCGCTTGCCCAAGGACTTGCTTCCGCAGTGAAACCCGAAGAATCGATCAAAACCCAAGGAGGTGCCGAATGCTTGATACCGGACTGGCCATTCCGTTCTGGCTCGAATTGACCGCAACCGTTACCAGCGCCATGACCGGCGCACTCGCCGCAACGCGCGAAAAGTACGACATCCTTGGAACCATCATGATGGCGATCATCATCGGCTTGGTCGGAGGCATGATCCGCGACGTCCTGCTTCAGGATTACGGTATCTACGCCTTCCAGAGACCGGAATTGATCGTCGCATGCGTGATTTGCGCCGTCGTGGTGTTCTACTTCGGAAGGCTCGTAAGGCTTGCCGACCCCCTAATCGAGATCATGGACATCTTGCAATGCGGGCTCTGGGCAGTCATCGGAGCCGGAAAGGCGATTGCCGCCGGCCTGGGAATCGTCCCCGCGATCCTACTGGGAATGCTCACCGCCGTGGGAGGCGGCATCGTCCGAGATGTCGCGCTCAACCGCCATATCGCGGCATTCACCCCTGGATCGCTTTACGCAACCGCCGCGGCAATCAGTGCAAGCGCCTACGCCATCATGCGCACTTACCACATCCTCGACAACTGGTCCGGCCTTATCTGCGTCCTTCTGGGAGTGGGCATCAGGATAGCCTCCTTGGAATTCGGATGGCGCACCAAACCCGCACGCGACCTGACCATCCCTATGGCCGATGCGCTTGCCAAGCCCGTTCGCGCCCTGAAGGGCAAGGATACCATCCCCGACCTGGGAGCTTCCGAAATCTCCTCCTTGGCCGCGCACGCCCGTAAGAGCATGAAGAAGAGCCGCCATTCCACCCGCGGCCGCGACAAGACACGCCACAAGCACAGGATCTGACCGGCCGCTTTCCGAAGCATCCTCCCTTAGAGAGACCGGGCCGATACGGAAAACGGGTTGGAGGAACAATCCCCCAACCCGTTTCGATTCGAATCTCGAGAGAGAAGGTTCGGCTTAGGAATCCTTCAGCATGACGGTTTCCAAGGCGTCTGCCACATGCTCGCAACCGTCGCAGCATTCTTCGAGCTGGTCGAAGATGCGCGTCCACACCAATACGAAGATGGGATCGGGATTATCTGCACTGTACATCTTGTGCATGATGCGCAGATATGCCTCGTCTGCCGCTTCCTCGCAATCGTTCACCTTCGCGATAGCACCGCGGAAGGTAGCGGATTTCTTGTAATTCTGGAAGTCCTGGACGGCAATCAGCAGCGCACGGGACGCCTCGAGTACATAGCGGGCGAATTCCAGGCAGCTTTCGTGCATGCTGTGGATGTGCAGCATATAGAACTCCATGATGGTTTCTTCCATCTGGTCGATAATGCTGTCGAGGGAACTGGAGATATCGATCAGGTCCTCGCGATCGATGGGAGTCACGAAATCAACGGCAACCGCGTTGTAATTCTCATGGTTCAGCTGGTCGCCTCGATTTTCGATTTCATGGGCTCTGGGCAGCACGGCCTTGATGTCGTCTGCAGAGGAGAAGTTCTCGATAACCTCGACGAGCAGCTCCGCCTCTTCGATGACGGTCTTCGCCTGCTCTTCGAAGGTCTTGAAGTAGTCATACTTCCTTTTGCGTGCCATATGCGCTCCTAACAGCATCTGGGACAACGGCGTTAGCGAACAATTTTACCGCAGCCCATCGTCCCAAGTGTAAAGATTCCCTTACAGCAGTACTGGGAAAGATCGCCCGGGGCTATTGCTCCATCCCGATGAAACGGGCATACGCCTCGATTACCCAGAAGCGGTTCCTTCCGATGGTGGTCAGGGAAGAGTGCCCGGGGAACACCAGGGTTTCGTCGGATAGCTCGCCTAAACGGTTCATCGAATAGAGCATGTCCTGCTCGCTTCCGCCCTCGAAATCGGTGCGTCCGGTACTCTGATGGAACAGGGTATCGCCCGAAAGGAGCAGGGGATAGCGCGGACCCTCGCATTCGATGGAACAATCCTCCGGATCGAGGTAATAGCAGACACCGCCCTTGGTATGGCCGGGAGTATGGATCACCTTCCAGGTGGTCTTGCCCACGACGATGGACTGCCCGTCTTCCACGGGATAGTCCACCTTGCACGAGTCCACCACCACGCCGTGGGATCCGGCTTCCGGCCCTTCGACGCCGGGTGCATCGATTGCACCGCAGTATACGGGTGCACCCGTAGCCTCCTTCAAAGCGGCGAGGGCACCGACGTGGTCGAAATGCCTATGGGTAACGAAGATCGCAGAGACCTTCCTATCCCCCGCAACCGAAAGGAGCGTTTCCGCCTGATCGCTGGGATCGCACACGATAACGCCGCCTTCGCCGTCCTCGATGTAGTAGACGTTGTTCTCAAGCATCCCGACGACCACGTACTCAACCGGGGCACAACCGGTCGTCACCTTATTCACCATCACGCTCACTTGATGCTCCCCTTCTTCATGGCCTTACGCGCATCCGCGGCAGGGTCTTCGCCCGGCATGGTCCTGTGGACGTCGAAGACACCATGGACCGCCGCCGCCTTCCTGATGATGCTGTTGATAGCCCCGACGTCGCTTACCTGGAAGAGGAACCTGAACACCGCCATATTGTCGCGGGGGGACACCCGCGAAGAGGACGAGAGCACATTGGCTCCCTCTTCGGAAAGCACCGCGATGACATCGCGAAGCAGGTTCATGCGGTCGACGGCCTCGATGACCACTTCCGCCTTGTACGTGGTATCGCCCTTGGGGTTGGCATCCCAGGACACATCGATGATCCGTTCCTTCTGCGTCTTGAGAGAATTCGCATTCGGGCAGTCGCTCCTGTGCACGGAAACGCCGCGGCCACGGGTGACGAATCCCATGATATCGTCGCCCGGAACAGGATTGCAGCAATTCGCCAGGCGCACGAGCACGCCTTCCACGCCCTTGACCACGATGCCGCTGCTGGAATGGGTCTCCTTCTTGCTGGGATGCTTCACGTTGGTGAGCAGGGGGATGGCCCTGCCCGTATTGATTCCCATGCTGTAGCTGCGCTGGGCTTCCGCTTCCGCTTCCGCCTCGCGGTCGACCATGAGCTTGATCATGCGGTTCGCGACATGCTGGACGCTCTCGCGCTCGCAGCCGATGCCGATGAGCATCTCATCGACGTCCTTGAAACCCAGATGCTCGGCGACTTCGCGCAGGGCGCGCTGGCCAGGTGCATTGTTGATGCCCATGCCGTTCTTGCGCATCTCGCGCACCAGCTTATCGTGGCCCAGCTGCAGGTCGTCCGAACGCGATGCCTTGCTGAAGTACGAGCGGATCTTGCTGCGCGCACTGGGTGTTTTCACTATGGTGATCCAGTTGCGGTTGGGGGCCGCGCTCTTCTGGGTCAGGATCTCCACGCGATCGCCCATCTGAAGCTCATAGGACAAGGGGACGATTGCGGCGTTCACTTTGGCACCCACGCAGTGATTGCCGACTTCGGTGTGGATGGCATAGGCGAAGTCGACGGGAGTGGAGCCCGCCCTCAAGCTGACGACCTCGCCCTTCGGGGTGAACACGTATACTTCCGAATCCGCAAGGTCCACCTTGAGGGTCTTCAGGAACTCGCGGGAATCGCGGGTCTCGTCCTGCCAGTCGACCATCTGGCGCAACCATGCCAGGGTCTGGTCGAAAGCGGCATCCTTCTTCCCTCCGCCGCCTTCCTTGTACCTCCAGTGGGCGGCAACGCCATATTCGCTCATCTCGTGCATCTCCTCGGTGCGGATCTGCACTTCCAAGGGCCTTGCAGCAGGACCGATAACGGTGGTATGCAGGCTCTGGTACATGTTGTACTTGGGCATTGCGATGTAGTCCTTGAAGCGTCCGGGCATGGGATGCCACAGGTAATGGACCGCACCAAGGGCCGAATAGCATTCGTTGATCGAGTTCACGATGATGCGAACCGCGATGAGGTCGTAGATCTCCGAGAAGTCCTTACCGCCGGTGACCATCTTCTGGTAGATGGAATACAGATGCTTGGGCCTGCCCATCATCTGGCATTCGATGCCCAGATAGTCCATTTCCTCCTGGAGCTCTTTCATGACGCAGGCCAGGTACTTCTCTCGTTCCTGGCGGCTTTCGGCAACCAGGCGGGAAACCTGCTTGAACTTGACGGGCTCCAGATAGAAGAATGCAAGGTCCTCGAGCTCCCACTTCATGGAGTTGATGCCCAGACGATGCGCGATAGGCGCATAGATCTCCAAGGTCTCGCGCGACTTGAAGATGCGGCGGTCCTCGCGAAGGGCGGACAGGGTGCGCATGTTGTGCAGGCGGTCGGCGAGCTTGATGACGATGACTCGGATGTCCTTGTTCATGGCAACGAGCATCTTGCGGATGGTTTGCGCCTGCTGGTCGGTCAGCGTCTCGACTTCGATACGGGTGATCTTCGTAACGCCCTCTACCAGCTGCGCAACGGATTCGTTGAACACCTTCGCAACCTCTTCGAAGGTGGCATCGGTGTCTTCGACGGTGTCATGCAGGATAGCCGCAGCCAAGGTCTCCACATCCATGTGCAGATCGGTCAGGATGATGGCGACCTCGATAGGATGGGTGATGTAGGGTTCGCCGCTCTTACGGCACTGGCCCTTGTGGGCTTCGTTTGCGTAGTTGAAGGCCCTCTCCAAGAAGTCGAGGTCCTTCTCCTCCAGGTATTCGGCCGCAAGCTCCCTCAAGCGCTCGAAACGCTCTTCGGGAGACTGGCATTTGGTGACCTTCGCCGGATCGGCACCCGCCGCCGACGAAGTGAAGCTGTATTCGGCGGAATGCGCGGTTCCGAGCATCTCTTCGGAACATCCATTCGTCGCTGCGGAAGCCATGCCTTCGCCGAGCATCACTTCCGCTGTTTCCACCGCTTGGTATTTCGTTTCTTCAGCCATTGTCATTCAGTTCCTAAAGTTCCTCTGGCAGGATGGGCGCGATAATCCTGTTGCGCAGCTCATCCTGGGTGCTTGCGAGCACCCACTGGCAGAACGAGTGGAAGATCTCCATCTCGTCAAGCCCTTCCCTATAGCGCACGCTATCAGTGAGCTCAACCTTCCGCCCGGTATCGACCACGCGGATAGAGCGCAGGCGCGCGCCATCTCCAACCGCACTTGTCTCGACCAGGCCGAGCTCTCGGAAAACGGAAATCGCGCAGGCCACGCTGGCAGGAGCGGTTTGCTGACTGCCCCCATTATCGTTGATGGCGGCAACGATGTCAGCAATCGTCGCATCGAACGGACGCGGTCCCGCTTCCCTCTGCATGCTGCGGAGTTGGCGGTACACGCAGGCCATATGGTCGCGATCGGGTGTGGACTCGAAAAGCAGGCGCTCGTTGATGCATGCATCGTCCTGTCCGAACAGGAAATGCACCACCGCTTCTTTGCCATCCCTGCCCGCCCTGCCGCTCATCTGGTTGAATTCTATTTCGTTGAACGGCATGTGGTACAGGACCACATGGCGGATATCGGGGATGTTCACGCCTTCGCCGAAGGCGGATGTGGAAACCAGCACCTGAAGGTCGCCATCCCTGAACATCTCCTCGACCCGCTTGCGCTCGTCGCGGGAAAGCCCCGCGTTGTAGAAGCCGATGAAGGGCGCCATCTGGGGAACCATTTTACGCAGCTGCCGCGCCAGGGACACCGACTGCTGACGGGAATTAACATAGACGACCGTCTTTTCCCCTGATGCGATCAGGTTGGCAAGGTAGTTTTCCCTGCGTTTGATCCCGCGGCGGTCTTCCACCTTCAGATTAGGACGGCGGCTCTCATCGAAGATACGCCGCTTGATTCCAAGGGACTCCTGGATATCGCGGGCGATATCGGAATTCGCCGTAGCAGTCAGCGCCAACACCGCAGGATTACCCAAACGCTGCTTCACTTCCCCCATGCGCGCATAAGACGGCCTGTTGCCGGCCTTGGCAAGCCCGATATGGTGCGCCTCGTCGCACACGAGGAAGCCGATGCGCCCGCTGCTCGCGAATTCTTCGGCATGGATGTCCAGGAACTCGGGCGTAGTGAGCACGATATCGACCCTGCCCCCGGCCAGGCCCTCGAAGATACGCCGCCGCTCGTCGGGGGCGGATTCGCCCGTCAGGACCTCGGCAGTGACCCCGAACCTGCTCAAGCTGCGCGTGATATGGAATGCCTGGTCGGCGATAAGGGCGCGCAGCGGGTACACCAGAAGGCTCGCCTGATGGCGGGAAAGCGCCTGCATCGCGGCAAAGGTCTGGAAGGTGAGCGACTTGCCCCTCCCCGTCGCCATGATGGTCAGCACCGAATCGCCCCTGCCCAAAGCGTCGAGCACCTGACGCTGGGACCTGAACAGCTGCCCGTCGCCGATAAGTGCCCGCACGATCTGCTTGCGCAGGGAGCCGGGGTTTTCGGCAATGCGCGCCTCCCATGCATCCCGGGCCTGCTCGAGCTCATGGGTAGACTCCCCATCTCCCGAATCCAGACCGCCTGCCTCTCGCGCTGCAACGGAATCCCCGCACGCGTACAGATCCGCCACGAAGGAGTCGCGGTCCAAGTCGAGGCATGCCTCCAAAGCCCCGCACATCTTCACCGGCGCCAAAGAATCGATCATCGCCTTGACGCTCTTACGCCCGCGCCATTCGTCGATCTGCACTTCGAATGCCGCATTGACCACGCTATCGCAGCGCATGAGCATGTCGATATCCGAGGCATGGAACATGATTCCCGCGACCGAATTGACGCCATCGGTGAGCATGCATGAGAAATGGTTCTTTTCCGCCCCCACCGCACGGGCCTTCGTGAGCAACACGTCGCGTGCAAGGAAGCAGGGCTGCCTGTTTTCCTGGCCGAAGGGGGCAAGCGAATCCAGGAGGGCGACGTTTTCCAAGGTCAGCTCGGACAAATCGACGCAGCTGTCGATTGCGATGCGGGGATGGAAGTTCTCCTCGGGCAGGCTGTCCATGTATTCGCAAAGCCGGTCCTGGAATTCCGCCAGGCGTTCGGCGGGCAAGGTCACGCCCACTGCGGCTTCATGCCCCCCGAATCGGGTGAGGATATCGGAACAGCTTTCGACCGCCTTGAACAGATTGACACGGCCCACGCTGCGCCCCGAGCCCCTTGCCTGCCCATCTTCGTCGATAGTGAACAGGATGACCGGCACGCCGTACGTACGCACCAGCCGGCTTGCCACAATGCCCTTCACACCCTCGTGCCAGCCGTCGCCGGAAACCACCAGGGCCCGCTGGCCCTTGTAGGTTTCCACCGCCTGTTCCATCGCGATTTCCACCAGCTCCGCCTCGATAGCGCGCCTGCGATCGTTGATCCCCTCCAGCTCCTCCGCCTTATCGGCCGCCTCCCCGAAATCGTCGGAAAGCAGCAGGTCCAAAGACACCTGGGCATCGCCCATACGACCCGCGGCATTGAGGCGCGGAATGATGCTGAAGGAAAGCGAGACTGCAGCAACGGGCTTGTCCAAAGCACCTGCGCAACCCAGAAGCGCCGCGATGCAGGGCCTGGGCGCCTCGTTCATGCGTGCGACACCGTCTGCAACGAGCGCACGGTTATCGCCCTTCATAGGCATGAGATCGGCAATGGTGCCCAAAGCTGCAAGATCGGTATATTCACGCCAAAGATGGGGCTGCCCGAAACGGGCGCCGAGCGCCTGGACGACCTTCAAAGCCACGCCGACGCCCGCAAGGATGGATTGCGGGGATTCGGGATCGAGCTTCGGGTCGCAGACGGGGACGTCGGCCGGAACCAAATCGGCTGGCTCATGATGATCGGTGATGAAAACCTCCACCCCACGGCGCTGCAGGATGCGCACCTCATCGCGGCATGCTATACCGCAATCGACAGTCACCAGCACGTCTGGAGACTCCTCCATCACGCGCTCTATCGCAGCTTCGGTGATACCGTAGCCCTCGTCCGACCTGCGGGGAATGAACGGGACCGCATCAGCACCGAGCATACGGAGCCCGCGAGTCATCACCGCGGTCGCCGAGATGCCGTCCAGGTCGAAATCGCCGAATACGACGATGCGCCTCCCGGCGCGGATGGCGCCTTCCAGTCCTTCGACCACCCCGTCCATGCCGGGGATGTCGTACGGATTGCCCCAATCCCGGTCAAGGGAGGGGTGCAGGAATTCACGGGCAGCCTGGGGGGTGCATACCCCGCGCGCCACCAAGGTGGTTGCGATGAACCTGGGCAAGCCGAGACTGGTTTGCAATGCAGAAACGGCCTGATCGTCGGCCGGCAGGATGTTGAAGCGTGCAGACATGTCGTGACCTATTCCATTGTGCGTTTTCTCGCCGCCTATTTTCTCACAAATCCCAACCGACGGCGCAACGCGGACGCGCAACCGGGTCCCCCTGTACCGAAAACGCACCTCGACGGGTGCGTTTCCGTGTTTTTCCTATCCATTTAAGGGTAATTCCCGCCATCTAGGGAGCCCGGTCCCTTCGAAGCCCCGCCCGGTACGCTTAGTTGAAACGCGTCTGGGTCTTCTCGAGGCCGTTTTCCATCAGGAAGGGCACGGCCGAAGCCGCCTTATCGCAGGAATAACGGAAGTCTTCCAGCTCCTCCCCACGCGGGCGCTTCAGCACGAAATCCGCAACGGGCATGCGTCCGGGAGGACGGCCGATCCCGCAGCGAACGCGGAACCAGTCGCGCGTTCCCAGCTTGTCGCAGATGGAACGCAGGCCGTTGTGCCCGGCGTGGCCGCCCCCGAATTTCACGCGGATACCTCCTGGCAGGATATCCAGATCATCGTGGATCACGATCAGGTGGTCGGGTTTGACGCCGTAGGCATTGCAGAGCTGCTTCACCGGTCCGCCCGAAAGGTTCATGAAGCTCTGGGGCTTCGCTAAGACCACGTCATCGCCGGCAAGGACGCCCTTTCCCGTCACGGCTCCGCATTCCGTCTTCCAATACCGCACCCCCGCTTCTTCGGCTAGCAAGTCGATTGCGTCGAAACCGGCATTGTGGCGGGTATGCTCGTATTCTTCCCCGGGATTCCCCAACCCCACGATGAGATAGAGCGCCATTGGGCCTCCTGTCAGATACCATACGAAGGCGGACCCGGCATACAACCGGATCCGCCGAAAACATTACGCTTGAAAACGTCCTACAGGGCGAAATCGGGATCGAACAGCTCGGAAATGGAGCCGTTGGAATAAACCGCATCGATAGCACGTGCGAACAGAGGCGCCACGGACACGATCTTGATCTTACCGTTACGATGCTCTTCGGGCACCGGGATGGTGTTGCAGACCACAACCTCTTCGATGTCGGCATTTTCCAGGCGCTCGTATGCGGGGCCGGAGAAGACGGGATGGGTTGCGCAGACATACACCTTGTCCGCACCGCGCGCCTTCAGAGTGGACACGGCTGCCACGATGGAGCCTGCGGTGTCGATCATGTCATCGTTCAGAATGCAGATCTTGCCTTCAACATCGCCGATAAGCGCAGTGATGACGGCCTGGTTGTGCTTCGGGCGGCCCTTGTGCATGATCGCCAGGTCCGCACCCATGATATCGGCGAGTTTCTTCGCCGCTTTCGCGCGACCGAGATCGGGGCTGACGACGCACAGCCTCTCGGGATCGAAATTCTTGGCCTTGAAGTAATCCGCCATGATGTTCAATGCGGTCAGATGATTCACGGGAATGTCGAAGAAGCCCTGGATCTGTCCCTGGTGCAGGTCGATGGTAATGATCCGACCTACGCCGGAGACGGACATCAGGTCCGCCACAAGCTTCGCGGTAATGGGCTCGCGCGCTGCCGCCTTGCGGTCCTGGCGGGAATAGCCGTAGTGAGTGACAACCGCGGTGATGGTGCGTGCGGACGCGCGCTTCGCGGCATCTGCCATGATGAGCAACTCCATGAGGGCGTCGTTGACATGCTCGCCAGCCACGGACTGGATCAGGAAGACGTCTGCACCGCGCACGCTTTCCAGATAACGCGCATAGATCTCGCCATTGGCAAACTTCTCCAAACGGACCTTGCCCAGGGAAATGCCCAGGCACTCGGCTACCTGATCGGCCAGTTCGGGATTGCAGGAACCGGAAAAGACGGCCAGGGTCTTCTTCATTTCGTTGCTGATCATGTTTCCCCTAACATCGAGGTGTTTTCCTTGCTTGGGCTATTGTAGCGCTCGGGGCAATCCCATTCTTTCGTCATCTGGGCTTTTTCTCGTCCCGAAATAAGCAAACAGCCTATTTATGCTGCGTCTTGATAATCTGGCGGGCACGGCCGAGTGCGAGGGCGCCATCGGGAACATCCGCGGTGATAACCGATCCCGCTCCCACCAGGGCGTCATCGCCGATGGTGACGGGAGCAACCATCATGGTGTCGCTTCCGATGAAGGTACGGTCTCCGATCACAGTCGGCCACTTGTTCTGGCCGTCGTAGTTGCAGGTGATGGACCCTGCGCCGATGTTCACGCCATCGCCCATAGTAGTGTCGCCGATATAGCTGAGATGGGGTACCTTCGATCCCTTGCCGATGGTACTCTTCTTGATTTCCACATGGGTACCCGCCTTGGCACCTTCGCAAAGGCGCGTCTGGGGGCGCAGGTAGGCGCGGGGTCCGCAATGGCATCCATCCTCGATAACCGCCTCGACTGCAACGGTCTCATCGAGCACGCAATCATGGCCGACCGAAGTATCGGTCAATCGCGTGTTAGGGCCGATCACGGAACCGGAGGCGATGCTCGTCTTGCCCATGAGCATGGTCTGGGGCAGCAGCTCGACATCCTGTTCGATGGCCACGCCGGGGCCGATCCAAACGGTTTCGGGATCGAGCATGGTCACGCCCGCGAGCATGAACCCGGTATTGATACGGCGCTGCATCGCCTTGGTTGCGGCGGAAAGCTGCAGACGGGTGTTGATGCCCAAGCATTCTTCGGGATCTTCGGCGCGAAGCGCCACCACCGAACGGCCATCCGCACGGGCGATGCCGATCACATCGGTCAGATAGAACTCGCCCTGGGCGTTCTCGTTGGAAACGCGGCTCAGGGCGTCGAAGAGGTGCTGCGCATCGAAGCAATAGAAACCCGAGTTGCATTCGGTCACCGCAGCCTGTTCGGGGGTGCAGTCCTTCTGCTCGACGATGCATTCCACCTGGCCCTGGGCGTCGCGGATGATGCGTCCGTAGCCGAAGGGGTTTTCGGCCTCCATGGTGAGGACGGCAACTGCGGCGTCGGCTTCCTCGCGCGCCCTCGCCAAGGCGGCGATGGTCTCGGGTCTGATGAGCGGGCAGTCGCCGGAAAGCACCAGCAGGGACCCGGTCATGCCCTCGCAGGCCTCACGCGCGCTGTTCACTGCATCGGCTGTGCCGTTGCGCTGCTGCTGAACCACGACTTGGGTATCATGCTCCACCAGCGGGCGGACCACATCGATGCCGTGTCCCAAGACACTGATGATGGTGCCCACACCCGCCTCGCGGGCAGCGTCGACCACCCAACGGACCAGGGGCTTGCCCAGGAGCTCATGGGCGACCTTGGGCTTTGCGGATTTCATGCGCGTGCCGGATCCGGCAGCAAGGATGATTGCGGAAGTTTCCATGGCAACCTTTCGGGAAGGGACTATTCGGAAAGAGCGACGCAGAGCGCGTCGAGCAAGGTGATTGCGAAATGCTGGGCGGAACGGCTTTCGCCCGCATCCTCCCACTGAGTGCCGGGTAGGCAGATGGATATACGCGGGGGAACCGCATTGGCCGCGCCGATCGCGCTTTTCAATCGAAGGCTCAGGGTTTCCTCGTCATCGAAGGTGACGAAGGGAACATTCTCGAAAGCCTGCTGCCGTTCGACCACGATATGCACGAGCAGCATATCGTCATCGGGCGCAACCAACAGGGAATCGGCGCTGATGATCCTGGAAGCGGGATTGGTGGCGAGGGACAGATTGGACATGCGGGTTGCGACGGACCTGGCGAAGTCGTCGGTTCCGAACAGGCAGAGCGCGTTGTTCTCCAGCACATCCGCCGCGCGTGCAAAGCCCAAATGGGAGGCAACATGCGGCTCGCTTTTCCCCTGCCAGGAATGATGCAGGTTGTTGATGGCCCGGAAAGTCGCCGCACCGACGATGCCGTCTGTGGGAAGGCCCATGTTCATCTGGAATTTGCGCAGCGCATCTTCGGTATGCGCCCCGAAGATGCCATCGGCACCGCCGCAGGGAAAGCCCAGCGCGCCCAGGGCGTTCTGGAGCTGCAGGACATCGTTTCCATGGAAATGGGGCATGCGCAGATACAGGGTGCGATCCCCCAAGCGGAAGGTCGCATCGATGAGCGCCGCCCACAGCCTATCGCCGACCTGCCTGCTTTCCGGAATGCCGGAGCTTCTGCAGAATGCAAGCAGGGCTTCTTCGGTTTCCTCGTCGAAAACTCCATTCACCTGGGAGGGGTTCAGGAAGCCCAGCTCGGCGAGCTTCCCCTGGACATCTTCGACCGCGGCACCGGTATCGTTTTTCTGGATGATTTCCATTGGCCTTAAACCCTTCTACCTGAATCTCCAGGGAAATAATGCAAACACATGAAAGGAGCCCGCAGCGGAAAAGGCGGGCGCGGTTATATCAATCGGCTGACCGACCAGTCGGCCATGGAAACGAGCAGATCGCGGTACTGCGAAGGGGCGATTCGGGCAATCAGGTCCTCCTTGGCCCGATCCACGATTCCCTTGGCGTATTCCAGGGCGAAGCCGATGCTGCCCGATTCTGTCATAATGTCCACCGCTTCCTGCAGGACGGCGGCATCCTTTTCCTTGTTGGAAAGGATTTCGACCAGACGGTCACGACGGTCGGAATGCTGCAGTGCATGGACGACGACGAGGGTACGTTTCCCTTCGGTGATGTCGCTGCGGAAATCCTTCTTCTTCGCACCCTTTTCGCCCAACAGGTTGAGCAGGTCGTCCTGGATTTGGAAGGCAAGCCCGGCGGCAAGGCCGAAACTGCGCAGCGCCTCAACCTCCCTATCGCCGGCACCGCCCGCAATCGCCCCAACCACCAGGGGGACCGCAGCGGAATACTGCGCCGTCTTGCGGGTTGCCATGGTCAGATAATCTTCCACTCCGATATCGTAGCGCCCATCGCGCGCCCAACCGATATCGAGCGCCTGGCCTTCGATGGTAGCGCGCGTCATGCGGGCGAGCTCCTTCAGGATGCGCACCTTGGTGGAATCGTCGAGCAGCCCATCTTCCAGGACGGTTTCCTCGACCATGCAGGAAAGCCCCAGGTCGCCCACGTTGATGGCAAGACCCAGGCCCAGGGAATGATGCAGGCAGGGTTCGCCGCGACGCAGCTCGCCTTCGTCGGCGATATCGTCATGCACGAGCGCTGCGGAATGGAAATGCTCGATCGCGGCGGCAGCCGAAAGCGCCCTGTCCACGTCGCCTCCGACAGCCTGGCAGGACG
The DNA here is from genome assembly GCA_051878795.1 of Eggerthellaceae bacterium. GTDB lineage: Bacteria > Actinomycetota > Coriobacteriia > Coriobacteriales > Eggerthellaceae > W1P20-047. The sequence continues at coordinate 15,455 of JBJEKU010000095.1, forward strand.
CGAACGCGATAAGGGGACGATGCCTCTTGCCTCCGTTCCGGCTATAGCGGATCCAGGGGTCGTAGAGGTATTCGTTGATGCCGGGATGGTCGGAGCGGACAATGAAGGAATTGACCAGATCGCCTACCTGCTCGGCATAGCGATCAAGATATTCGCCGAAGGATTCGGGGGTTTCCCCAACGGAATCGAACATCTCACGTACGCGGTTCGCCTTGCTCGCATCAGCCATACCCCGACACCCCTTCGGCCGTCATCCAAACACGAGGGCGGCACGATGCGCACACCGCCCGCCCCTTGATTGCGATTGGTAGGAGCGGTGGGGTTCGAACCCACATACCCGAAGGCGGCGGATTTTAAGTCCGCTGCGTCTGCCGATTCCGCCACGCTCCCATAGTCCAGGACAATGATACCAAACAAGCACCCAGAATGGCGAAATTGCATATGCCCAGTTCAAAGCATGATTTCTTTGAATTCGGCATGGATGGCGGAAGATCGGACGCAGTATAGCGAACAAGTGTATTTCGTTTTCGGGGTCCTTTCCCTATTCTTGGCAAGATGCCGGCGGGCGGGTTTACGCGAAACCCGTTCGAACAGCTTGCCATTCGTGTTCGACGATCGCGTTTATCTAGTCCGTGCAAGCCTGCTGCCGCGCCGCGTCCATGATCATGCCATGCAGAATGTCGTGCTCGCTTGCCGTAAAGCAATCCAAGCCGGCGCATTTCAGGATACTGCCCAGGATAATGGTGCCCGCAACGATAACGGGAGCACGGCCGGACTGCAGCCCCGCAACCTGGCATCGCTGCACGTTATCCAAAGCTGCGAGCTCGGCGGAGATCTCCGAAAGCCTCTCGGCGCTCATCCGTGCTCCATGGACCTGCGAGGAATCATAGGTTTCCATAGCCTTGTCGATGGAGATCATGCTCGTTGCCGTCCCTGCGACCGCCACGATGCGCTGTGGACGGAAGCCTTGGATATCCAGCTCTTCGAAGAAGCGGCGGAACTGGGGCTCGAACCACTCGATTGCACAATCGAGCTGATCTTCCGTCGGCGGATCGGCCTTCAGGAAACGCTCGGTAACGCGACGGCAACCGATGTTGAAGGAATGCTTGGCGATAGGCTCGCTACCCCCGATTCCTGCAATGAGCTCGGTCGAGCCGCCCCCCACGTCGGCAACCAGGATGCTCTCCCCCGCAAAATCGGAAGATGCACCCGCAAAGGAGAGCGAAGCCTCCTTTTCCCCGGGGATAACCGAAAGGTGCACCCCGCGCCGTTCCAGCATCGCGACGAAGTCGGCGGAATTGGACGCATCCCTGCTCGCCGACGTGGCCATCGCCACCACCTTGACCGGGTTGCCAGGAGAAGAGAAGCCCTCGATGGTTTCCATGAAGCAGGCGATCTGGGAATCTACGCGCTGCATGGCGCTATCCAGCAAGTATCCGTTCTCATCGACATCCTGCCCCAGGTTCGTGATCGCACAGCTGCGGTGCAGCTCGGTCAGCTCGCCTTCGCGCACGTCGGCGACAAGCAGGCGGCAGGTCACGGTTCCGATATCGATTGCTGCAAACCTCATGGATTCCCCTTTCGGATTCTTCCTTCCGTGTCCAAAGCAAAACGCCCCCGCGAAGAGGGCGCTTGGATGATCCCGATCCGTTTAGCCGTCGTACCCGAAGATGAAATCGCAAAACGGCGTGTACCATTCTTCGGGAGCCTCGACGCTACCCGCGGGAGTAATGCCGATATCGGTAGGATCCTTGTCGAAGTCGGCTTCGGATTCAAGGTCCTTCACATTCAGGGATACATCTCCCGGCATTACCATGCCGAATTCATCCCGCGCGGCATCTTCGACCCCCTGATCGGAATTGAGCGTCTCCACCTCGTCCTTCAGCTGATCGTAGTATTCCTGCAGGGCGGCATATTCGGCCTCGCTCTTCGCGTTATTGCGTAAGGCGACGTAGTAATCACGTACGGAAGGATAAATGAACATGAGGGCGACTACGACAGCCAGCGCCGCCACAAGCCCCCTGTAAAAAGCCTTGCTGTGGGGTTTCTTCACGAACTCGACCGCAGCAGAAGCCAAATCGAGGATTCCGTTGGTGATAAGGGAGGCCAAATCTCCCGCGGACTTCGGCTTGCGCAGGGTTCTGCGCTTCTGGGAGCGGGCATCCTTGGATGCCTTCCCTTTCTTGGAAGAAGCCTTCCCACGCACCCCCTTGCCTACCGCAACGGGATTTTCCGCATCGCCCCGAACCTCCGCAGCACCCCGTGCGGTATCGCCAGCACCCTTGGCTGCCCGCTTCTTCTCGCTGCGCTTCTGGGAGGGGCTCTTCGCCTTGCGCGATGCAGCCTGCTTCACCGACGGCCTATCCGAGGACACCCGCGGATCCTTGGCGGCGGCAAGCGCGGCCTCGGAAGCGTCGGGCTCTTCGAGCGACATGGCAACGCTTTTCAAGCTGGACTGCCTGGACGGTCCCGCAGAAACAGGACGCGCCTGGGATGTACGCCTTGCAGGAGGCCTGGACTTGCCGGCAGGAATGCCCGCGGCATCCAAGGCCGTGAAGTCGCCCGCAGGAGACCCACCCACGGCGCGGGCCCGGTTCTGGGATGCAGGAGACGCCGCACTGTCGCGCGCTGCGGAATAATCGAATATGGGCGCCTTCTCAGCCAAGCTCTCCTCCTTCTGCGGACCACGCTGCGATATTTCGCGAAAAGTTCAATTCGTTTAATCTATCATGCGTCCGGCATAAGCGCCGAAAACGCACGAAATAGCCAAAGCAGGCCGCCATTAGGCGGCCTGCCCATTCCTACCCGGAAACGATTCCACGAGCAGGGTGAACTTCTTCGGATCAGCCTTCCAGCTTCTGGGAAAGCATCTGATTGATGAGTTTGGGATTGCCCTGACCCTTCATGGCCTTCATGCACTGGCCGACGAAGAAGCCGATCAGGCCGGTCTTTCCGCCCTTGTACTGCTCGACCTTATCGGGGTTCGCTGCTAGCACTTCGTCGACGACCGCTTCGATGGCACCGGTATCGCTGACTTGCTTCATGCCGCGCTCTTCCACGATGGCGGCGGGATCCTTGTCCTCTTCCAGGATCGCAGAGAATACTTCCTTACCCTGCTTGGAGGAAATGGCATCCTTCGCCACCAGGTCGACGAGCGCGACCGCACGCGCCGGGGTGAGTGGCGACGACGCCAGGTCGAAATCCTGGTCGGCATTCATAAGGGCGGCGATGTCGTTGTTGATCAGGTTCGCCAAGGGTTTTGCCAGCTTCGCATCGGCATCCTGCATGCATGCCTCGAAGAAATCGGCGGTGGCCATGTTCTCCACCAACTGGCGGGAATCGTACCCGGAAAGGCCGAAGCTCTCGGCGAAGCGGGCAGCCTTCTGATCGGGAAGCTCGGGCAGCTTCGCACGCACCGCCTCGATGAATTCGTCGGACAGGTCGTAGGGAGCAAGGTCGGGATCGGGGAACATACGGTAGTCGTCCGCGGTTTCCTTCACGCGCATGACGATGGTGCGCTTTGCGGAAGGATCCCAATGACGGGTTTCCTGGTAGATGATGCCGCCCTCTTCCAGAACCTCCGCCTGACGGCAGATCTCGTACGCCAGGCCGTCATGCAGGCTCTTGAAGCTGTTGATGTTCTTGAGCTCGGTCTTGGTACCGAACTGGGTGGTTCCGCGGCGGCGCAGCGAGATATTGCCGTCTGCGCGCAGGCTGCCTTCCTCCATGCTGCAGTCGGAGATGCCCAAGGCGAGGAAGATCTGCCGGAGCTTCTGCATGAACAGGCGCGCCTCTTCGGGGGTACGCAGGTCGGGCTCGGTAACGAGTTCGATCAACGGGGTGCCCGCACGGTTGTAGTCGACCAGCGAATGGGTTGCGCCGCTGATACGGCCCTCGCCGCCGCCCATGTGGATCATCTTGCCGGCGTCTTCTTCCATATGGATACGGGTGATGCCCACGCGCGCCGTATAGCCTTCGGCGGTACGGGTCACGTTTTCAGCAGACTCCCCTTCTTCCAGCTGCGCCATGATGGGACGTTCGGAAGCGCCCTTGCCATCGACGTTCAGATCGAGCCAACCCCTCATGCAGAATGCCTTGGGGCCCTGCGTGGTCTGGAAGTTCTTCGCCATATCGGGATACATGTAACCCTTACGGTAGAACATGGTGTGCTTCTCGATCTCGCAGTTGGTTGCCAGGCCGGCGAGCACGATGTTCTCGATGGCCGCCTTGTTGGGTACGGGCAAGGCTCCGGGAAGGCCCAGGCAAACCGGGCAGGTATGGGTATTGGGCTCTGCGCCGAATTCCAACTTGCATCCGCAGAACATCTTGGTGTTCAGCTTGGTCAGCTCGCAGTGGACCTCCAGGCCGATAACCGCTTCCCAATCCTTCAGGACCTCTTCCATGGTCTTCATGCTATTCACCGCCCTTCACGGCCGCCTCGCCCGCAAAATCGGGGGCAACGCCGACGCACTGGTATTCGCGCTCCAAGGCCGCAGCGGCACGGAGCATGTTCGCATCCTTGAACGGCGGGGCGATCAGCTGGACGCCCACGGGCATGCCGGAATCCTCGCCCAATCCCACGGGCAGATTCATGCCGCCGTTGCCGGCGATGTTGATGGAAATGGTGAACATATCCGCCAGGTACATGCTGGTGGGATCGGATACGGCCCCGAACTTCCAAGCCACCGAAGGCGCGATGGGGGACAGGATGACGTCCACCTTCTGATAGGCGTTCAGGTAATCCTGGGTGATCAGCGTGCGGATCTGCTGTGCGGGATAGTAGTACTTGTCGTACACGCCCGAGGAGAGCAGGTAGCTGCCCAGCATGATGCGGCGGCGCGCCTCGACGCCGAAGCCCTGGGCACGGCTCGCCTCGTACTGGCCCCCCAGATCCTTATGGCCGGGGTCGCAGTAACCGTAGCGGACCGAGTCGAACCTGGACAGGTTGGAGAAGGCCTCGCAGGGAGCGAGGACGTAATAAGCGCTGATCGCCGCCTGGGCATTGGGAAGCTCGATCTCGACGATCTCCGCCCCCAGGGAAGCAAGCTTCTCCGCTGCGCCCATCACGGCATTGCGAACCTCGCGGTCCAGGCCCTCGGCGTCCAGGAAGGCGGGGACGATACCCACCTTCATGCCCTCGACACCCTGGTCCAGATTCGCGGTGAAATCGAAGTCGCAGGCCTGGCTGGTGCAATCCAGCGGGTCGCGGCCGCAAAGCGCGTTCAGGGTAAGCGCTGCATCGCGGACGTTTCGCGCGAAGGGGCCCACCTGGTCGAGCGAGCTGCCGAAGGCGACGACGCCATAGCGGCTCACAGCGCCATAGGTGGGCTTCACGCCCACGACGCCGCAGAAGCTTGCCGGCTGGCGGATGGATCCGCCGGTATCGCTGCCCAAAGCGACCGTAGCCAGGCCGGCTGCAACCGCGGCAGCACTGCCACCCGAGCTGCCGCCGGGAACGCGGTCCAAGCCCCAGGGGTTCTTGGTCGTGCCGAAGGCGCTGGTCTCGGTAGTGGAGCCGAAGGCGAATTCGTCCATGTTCAGCTTACCCAAAGGCAGTCCGCCGGCATCGATGACCTTCTGCACGCAAGTTGCGGTATAGGGAGAAACATAGTTCTCCAGCATACGGGAGGCACAGGTGGTATGCGTCCCGATCTGGTTCATGTTGTCTTTGAAGGCAACGGGCACGCCCGCCAAGGGACCCATCTGGTCGAAGTCGCCTTCGGCGATCGCCTTATCGACTTCGGCGGCCTTCGCCAAAGCGAGTTCGGGGGTTACCTCCAGGAATGCGTTCACCGCACCATCGATGCGCTCGATACGGTCCAAAGACGACTGCGCGACCTCGGTCGCGGAGAAATCGCCCACGCGCAGACCCGCCTGGATGGCGTCGACACCCATGCAAGCGAAATCCATTATGCTTCACCTCCACCAAGGATGGACGGGATCAGGAAGCTTCCGTCCTGCTGCTTCGGCGCATTGGAGAGGGCTTCCTCCTGAGTGAAGCTGGTTCCCTCAACGTCTTCGCGCATCACATTGGAAAGATCGCCGACCGGATGGAACGTGGGCTTAACGCCCTCCAGGTCGTACTCGGTAATAGGCTTGAGGCTTTCGATGATAGCGTTCAAGTCTTCCGTCATTGCAGGAAGCTCTTCGTCGGTCAGGCCGATACGGGCGTATTCTGCAATGGCGCGCACGTCTTTTTCGCTTACATGCTGGGTCATTGAAGCTCACCTTCGCGATTGTTTTTACACATACGGGCCAATGATACCAAAGCAGCGCGCAAGGACGCAGGCTGAATCAACGGCGCCCGCGAAGCGCTAGCACGCAGGCAAGCGAACCCAAGGCCGCACCCAGGGTATCGGTCAGCCAATCCAAAGGGTCGCACATCCTGGTAGGGACGAACAGCTGGTGGAATTCGTCCGTCACCCCATAGGCGCTCGCACACAGCAGCGCGAACAGGAAGGACTTCCCCAGGCCGAGGCGGCAGGAGAACGCATTCGCCAGCAGCGCGCCGAACACCAGGTATTCCCCGAAATGGCAGATGACCGAAAAGCTGTCGGGGCCCAAGCCCAACAAGGCGAGGAAGCCTACGGCGACTTCCCGCACTTGGCCGGTGAAGCCGGACGAAAGCCCCGAAGACTGCTGTGCCGACATGGAGAAGATCACAGCCGCCCACGCGATGACGAGCAGCCAGGAGAACCCCGTTGCCACCAGGCCCCTCCGACGGGAAGCCGAATCCCGTCCTCCAGCTGCACCCTTCTGCCTAGCCACAGATCGCCCCTTCCCCGAATTCGTCCACGAAATGCAGGATCATCGCCGCCGAGCTGGGAGTGCACAACTCCCCATCCAGGCGGACGGGATGCACGGGAATGCCCTGCGCGAGGATTGCCGCGGTTGCCGGCGCGGGAATGGGAAGCTCGCCATGCGCGCAGCGCACGGTCCCCGATCCCACCTGGACGGGCGTCGCCGTGATGCGGCCAACACGGGCCGCCTCGACCATCAGGCATACCCGCAGCACGCCTTCGATGCCCGCTGCATTGCCCACCTCGTGGAAGTGCTCTTGCCCAGGCTCCACCCCATGCGCCTGCGCCTCGGCGCGCGAGAGGATGCCGTAGATCCCACGCATGTCGGATCTTACCGCCTCGCTCACACCTTCCAAGGCATCGATGGTTGCAAGCACTTCACGGTAATCGTGGTGATGCCTGGCGGGAACGCCCGCCCTGGCCACGCGCTCTTCGGAGTCGTCATCGATTCCGCACGCTTCCAGATGCCTCTCCAGCTGGGAGATGATCGATGCCCTCGTGGCGCTTTCCCTGAAATCGAAATGAAGCCCGTCCACTTCAGACGCTCCTTCCCCTAGATGTGCCGGAAAGGTTCGCCCGACACCGAGTCTATTCTACGACACCGATATGATCGATCATCGAGGCAAGGTATCCTGCACCGAATCCGTTATCGATGTTCACCACGGAAACGCCGCTCGCGCAGGAGTTGAGCATCGCGAGCAAGGCGGCCACCCCCCCGAACGACGCCCCATAGCCTACGCTTGTAGGCACGGCGATAACCGGGCACGAAGCCAAGCCGGCAACGACGCTCGGCAGGGCGCCTTCCATGCCTGCAACGGCGACGATCGCCCGCGCACGGGCGATTTCGTCCGAATGCGCAAGAAGCCTATGGATTCCGGCAACGCCCACATCGTAAAGGCGGACCACCCGGCTCCCCAGGGCCTCGGCGGTAAGCGAAGCCTCCTCCGCAACGAAGAGGTCGCTCGTTCCCGCACAGGCGACGGCAACGTAACCCGCACCGTCCGGTTGGGGCTTTCCGCCCACCAGCCCCACACGGGGAAGCTCGTAGTATTCCAAGTCGAGATCATCGGAGAGGATATGCGCCTTCCCGCTATCGAGACGCGTGATGAGCACCCGCTTCTGGCCGGCGGATTCCATGGACCGGCAGATTTCCAGGATCTGGCCTGCCGTCTTGCCCTCGCCGTAGATCACCTCGGATACCCCCTGGGAAAGGGCGCGATGGTGGTCTACCTTCGCAAAACCCAGGTCGCTGAAAGGCGCGGTCTGGAAACGTGCGAGCGCCTGGTCGACGGACACATCGCCCGAGGCGACCCGCTCGAGCAGCCTCCTTGCCTCCCTTGCCTCCATAAAACCCCCCTCTCTGCCGCCCCGTATGGAACACAGGGATCCTTTCGCCCGAAGGCGGCCGCTATCGCTGAGAAATATCGTGGATACCCTGCATCAGCACGCGAGCCTGCCCGATCTGCACCTGGCCGGGCGCCGAAGCCCGCCCAAGCGCGCAGAAGGTCATGCTCGAGCCGAAGAGCTCGCCGAGGATGCGGGTTGCGCCTCCTGCCGGGCCCATCGCCATAGTGAGCAAGGGCACCTGGGAGATACGGGAATAGCGCTCCGTCACCTGCATGACGCGCAGGGCATCGGCAGCATCCGCCGCCATGACGGCGAACTTGCAGACTCCCGCCCCCAGGCGCTCCATCCGTGCAAGCAACGCTTCCAGCTCGCCCGCTTCGGGGGTCTTCTGGAAATCATGATGGGAGACCACGGGAACCGCCCCTGCCTCGCGGATGAGGCCGCACATGCGGGAAACCGCCTCGTCACCGAAACCGATTTCCACATCCACCATGTCAACGCCTCCGACCGATGCCACCGATCCGATCAGGCGCTCATAAGCATCGGGGGGAAGCTCGGCCTGGCCGCCTTGCCCCTTCGAACGGAAGGTCGCCAACAGCAGGGTGCTCTCGAGGCATCCCGCAAGCCGGGCGCACAACCGGGCCATTGCACGCTCGTCGGCCGCTTCATCGCAGAAATCGAGCCTCAGCTCGACGCAATCCGCACCTGCCCGCACCGCCCCATCCGCAGCCTCGAGGGCGTCATCCAGATTGCGGGGCATGATGGGGATGATCGCTTTCGGCATCCCTTGGCCTACCGTTATTCCCTTCCGCGTAAACGCCTGCATCGCGCCCCTTCCATGCAGACGCGCCGGACCCTGCTGGGTCCGGCGCGCCATGCGAAACGTCGTTCCTATACGTTGAACATGAAGTGCATGACGTCGCCGTCCTGCACCACGTATTCCTTGCCTTCCTGGCGCAGCTTACCGGCAGCCTTGCATCCGGCCTCGCCGTCAAGCTCGCTGTAGTCCTCGAAAGAGGCGGTGATCGCCTTGATGAAACCCCGCTCGAAATCGGAATGGATAACGCCGGCAGCCTGGGGGGCCTTGGCGCCGATGGGTACGGTCCATGCACGGGTCTCGGTCTCGCCGCTGGTGAAGAAGGAATGCAGGCCCAAGAGCTTGTACGCCTCGCGGATAAGGCGGGCCAGGCCGCTTTCTTCCAAGCCCAGCGCCTCCAGGTATTCAGCCGCCTCTTCCGGATCCAGCTCGGCCAGGTCGGCCTCGATTTTCGCGGAGATAGGCACCGGGGTGCAGCCGTCGATTTCGGGAAGCTCGTCGTTCATGGCATCCTCGTCCACATTCGCGATGTAGAGCATGGGCTTCATGGTCAGAAGGTGCAAGTCGTAGATGCTCTTCGCCTCTTCCTCGGTCAGTCCCAAAGTGAGCGCACGGTTGCCCTCGTTCAGGCCCTCGTAGACCTTTTTCGCGGTTTCAAGCCGAAGGCCCAGGGACTTATCCCTCTTCGCTTCCTTTTCCAAGCGGGGCATGGCCTTCTCGATGGTTCCCATGTCCGCAAGGATCAGCTCGGTCTTGATGGTATCGACATCGGATGCGGGGTTGACCCTGCCGGCGACATGCACGACATCCGGGTCGCTGAAGAAACGGACCACCTCGCAGATCGCATCGGTTTCGCGGATATTCGCAAGAAACTGGTTGCCCAGGCCCTCGCCCTGGGATGCACCCGCAACCAAACCGGCGATGTCCACGAACTCTACAGTTGCAGGAACGATACGCGCAGGATTGTCGATTTCCGCCAGACGGTTCAGGCGGGCGTCGGGAACGGGAACGATGCCCACGTTGGGTTCGATGGTGGCGAAGGGATAGTTCGCCGCAAGGCCGCCCTTGTTGGTGAGTGCGGTGAACAGCGTGGACTTGCCTACGTTGGGCAGGCCGACGATGCCGATGGAAAGTGCCATGATGATTCCTTTATGACGTTGCCATTCTGTCTAACTGGCTCATGATACCGCACCTAGGATGAAGACCGAAGGCAAAAAGGCCCGGCCGCAGAGCGGTCGGGCCTTTGAAGCAAGCTTTTGCGTAAAACCGATGCTACATCGAGAAGAATCCGAATTGGGCTGCGACGTAGGCGATGAGGATGATCGTGACCAGAACGGGGGCAACGTACTTGATCATGACCACGAACAGGCCCTCGGACTTGAACTTGCTCGAAATCTTGACTTCGTCGATGATCACCTTCGGCTTCACGATCCAGCCGATGAAGATGCAGGTCATCAAGGATGCAATGGGCATCATGACGGAGTTGGAGATGAAGTCCAGGAAGTCCAGGATAGAAGAGCCCTCGCCAAGCGGCTGGATGAAGGACAGGTCGTTATAGCCCAGGTTGACGATCGTCGCCGCAACGAGCACATAGACGGTAACGATGATGAAAGCCCTGCGGCGGGAGGACTTCAGGGAGTCCTGGACGATGGAAACGCAGGTTTCGGTCAGGGAGATGGCAGAGGTCAAGGCTGCGAACATGACCAGCAGGAAGAACGCGAAGCCCAGAACGGTGGCAACGCCGCCGAAGGACTGGAATACCTGGGGAAGCACGATGAACATGAGGGAGGGGCCGGAAGCTTCGGCAACAGCCTCGCCGGATCCCATCGCAACGAATGCCGCAGGAACGATCATCAGGCCCGCCAGGAATGCGATACCGGTGTCGAAGATCTCGATACGGCGGACGGAATGCTCCAGGTCGTCGCCTTTCTTCATGTAGGAGCCGTAGGTCACCATGATGCCCATGGCCAGGCTCAAGCTGTAGAACATCTGGCCCATGGCGCCGATAACCAGTTCAGGGCTGAACTTGGAGAAGTCGGGAACCAGATAGTACTTCAAGCCGTCGAATGCTCCGGGCATGGTCATAACATAGATGGAAATGCACAGCGCCATGCCGATGAGCAGGGGCATGAGAATCTTATTGGAGCGCTCGATACCGCCCTTGACACCGAAGAAGATGACCGCACAGGTGAGCACTACGAATACCGCCATCCAGAAGAAGCTGGAATAATTGCCCGCGATGAAGGAAGTGAAGTAGCCACCGCCATCCGCAAGCGCATCGGGACCCGCCGTCAGGTATGCGAAGGCATATTTCGCAACCCAACCGCCGATAACGCAATAATACGGGGTGATGATGAAGGGGATGATGGACTGGAAGACACCGATGAAACGGTACTTCTTCTTCAGGGCACCGAATGCACCGATCGCGCTCAAGCCGGTCTTGCGACCCAGGGCGGTTTCCACCATCATCAGCGCGAAACCGAAGGTCACGACCAGCACCAAGTACGTGATAAGGAACATGCCGCCGCCGTACTTTGCTGCAAGGTACGGGAAACGCCACATATTTCCCAAGCCGACCGCAGATGCGGCAGCCGCCAGGATGAACGCCCATTTGCCCGACCACGAAGAACGGGCAACGGTCTTTTCTTCCATGTATCCCCCTTTTTCTCCTGAGTTTTGTCAATCTGCAAGACTGTAACGGTTTTTCTCCGATTCATCTCACCGCTATTGGATGTTCTGTTGTTTCGGATGCGAAAAAACGGCAAGCGGCATCGTTTAGGACACGATGCCGCCTTCGATCTGCGGGCAAACGGAACCTCTGGGCAAAACAGCTTCCCCAACTGCTATATGAGCGGGCTTTCCCTCATGCGAATCGGGACGAATCCACCGAGGTCAGATGGCCATGCGCGTCCTCGAAGACCACGAAGCGCCCATCCCGTGAAGAATAGAGCTGCCTGAAGCACGCTGGGCGCACGGGGATAGGAGATGGAGTCTGGCCACGGTCATCCCGCTTCCCATGATGGGCGTCGGCACCATCGCGACCATCAAAATCAGAAGCTCCTTTAGCCCCGAAACGCGACTTGGAACCTCCGCTGCCTTGCACGCTCCGCACGAGGGCGGACAGCAGACCCGCTTTCTTCGGTTCCAGGAACACCCTGCCCCCCGCGCATTCCCAGCAGGCGGCATCATACGACCTGCGCTCGGGCATCAGTAGCGGACCCCCCAGAAGATGAGGCCTTGGGCAGGGGCGTTTTCCCCGGCAGCTTCCCGGCGGCGCGCCTCGAGCACTTCCCCCACCCATTCGGGTCTGCGCTTGCCACGTCCTACGGCAACCAAAGTGCCCACGATGGTTCGGACCATGGAATGCAGGAACGAGCTTCCCACGACCTTGATGCAGATCAGCTGCTGGCCCATCACCTCGACCGAATCGATGTCGATGGAAATCACATTGCGGCACGTGGGCTTGCCCACCGCGGAAACCGCCATGCAGAAGCTCTTGAAATCATGCTCGCCGATCAAGTGGGAAGCACCCTTCCTCATGGCTTCGACATCGAGCGGGGATGTGATCTGCCAGCTGAAATCACCCATCACCAGAGGCGGATACGGAGTATTCGCTATGAAGTAACGGTATTCGCGCGCCTTCGCGTCGAAACGGGCGGAAAATCCTTCCCGGGGATGGAGCACCTCGCATACGGACATGCGGTCATGGGTCAGGGCGTTCAGCGAACGCATGAGCGCATCGTCTCGGCGGATGCCCGCCTCAGCTTCGGTCAGATCGAAGCTCACCACCTGCCCCAAGGCATGCACACCCGAGTCGGTGCGACCGGCGCACACGGTTTGCACAGGGCGCCGGTAGAGCATCTCGAGAGCACGCTCCAACTCGCCCTGCACGGTCAGCATGCCGGGTTGGCGTGCGAACCCGCAGAACGGCTTCCCATCGTAAGAAAGTTTCAGGGCGAATGTGGGCATCTACAACACCTCCCAAACCTGGCGGCCGAACAGCTGATGCAGCTCCGTGTACACCCCGCGATTGCGGGAATCGATCGTCAGGGGCAGCTCTGCCCTGAACTTCCGACCGTCGGCCTGGCTGACCATGAGGGCAACCCCATCCTGGCCGGGATACTTCTTCAAAATCTGGTTGAGGAAAACCATCGAATCCTGGGTCATGTCGCGTTGCATGATCGAGATGGAAACATTCCTAGGCGAATTGTCCACCGGCTCCTCTTCGTGCAGCTCCAAACGGCTGATCTCGAAGGCCATCAGCTGGTTTCCACGGTCGGAGACCTCGTACTTTCCCTTCACCTGAACGATCGCGTCCTCTTCGAGATGCTGAGCGAAATCGTCGTACTTGAAGCACACGCAGTCTACCTTTCCGGTGGTGTCCTCCAGTACGAAATTCGCCATGCGCTTGCCCGTCTTCGTGAGCTTGGTCGCAACATTGGTGACCATTCCCACGAAGATCGCGCTCTTGATTTCCTTATCGCGTTCCGCAAGGTCGCCCAAACGGAATTTGGAAAGGCGTGCCAGCTGGGCTTGATAGGGCCGCAAGGGATGATCGGAGACGTAGATTTTCAAGATCTCCTTCTCGTACGACAACAGGGTCCGCTTATCCCACTCGATTCCGTCGGGCGGGGGCACTTCCTCGGAAAAACCCGAATCGACATCATCGGCGAACATGTCGAACATGCTGATCTGGCCCGAATCCTTGTCCTTCTGTCGCTTCGCAGCGCTTTCCAGCAAGGTGGTCTCGTCGATGAAGCGCATGAGCTGCTTGCGGGTATAGCCCGTCGAATCGAAGGCTCCCGCCTTGATGAGGGCTTCCAGGGTCTTGCGGTTATAGCACTTCGAATCCATGCGGTACACGAAGTCGTGGAGGCTGGTGTAGGGACCGTTCGCATTGCGTTCGCGGATGATTTCCTCGACCACCTTCTCGCCGACACCGCGCACGCCCGCCAATCCGAAACGCACTCCCTCATCCACGGGCGTGAACTCCAGGTTGGACGAATTGATATCCGGGGGAAGTACCTGCACCCCCGAAGCGCCGCAACTGGCAATGTAGTGGATCAGCTTATCGTTGTTGCCCATGTAGCTGGACAGTACCGCAGCCATGAATTCCTTGGGATAATGCGCCTTCAGGAAGGCCGTGCGCATGACCAGCACCGCATAGCAGGCGGAGTGCGACTTGTTGAATGCATACTCGGCGAAGTGCAGCGCGTCGTTCCACACCTTGCCCGCAACCTCGAGCGAATAGCCGTTTTCCTCCGCACCGGTATTCCAGTCGGACTCCAACGACTGCATGACGTCGAGCTTCTTCTTGCCCATGGCCTTGCGCAGCTTATCTGCCTTACCTGCAGAGAAACCGCACATCGCCATGGATATCTGCATCAACTGCTCCTGGTAGACGATGGTGCCGTAGGTTTCCTCCAAGATGGGACGCAGGCGATCGTCGTAATAGACGACGGGGCACTTGCCCTGCCTGCGGTTCACATAGTCGTCTACGAAGCCGTTCTGAAGAGGACCCGGACGGTTCAACGCAATCGATGCAACGATGTCGGTGAACTGACGGGGCTGCATGCGCGCGAACAGCGTGACATACAGGGCGCTTTCCACCTGGAACAATCCATCCATATTGCCCCGGCACATCAGGTCGAAGGCCTTTTCGTCCTCCAAGGGAAGGTCGGTGGGATTCAACTCGATTCCATAGCGCTCGTAGACATTCTTGCAGGCACGGCTGATCACGCCCAGGGTTCGCAAGCCGAGGAAGTCCATCTTGAGCAGGCCGAGGTCGGGCGTATAGTGACCGTCGTACTGGGTGATGATGCCGCCGCCCTTGGTATCGCGCTTCACGGGGACATGATCGGACATTGGGTCGCGGCAGATGATGGTGGCACAGGCATGCACACCCTCGCCGCGGATCTGCCCTTCGATGGAGAGCGCCGCATCGATGATGGTGCGCGCCTCTTCTTCGGTCTCGTAGGCGTTCTTCAAGTCGGGATTTGTCTCGATCGCCTTTGAGATGCTGATGCCAAGCTCATCGCCGATCATCTTGCACAGCCTATCGCCCGCGTTATAGCTATAACCCAGCACACGCGTGGCGTCCCTGACGGCATTCTTCGCCTGCAGCTTACCGAAGGTGATTACACCTGCGATATGGTCTTCGCCATAGACATCTCGAACATGGTCGATAACATCCTGGCGGTACTGATCGTCGAAGTCGACGTCGATATCGGGCATCTCCACGCGTTCGGGGGAAAGGAAGCGCTCGAAGATCAAGCCATACGGTAAGGGATCCAAGTCGGTGATCTCCATGGCATAGGCAACGATGGAACCGGCCGCAGAACCACGCCCCGGGCCGACGCCGATGCCGTGCTCTTTCGCCCATTGGATATATTCTTGAACGATAAGGAAGTATGCAGGAAAGCCCTGCTGCAGGATGATGCCCGCTTCATGTTCGTATCTGTCCACGATTTCCTTGGGCAGATCCTGGATGCTCTTGGTATTCTCGTCACCGTAGCGGAAGATCAGGCCCTTCTCGCACTGCTTGCGGAACCAGGATTCCTCCGTTTCTCCTTCGGGAAGGGGGAAGCGGGGAAGAATGGAATCGCGTTCCAGTTCGACGTTGCATTTTTCGGCGATCTCAACTGTAGTGTCGCATGCTTCGGGGAAATCGCGCATCGTTTCGCGCATTTCCTCCTCGGTCTTCATGTAGAACTCTTGGTTCGGGAAGGCCATACGGTCGGGATCGTTCAACTGGGAGCCCGTGCCGATGCAGATCATAAGATCCTGCGCCCTCGCGTCTTCCTTCCTCAGGTAATGGAAGTCATTGGCGGCAGTCGTCTTCAACCCCGCTTCGCGGGCAACCTCGGCAAGCTGATGGTTGAGCTGGTTCTGGGTCATGCCCGAATCGGTCATGATTCCCTGGTCCTGCAGCTCGATGTAGAAATCGCCTGGCTCGAAGATCTCGGCAAAGCGCTTCGCCCAAATAACCGCATCCTCGAATTGGCGGTTATCGAGAAGCTGGGGGATGATGCCGCCGATGCAGGCGCTGGTGCCAATAAGGCCTTCGGAGTACCTCTTGAGCATCTCAAGGGTAGTTCTTGGTTTGTAGTAGAAATTCTCGACATGCGATTCGCTCACCAGACGGACGAGGTTGTGATATCCCTCATTCGTCTTCGCAAGCAGGATCATATGGTACAGCCTGGGTTTACCCTCCCTTTTCAGAGAATCATCGGTTGTGAAGTACACCTCGCAACCGTAGATGGGCTTGACCTTCTTCCCAGTCTGCTTTTCTACTTTGGCACAAGCGTCGCATAGTTCTGGAACACCGCTCATGACTCCATGATCGGTAATGGCAACCGCCGGCATATCCAATTCTGCCGCCCGCTTGACCATATCGATGATATGGGTCGCCCCATCGAGGAGCGAATACTCAGTGTGGTTATGAAGATGGACGAATCCCATTCGATGCCTCGCAATGCTCTTTCGATTTGCCCGAGGACTTCCTGGATCGCACACGAAGCTCTGGGCAAAAGCGGCGCAAGGACGCCGTTATTTTCCGCACCCAATCATACCAGCGAATGCAAGGAGGAAAGGCCAACCCCCGCCAATCATCATCACCTGTGCCATAAACGACCCTCAACGCGAAAAGGCGCCCCTTTCGGGGCGCCTTCGATAGCGAAACGCTCGATGCAAGGAAATTTATGCGGTAACTGCGTGTTCCTGCACCTTGCACCAGGCAAGATCGATGTCCAGCAAGGCACGCTCGGAGCTGCCTTCGGCAAGATTGGCAATCTGGGATTCCAATTCCGCTGCCTGTGCCTGAACGCCGGCCAGATCGATATCCGAAACCGGGATGGCCCTGTCAGCCAGAATGATCACCTTTTCACCAGTCACCTGGACATAACCGCCCTGGAGCGCATAGGTTTGCGCCACCGTGCTCGCATCTGAATACACTCGTGCGATGCCGTCGGCCAAAGAAGAAACAAGCGGAGCATGATCCTTCATGAAGCCCATGGAGCCCATTTCACCAGGGACGACAACCATGTGGCATTCCTGCGTATACAGAAGCTGAGCCGGAGTGACGATGTCGCAGGTCAAACTAGGCATGTTAGTTTTCCTTAGTCATCTTGTCGTAAGCTTCGTAGACGTCCTCGATGGCTCCCTTGTAAACGAAGCACTGCTCGGGGATGTGGTCGCACTCGCCATCAAGAATGGTCTTGAAGGAGCGGATGGTGTCTTCGAGCTTTACGTACTTGCCCGGGTTGCCGGTGAAGACCTCGGCAACGTGGAAGGGCTGGCCCAGGTACTTCTGGATCTTACGAGCGCGGTTAACGATCAACTTCTGTTCTTCGGACAACTCGTCCATACCCAGAATAGCGATGATGTCCTGGAGGTCCTTGTAGTTCTGCAGGATCTCCTGAACGCCAACTGCCACGTTGTAATGCTCCTGACCGACGATTTCGGGATCCAGTGCGCGGCTGGAAGATTCCAGCGGGTCTACTGCGGGGTAGATACCCAGCTCCGCGATGGAACGGGAAAGAACGGTCTTTGCGTCCAAGTGGGTGAAGGTGGTTGCAGGTGCCGGGTCGGTCAAGTCGTCGGCGGGAACGTATACTGCCTGCACGGAAGTAATGGAGCCGACGCTGGTGGACGTAATGCGCTCCTGCAGGTCGCCCATCTCGGTTGCCAGAGTGGGCTGATAACCTACTGCGGAAGGCATACGGCCGAGCAGTGCGGATACCTCGGAACCAGCCTGGGTGAAGCGGAAGATGTTGTCGATGAACAACAGAACGTCCTGGCCCTGATCACGGAAGTACTCGGCTTCGGTCAGACCAGCCAGACCGACGCGCAGACGTGCTCCGGGAGGCTCGTTCATCTGGCCGTAAACCAAACAGGTCTTGTTGATAACGCCGGACTCGCTCATTTCCAGGTAGAGGTCGGTACCCTCGCGGGTACGCTCGCCTACGCCGGTGAATACGGAGGTACCACCGTGCTCCTGAGCGAGGTTGTTGATCAATTCCTGGATGAATACGGTCTTGCCAACGCCTGCGCCACCGAACAGACCGATCTTACCGCCACGGATGAAGGGCTGGATCAGGTCGACGACCTTAATACCGGTCTCGAAGATCTCGGTGCTGGTGGTGAGGGTTTCGTAAGCAGGTGCGGGATGGTGAATCGGCATGTACTGATCGATTTCAGGCATCTCGCGGCCGTCTACGGGCTCGCCGATTACGTTCCAAATACGACCCAAGGTGTTAGGGCCGACAGGCATCATGATGGGGTTGCCGGTGTCAACGACTTCCATACCGCGGATCAGACCGTCGGTGGAAGACATTGCTACGGCGCGGACCAGATCGCCCGGCAGGTGCATCTGTACTTCGAGTACAACATGGACCTGACCGATCGGAGTATCGCCATCGACAGTCAGAGCGTTGTAAATCGCAGGCATTGCATCCTGCGGGAATTCAACGTCGATAACAGGTCCGACGATACGAACGATGCGACCTTTAACCCCCTTTTCGTTATTCGTAGTCATAGCCTTTTATTCCTCCAATGCTGCGGCGCCACCGACGATCTCGTTGATCTCGGTAGTAATGGCGCCCTGGCGAACTCGGTTGTAGAACCTCTGAAGGGTCTCAACCATTTCAGTCGCGTTGTCGGTTGCAGATTTCATTGCGGTACGACGTGCACCCTGCTCACCGGCAGCGCTGTCGACCAAGCCATGATAGATCATGGTTTTCACATACGCAGGCAGCAATCCGTTAAGGACGGCTTCGGTATCGGGCTCGAAAATGGTATCGGCCGCGATAGCCTGTGCAGTGCTTTCACCGGCGTTATCGTCGGACGAAACCGCTGGCGTGCTGACATTCGAAGTGTCAACAGGCAATACGACTTCCTCGCAGAGAACCTGCTCGGCTGCATTCTTGGTGTGGTTATACACCAGAACCACCTTGTCGTACTCGCCGTTAGCGTAACCCTCGATCGCCTTGGTGGCGATTGCGGCCGCTTCTTCAACGGTAGGATCCGCAGACAGATCCTTGAAAACCATTTCAAGGTTGATGTTGCGGAAGCTGAAGAAGGAAATAGCCTTCTTGCCGCATGCGACGACGTGGCTTTCGATTCCCTCGGCAGCCTTTGCCTTGATGTCCTTTTCGACATGGCGCAGAACGTTCGAGTTGAAGCCGCCTGCCAGGCCGCGGTCGGAGACCACGGCGATGTACAGGACCCTCTTGACCTCTTCGCGTTCCTGAAGAAGCGGATTGTCGGAGCCAGCCGCACGCGACGCGACATTCGCCAGCATTTCACTCATGGAATTGGAATACGGAGCGGAAGCTTCCATGCGCTCGGTAGCGCGACGGATCTTCGCAGCAGAGACCATTTCCATGGTACGCGTAATCTGCTTCGTAGAATTTACGGAGCTGATACGCCTTTCGATGTCGTGTAGGTTCGGCATGCGCTACCTGCCTTAAGCCTTGTCCGTAACGACGAACTGCTGCTTGAACTGTTCGATGGCGGCATTCAGCTTAGCCTCGATGCCTTCATTGAACTTCTTCTCAGCGTGCAGCTCTGCCAGCAGATCGGCATGCGCAGCGCGCAGATAGTCGATGAGCTCGTTGCGGAAACGTACGACGTCCTCTACCGGCAGGTCGTCCAGATAGGCATGGTTGCCAGCATAAACGGCGATGGCTTCTTCTTCGAAGGCCATGGGGACATAACGGCCCTGCTTGAGCAGTTCCATCATGCGGGCACCGCGGTTGAGCTGGTCGGTGGTTGCCTTGTCCAGGTCGGAACCGAACTGGGTGAACGCCTGAAGCTCGCGATAGGAAGCAAGGTCCAGACGCAGGGAGCCTGCAACGCTCTTGACAGCCTTGGTCTGAGCGGAGCCGCCTACGCGGGAAACGGAGATACCTACGTCTACTGCGGGGCGCTGGCCCTGGAAGAACAGGTCGGTAACCAGGAAGATCTGACCGTCGGTAATGGAGATGACATTGGTAGGAATGTAGGCAGAAACGTCGCCTGCCTGGGTTTCGATGATAGGCAGAGCGGTCATGGAACCGCCACCGTTTTCATCGGACATCTTGACTGCACGTTCCAGCAAGCGGCTGTGCAGATAGAAGATGTCGCCAGGATATGCTTCGCGTCCCGGCGGACGACGCAGGGTCAGAGACATCTGGCGATATGCGACGGCCTGCTTGGACAAGTCGTCGTAGATGCACAGAACGTGCTGGCCGGGATTCTCGGCGTTTGCAGGCTTGCCGTCGACGCCGTTGTACACGAAGTATTCGCCCATTGCAGCACCTGCCATAGGAGCGATGTACTGCAGGGGAGCGGAGTCAGCTGCGGAAGCGCAGACGATGATGGTGTATTCCATCGCGCCATGCTTTTCCAGGGTCTCGACGAGACCCGCAACCGTAGAGGCCTTCTGACCGATCGCAACATAGATGCAGATCATGTCCTGGCCCTTCTGGTTGATGATGGTGTCGACTGCGATAGCAGTCTTACCGGTCTGGCGGTCGCCGATGATGAGTTCTCGCTGGCCACGGCCAATGGGAATCATAGAGTCGACTGCGAGGATGCCGGTCTGCATAGGTTCGCAAACGGGCTGACGGGAAATAACACCGGGTGCCTTGAACTCGACGGGACGATATGCCTCGGCCTCGATGGGGCCCTTACCGTCGAGAGGCATGCCCAAGGGGTTCACGACGCGGCCAAGCAGCGCACGACCAGAAGGAACCTCCACGATACGACCAGTGGTGCGTACCATGTCGTTTTCCTTGATTGCGGTGACCTCGCCCATCAATACGGCGCCGACTTCGTCCTCTTCGAGGTTCTGAGCCATGCCGTAGACGGTCTTGCCGTTGGAACCGGTGAATTCGAGCAATTCGCCAGCCATCGCGTCCTTCAGGCCATCGATACGGGCAATACCGTCGCCAACCTGAATTACCGTGCCGACTTCGCGAGATTCAACACTTGTATTCAGCGCATCGAGCTGCTTGCGCAGCGCGTCGTCGATAGACTGTGCGGTGATTTCAGTCACTTACATTCACCTCCATCGTTAATTTTTCTTCAGCGCTGTACGAGCGTTGTCGAGCATAGTGTTCACACTTGCATCGATGCGCTGCCCATTGGCGCTCATGATGATACCGCCCAGGAGATTGGTGTCGATGCTCTCGTTGAGGACAACATCGCAGCCTAGATCCCTGCCGGCCTTGTTCTTGATTACTTCTCGCAGGTGATCGTCAAGCGCAACACGGGTGACCACGTCGACCACGCACACGTTGAACTTTTCCCTGATCTTGGCATCGTAGATGTCCGAGATACGGTTCAACCTGGAGAAATCGCCACGCTCTGCCATAACGGCGAGCACGCTCACCAAAGCGGGCTCGCAATCTGCGAATACTCGCTTGACGAGCTGTGCGCGCTGCTCCGGCGCAACACTGGAATCAGCCATAACTTCATTGAGCTGGGCATTTGCGCGTGCGTACCTGACGATGGTATCGATCTGGGTACGACCGTTCATGACTGCGTCAAGCCCACCCTCGCTGTTCAGGGCTTCCAGAAGCGTCGTTGCGTACAGCTCGGCTTCGGCTTTTGCGGTGTGACGGTTAGTTGGCATTGAAACTACCCGCCTCGTTTACGTAGCGTTCGATGAGCTGACGATGCTCATCGTCGCTGAGGTCCGCACCGATAACCTTGGATGCAACAGCAATGGAGGTATCTGCCACAGAGCTCTGAAGTTCGGCGATAGCAGCCTTCTTCTCGGCTTCGATGGCGCCACGGGCCTTTTCGATCATGTCCGCCGCCTCAGCCTGTGCCTTAGCGGTGATGTCAGCCTTAACGGATTCACCGGTGGCGCGTGCGTCAGCGATGATCTGGGCAGACTGAGCCTTCGCGTCAGCCAGCTGCTTGCGGTACTCGGCAAGCACACGCTCGCTTTCTACCTGGGCTTCCTCGGACTTCTTCAATGCCTCGGTAATCGTGGTCTCACGCTTGGTGATGATGTTGTCGATTACAGGCCAGCCGAGCTTCGCCAGAATGGCGAGAATGATAAGGAAGGCCACGAGCATGGGAATGAACTCGTTCATATCGGGGATGAGAACCGCGATGCCTTCCTTTTCAGAGGCGAATGCGAGGACGGGGAAAGCGCACTGAAGCGCAGCGAACGCTGCTGCAGCGGTGCCTACCTTTACCAGCTTCGTCTTTTTCACGTATCCACCTTCTTTCTTAGCTAAATGCAATTCAACACTAAGCTTTTTTAGAAGATGAAGGTAAGAACGAAGCCGATCAGGGCGAGTGCTTCTGCGAGTGCGCCGAAGATCAGGGCGTTGGTGAACAGCTTGCCAGCGAGTTCGGGCTGACGTGCAGAGCCTACGCACAGACCATAACCGCAAAGACCGAGACCGATGCCAGGGCCGATGGTGCCAAGGCCGTAGCCGACGACCTTCAATGCTGCGATGATGAAGGTGGTTTCCATAACGTTTTCCTCCTTTTGTCGTTTTCGGGGCTTTCCCGAAAACAATTACCACTATGCCTAACCGGCGTATTCGTGCCGGATAAAGCCGAAACTATGAGCGGGAGAATCTCCCGCTCGAAATCTTACCCAATTGAAAGGCTGGAGCCCTTTAGTGGGAAGAGGTTGCCAGGCCGACGTACACGGCCGACAGTATGGTGAAGACGTATGCCTGAAGGAATGCAACCAGGCATTCGAGCGCATACATGACCAGCAGGAAGAGCGCCCATGCGATGGAGGGCAGTGCGACGACGAAGCTTGCACCCGCCATTGCCACTTCCAGGATGAAGAACTGGGTCATGATTGCGAAGATACCCAGGATCATGTGGCCTGCGAACATGTTGCCGTAAAGTCGAACGGCCAGGGTAAGCAGGCGGATGACCAGGGAGAAGAATTCGAAGAACCAGATGATCGGAACCATGGGCTTGGGCAAGCCGGAAGGGGCGATGGACTTGATGTAGCCCAGGCCGCCCTTTGCCTTGATGCCGTATGCGTTGAAGTACACGAAGGAAATAAGAGCCAGTGCCCAAGTGACGCTGAGAGAACCAGTGGGGGTCTTAGCACCGGGAATCAGGCCGATGATGTTGCTGATCAGGATGAAGAAGAACAGAGTTGCCAGGAAGGGGATGTGCTTCTTCCAACCATGGCCGATAGCGCCTTCACCCATATTGCGGCACACTGCGTCATATCCCCAGTCGATCAGTCCCGCGAACTTGCCCTTGGGGACGACCTGCACCTTGCGTACGCCCACCAGGACCACTGCCAGCACGACGATGCTGATGAGGATCATCCACGCGGTGTACTGGGTAAGGCCGATGCCGTTACCGAAGCTGACCACGAACGTCGAATTAAACGATTCGCTCAGCTCTTCGATCGGGGCTGCGATATCCGCAAGCGGATTACCCGTAAGCTCAAAAGCCATGCTACTCTCCTTTTTCTATTTCTGGCGCTGCTTGATAAGCAAGCCCATAACAACCACGCCGATCGTGAATGCTATAAGTTCAGTGAGCGAGTATACCACTTGGTAATCTGCCGCAATGACCTTGCAAAGCACGATTCCCGCAAGCAGGATGAGGAAGGAGACCGCAATCGTGAGTAGGAAGGGGCCGAGCACACCAGCCGACGCCGTCTCGTTGATCAGACGTACCCTCTTTACCGCTACCCAGAAGGGAACGAGACTCAGCACGCTGACCAGAAGAGCTGCAATTACTGCGATTACCATACTCCACTCTCATTTACCTAGCGTATTTCACGCGCATCTTCCTATAGCAATACATTGTTATAATATCCCAACCGTTTACGCTGTAAAGGATTGACTTATCATCAAGTCTGAACATACCCCGCCGGCTTGTCGTTTGCCGGCTATTCGCGGCTGAACATCCTCAAACGAACCCCCGACTCGTCGAGCAGTTCCATCGAAAGCTGGTCGGGATACGGATTCGAATAGACTATTTCCTCGACACCCGCATTGATGAGCATCTTCGCGCAGACAACGCAGGGTTGGGTGTTCACGTACATCGTGGAACCGGAGATATCTATCCCGTAGCGGGCAGCCTGCACGATGGCGTTCTGCTCGGCGTGCAAACCACGGCATATCTCATGCCGCTGACCACTGGGAATTCCCAGCTGCTGCCTGAGGCACCCTGTTTCGCAGCAATGACGCAAACCCGAGGGGACCCCGTTGTAGCCCGTCGCGAGGATCCTCTTATCCTTCACGATTACTGCACCGACAGCCCTCCGCAAGCACGTCGTCCTTGTCGCAACCTGCTCAGCGAGGGTCATGAAATACTCATCCCAGCTCGGACGGTTTTCCGGAATGGGGATATTGGCTGTTTTCGGGGATTCGTCACCCATCGCTTCGCCCTTTCTATCGGAAAGCGCCCCGAGTCGAAGCCCGGGGCGCCACACGCATCGAATTGGTTTTTCGATTGTATCCCTAATAGGTGATCTGGGGATAGAGCGGATGTGCCTGGATGATGGCCTCCATGCGCTTGGCAACCTGCTCCAAACGGGCTTCATCGCCCGCATTGAAGACCGCCTCGGCAATGGCCAGGCCCACCTGGTAGAAATCATCTTCGGTGAGGCCGCGGGTGGTAGCTGCCGCGGAACCTACGCGGATACCGCTGGTCACGAAGGGTGAAAGCGGTTCGTTGGGGATGGTGTTCTTGTTGACGGTCAGGCCGACGGATTCCAGGATCTTTTCCGCATCCTTGCCGGTGATTCCCGCATTGGTGAGATCGACCAGGCACAGATGGTTGTCGGTGCCACCGGTAACCAGGCGAAGTCCGCCTTCGACCATGCCTTCGCCCATGCGAGCGCAGTTTGCGACGACGTTGTCGATGTAGGTCTTGTATTCGGGCTTCAGCGCCTCGCCGAGCGCCACCGCCTTGCCCGCGATGACATGCATGAGAGGACCGCCCTGGGATCCGGGGAAGACCGCGGAGTTGAGCTTCTTGGCCAAGGCCTCGTCATTGGTGAGGATCAAGCCG
This sequence comes from Eggerthellaceae bacterium, assembly GCA_051878795.1. Lineage (GTDB taxonomy): Bacteria > Actinomycetota > Coriobacteriia > Coriobacteriales > Eggerthellaceae > W1P20-047. Next base: position 40,418 of record JBJEKU010000095.1, read on the forward strand.
CCGCGGGGTCCGCGCAGGGTCTTATGGGTGGTGGTGGTGACCACATCGGCATGGGGAACAGGGCTGGGATGGGCGCCGGTTGCAACAAGGCCGGCGATATGCGCCATATCGACCATCAGCAGGGCACCGACTTCGCGGGCGATATTGCCGATGCGCTCGAAGTCGATGATGCGCGGATATGCGGAAGCGCCGGCGACGATGAGCTTGGGGCGATGTTCTTTCGCCAAGCGCTCGAGTCCGTCGTAATCCAAGCGTTCTTCCTCATCCAAACCGTAAGCGACGACATTGTAGAGCTTGCCCGAGAAATTCGCGGGGGATCCATGGGTAAGATGGCCGCCGTTGTCCAGGCTCATGCCCAGGATGGTATCGCCGGGCTGGATCATCGCGGCGTACGCGGCGTAGTTCGCCTGCGCGCCGGAATGGGGCTGCACATTGGCGAAACCTGCACCGAACAGCTCCTTCGCACGATCGCGTGCAAGGTCTTCCACAAGGTCGACCTTCTCGCAGCCGCCATAATAGCGCTTTCCGGGATATCCTTCGGCGTACTTATTGGTAAGCACGCTTCCCACCGCTTCCATTACCGCGGGGGAGGTGAAATTCTCCGAAGCGATCAGCTCGATGCTGGTACGCTGGCGGTCGAGCTCCGCGCAAAGGGCCGCGGCTACCGCCGGATCGGACTGGGATACATAATTCAGGGGCATGGCATCCTCCTTGGCCAGATGACATTCGTTGCTTCGATTCTAGCGCCCGAAAATAACGTAAGGGTTAATCGAGCTCCATAATCTTGCAAACCCTCCCCGCATGTCGGCCACCGCCGAATTCGGTGGCCAAAAACGCATCGAGGATCCTCTTGTTCTCTTCGAGTCCGACGAACCTTCCCGACAACGTGATGACGTTGCAGTCATTGTGCTCACGGCACAGTTGGGCGAACTGGGGATTGATGATATTCGCAGCACGGATGCCCGCAACCTTATCGGCGGCAAGGGCCATCCCGATGCCGGTTCCGCAAACCAGGACACCGCGTTGGGAATCACCCTGGGCAACATCCTTCGCTACGGGAACTGCATGGTCGGGATAATCTACGCGCTCTTCGCTGTAGCAACCGCGGTCGACCACTTCGTGGCCGAGCCCTTCCAGGTAGGCCTTGAGCAATTCCTTCTGCTCGAATCCCGCGTGGTCGCTTCCGATTGAGATCTTCATTTCAGGTACCCTTTCCCTTAGAATCCGCATGTCCTTCAGTAAGTGCTCCGGGTGCGTTCGATGCAGCGGGACCATTTCATCACCGCCGCATCCCTGGTGCACGCATCCATTCCGGGCGTGAATTCGCGCTCGATCGAACGCCGCGCGCATATCTCACCCATATCTTGCCAGAAACCCGTCTGCAAACCGGCAAGATATGCCGCACCCAAGGCAGTGGTTTCGGTGGAGACGGGCCTTTGCAGCCTGGTGCGCAGGATGTCGCTTTGGAACTGCATGAGGAAGTTATTGCGGCTTGCGCCCCCATCCACGGCGAGCAGCTCCAAACAGCAGCCGGCATCGTCTTCCATCCCCCTGATCAGGTCGTTCACCTGGAAGGCGAGAGATTCCAGCGCCGCCCTGACGATATGCTCCTTGCGGGCACCGCGCGTAAGGCCGTAAATAGCCCCGCGCGCTTCGGCATCCCAATAGGGGGCGCCCAGGCCCGTGAAAGCCGGGACGATGACCACACCCGCAGAATCGGGCACGCTCAAGGCCATCCGCTCGCTTTCCTCGACCGATTCGATCAGGCCCAATTCGTCGCGCAGCCACTGGATGAGGGCACCTGCCATGAACACGCTTCCCTCGAGGGCGTACTCGAGGCCCTGGGCACCCGGCGCGCTCGCGGCGATGGTGGTGATCAGGTTGTTACGGGAGGAAACCTCCGTATTGCCCGTGTGCATAAGCAGGAAGCAACCCGTCCCGTAGGTGTTCTTCGCCCTGCCCGCGCTGGTGCAGCACTGGCCGAACAGAGCCGCCTGCTGGTCGCCTGCCACACCGCAGATACGGATACCCTGCGGTATGCAGGGAAGATTCCGTCCGCGGCCGGTGAGCCCGCGTCGCGCCGCCGGCGCCTGAGACGCCGTCACCCCGTAGCAATCGGACGATCGGCGCACCTCGGGCAGGATATGCATGGGGATGCCGAACATCCTGCAGAGCCTCTCGTCCCAACAGCCTTTATGGATATCGAAGAGCATGGTCCGGCTGGCGTTGGTGTAATCCGTCGCATGCACCTTCCCACCTGTCAGGTTCCATATCAGCCAGGTATCGACGGTACCGAACAGCAGATCGCCCATCTGCGCGGCCTCGCGCGCACCGGGCACATTGTCCAAGATCCATTTCACCTTGCTCGCAGAGAAATACGCATCGGGAACGAGCCCTGTCGTCGCCGTGATATAGTCCGATGCCCCCTGCTCGGCACAAACCGCATCCACGATATCGGCCGTGCGCCTGCACTGCCACACGATCGCGTTGCACACCGGATCGCCCGTGCGCCTATCCCAGAGCATGGTGGTCTCCCTCTGGTTGGTGATACCGATGCATTCGATGTCGCCAGGGACCAGATCCTCCCCTTCCATCAGGTCGTTCAACACCCCGATCTGGGTTTCCAGGATGTCGAAAGGATCGTGCTCGACCCAACCGGGTTGGGGGAAATGCTGCGCAAAGGGCTTCTGGGCAACCCCCCGCACCACCGAATCGTGGTCGACCAGCAGTGCGCGCGACGACGTGGTTCCCTGGTCGAGGGCGATAATATAGCTCATCGGACCGCCTTTCCGCATACGGATTCGATAAATCGAAGCACGTCGAAATACACGGACATGCGATCGGGTTCGTTCAGGATCTCATGGCGCATTCCCTCGTAGATGATAAGGGAGACATCGGCGCCCGATGCCTCGTCCATCATCTCCGCAGCGGCTGCGGGCCCCTTCCCGAAATCGCCAACAGGGTCCTTCGCACCGGCGATGAACAGCACGGGCAGGCCGTCCGGGACGCGGGAAGCACAGGCCCTGCCAGCCGCCTCGGCGACCAGATCGGTCAGCGAGGCATACCCCCCTGCAGAGAACATCACGCCGCATGCGGGATCGGCGATATAAGCATCGACCACGGACGGGTCGCAGGAAAGCCAATCGAAGGCGGTCCTGGGGTTTTCCACACCCTTGGCGAAAGACCCCGTCACAAGTCTATCGAGCTTCGCGCTCTTGCAATCGAAGCCCTTTGCACGGCCAATGCCCCGTGCGATCGCGTTGGCGCATTTCGCCGCCAGAGGGGACTGCTGCCCCGTGCCGCACACGACGGCGCCGGCAAGCCCTTCCCCGAAACGCGCAAGGTAGACGCGCAAAAGGAAACTCCCCATGGAGTGCCCGAACATCACATACGGCAGGCCGGGGTATTCGAGGGATATCCTGCTTTTGAGCGTATGGACGTCGGAAAGCATGACCTGCGCACCGTGTTCGGGCAGGCAGCTTATCCGGTCGGGTGAGGGAACGCTCCTGCCATGGCCGATATGGCTCGAGCCGCACACGATATAGCCCCTCATGGCAAGAAAGCGCGCGAAGTCGTCATAGCGCTCGATATGCTCTTCCATCCCATGGATAAGCTGGACCACGCCGAGTGCCCTGCCATCTGCGGGTTCCCACTTTACGGCGTGGATGGAATGCCCCTCCAAACTAGAGGGGAAGAAGAATTCGCTTCGGCGGACAGAACCGCCTATGATCCGGGATCCGCCCATCATTCCTCCTTGCAGCGCAGGCCTTCTGCCTGCACGATCCCCCTTATCAGATCGATGCCCACGGCTCCCTCGCGGAGGATGCGAAGGCTGCCCCCCACGCAGCTGACGACCGTCGAGGCAAGTCCGCTCTTCTTCTCGGAATCCTCGACGCATGCACCGACACTCGAGACAAGTTCCTGCGGCACGGAAGCGGCATCCTTGGGCGCCTCGCAGCCGGAAAGGTTCGCGGAACTGACCGCCAAAGGCGATCCCGCGCCCCTGATCAGGCGCAAGGCAGTTTGGTTCGCGGGCATGCGAAGGCCGATGGTCCCCTCCCCGCTCGCAAATGCAGCGGGAACTGCCGAAGAGGCCCTGACCACGATAGTCAGGGGTCCGGGCCAGCACTGGCGGGCGAGTCGGCGAACCCCCTCGGGGACATCGGCTCCATAGATATCGAGCGCCTCGACCGAATCGACCAGCCATGCGACGGGCTTTCCTGCAGGACGGCGCTTCACCTGGAAGATGTCATCGGGCCCGCCCGCATGGAGTACCGAAACGCCGATCCCGTAGACGGTATCGGTGGGCATGAGCACCGTCCCCCCACGGCGCAGCTCTTCGACCGCATCCGCAGTATCTCGGCATCCGGCAACGAAACCTGCAAGCTCCCGCGCGACCCGCAACCCATCGGCCGCGGCGGACATGATGCCGCCTGCATATCCCGGACCTTCCCCGCAGGGGAAGATACCGCAGCCCAGCTTCGCGGGATCGGACTTGCGATAGGCTTGGAAGGCCTGGTTGCGGCAGATGCGCACAGGCGAGGACGAACGGGTTTCAGGGGCGGTCATGACCGCATCGGGGGATGCAAAGCCCGATATCTTCCTTTCGAACAGGGGAAGGGCGCGCTCCATGGTCCGGCACACGAAGGGAGGGAGCACCTGATGCAGGTCGACCCATTCCACTCCTCGCGCGTAAGAGGGCGAAACGCGCTTCGATGCATTGCCATGGGAACCAGAAAGAAAATCCCCGACCGTTTGGGCGGGAGCACGATAGGTGCCTTTGGAAGACCGCGCCGTCGCGGCATACGCCGCACGCTCCACCTGACGCTGCAAGTCGACGCCGGCGAGGGGATGGCTTCCAGGGAAATCCGATGGCTCCACGTTCACCAGCAGAGCAGCATTCGCGTTTTCCCCATCACGGGCGCGATTGCTCATGCCGTTGGTGACGATGCCGCCTTCCTCGCTCGCCGCGCAGACCACGTCACCGCCCGGGCACATGCAGAAGGTGTAGGCACTGCGCGTTTCGTCCACATGCACTGCCATCTTGTATTCGGATGCCCCCAAGACCGGATGGCCCGCAAAGCGGCCGTAGAGGCTCTTGTCCATATCGCTTTGCAGATGCTCGATGCGCACACCCATGGAAAAGGGCTTCTGCTCCATCATGAGCCCGTGGCCGAAGAGCATCTGGAAGGTATCGCGCGCGGAATGACCGCACGCCAGCAGCAGGGCCTTTGTAGGAATGCTCCGCCTGGAACCCTGGGGATCCTCGACGATGGCCGCACTCACGGCCCCATCGGCGAATTCCAAGTCGACCAAGCACGTGTCGAACAGGACCCGGCCTCCCAGATCGATGATCTGCTTGCGGATGTTGCGCACGACATCAGGCAGGACGTCGCTTCCAATATGCGGCTTCGCGTCGATCAGGATATCCGCAGGGGCACCCGCCTCGTAAAGCCAATGGAGCACATGGGGGCCCATAGGATTCTTCGTCCCCGTGGTGAGCTTACCGTCGGAAAAGGTTCCTGCCCCGCCTTCGCCGAACTGGATGTTCGAAGCTGGATCCAGATCCGCGCCCTCGTTGAAGGCCCGCACCGCTTCCTGCCGCTTATCGACGCAGGCACCGCGTTCCAGTACGATCGGACGCAGCCCCGCACGGGCGAGATAGAGGGCGGAGAACATCCCCGCCGGACCGAAGCCCACCACGACAGGACTTTCGGCGGCACCTTCGATCCGCGGAATTTCAAGCTCCCGGTAGGGCTCGAAGGGCAGCGCCTCACCGGATTCGACGAAAGCCCGCTCGTCTTCGGCATCCGAAAGCTCCACGGCGAGCATAAGCACCAGATGGACATTCGAGCGCTTGCGGGCATCGACGCTTCTCCGGAGCACCTGCACGCAGCGGACCTTCCCCTTCGGAACACCCAAGGTGCGCGCAGCGATGGAAACGAGCGGCCCCGCGGTGTTGGATGCATGGAAATCGACGCGGAGGACATCGTCGAGCGAGCAGGGGCAATTCGCAAGCCTAATCATGTGCCACCGCCTTTCCAGCGATGATTCCGGAAACCCAGGCCCAGTGCAGGTTGTACCCGCCGCAGGGACCGTCGACATCGAGCAATTCGCCTGCGCAATGCAGGCCGGGATACCCCTCGATCCCCATACTTGCGGGATCGACCTGCGATACGCACACGCCGCCCCTATGCACCTGACAGAGCTTCTGGTCACCGATGCCCAGGTACTCCAGTTCGAACCCGCGCAGGACACGGTCGAATGCCGGAAGGTCGCACGGACGCGGCTCGCTATCGGGAGCGATACCGGCCTGGCGCAGGACCGCACGGGCAACCAAGGGAAGCAGCATCCCACAGGTCAGCTGCAGCCAATCGAAGGGGTCGAGCGCGTGCAGGCGCCGCTCGAGCAAGGGCAGCGACGTATCCTTACCCAGCTGGGAGAGGAAATCCAAGCGCACGGTATCGCCCTTGCGTGCGAAACGGGTCATGTTGAAGGCGGCGATGCCGGAGATGCCGTAGGCCCTGAAGGTGACTTCTCCGTCTTCGGTACGATCCCCCACGGTAACGGAGCATTTCGCCCGCACTTTATCCAAGCCCTTAAGCGCCTGGGAAGAAGTCTTCATAGGCCCCAGCAAAGGACGCTGGGGGAAGACCCTCACCCCATCGGGAAGGAAACCTTCGGGAACCTTCGTCCCACCGCAGGCGGCAACGACCGCATCGAAGGTGCGGACCCAGCCGCTTTCGGTGCGCAGCCGCCATGCCCCGGCCCGGGGCTCGAGAGAGACCACGCGCTCCCCGCAGAGCTCGCACACCCCTTCCCTTTCAGCGGAAAGGCGCAATGCATCGATGACGGAGGTCGATTTATTCGCCAGGGGATAGAGCCTTCCCTGGGATTCTTCCCGAAGCATCAAACCGCATGACTCGAGAAAATCGAGCGCATCCCAGGGTGAAACCCGGGAAAAAGCCCGCCCGACGAAATCCCCGTTCCAATACAGGCCCGCAGAAGTGCGCGAGTTGGCGATATTGCAGCGCCCGTCCCCCGTCACCTTTATCGAGTTCCCCACGCGTTCGGCGGCTTCGACCACCGTAACATCGCACCCTTCGCGCGCCGCGGTTATCGCCGCGGCGAAACCCGCGGCTCCCCCGCCGACTATTGCGATCTTCCTTCGATTCAAGAGCGAATCACCCCTTCATGTATCCTTGCCATGATAACGCAGAACGGCCGGCCGCCCTCAGGCGACCGGCCGCGGTGATTGCGATTGCAGGAAAGGTCCGCTTAGATTTCCGCCTTCCACAGGCCATGCAGGTTGCAGTACTCGTACACTGCAACAGGTTCGTCGCCTTCGGCGACTGCGAAAACCGCACGGGGGGCATCGCCCGGGTTCAGGCTGGCAACCTGATAACCCTTCTTGGTCTCGAGGACGATCATGGTGATGAAGTGGTCGTCTGCCATGGGATGCTCGACGCTGCCGACAACGGCCTCTACCTTGCTGCCGTCAACGGTAACCTGGGGAACGTGCTTCTCTACAGCGGCGTCGACGGTGTTGGGAACGAGCTCAGCCTGGGTTTCGGCGCAGGGGCTTTCGGGGGTCTCTGCATCGTATACCTTTACGGCAACGCTGCCGCACTGGCTGCACTTGAAGAACTTCAGGGTCATGATTCCTCCTTCTTTCGAACTGCTTATATGATACTTATTCCGTATCATATTTCAAGCCCTGCTGCGGTCGCTTGCGGATCTGCGACCATGCAAGCAGGATCGCGCCGGCGATGACGAGCGGGATCGAAAGAAGCTGCCCCATCGTAAGCACGTCCCCTAAAAGATAGCCGATTTGGACATCGGGTTGACGGATAAACTCCATCGCGATTCGAACGATTCCGTAACAAAGCAGGAACATGCCCAAGAAGGTTCCCTGAGGACGAGGGGGCTTCTTCCTGGAAAGCGCAAGCAGGATAACGAACAGCACGACGCCTTCCAGCAGAGCCTCGTAAAGCTGGGACGGATGCCTGGGTATCATGCCCGCCTGCCCGCCGAAAACCACCCCCCAGGGCAGATCGGTGGGAGCACCCCAAAGCTCGCCGTTGATGAAGTTGGCGCAACGCCCGAAGAAAAGCCCGATAGGAGCCCCGATAGCGCCCAAGTCGGCGATGGTCAGAATGGGGATCTTCGTGAAATACGACGAGGGAATCGCCGATAGCAAGGCTCCGATCAAACCCCCATGGAAGCTCATTCCGCCATTCTGGATCATGAAGATGCTCAGGGGATTCGCAAGGGTGGTCTGGAGGTCGTAGAACAGGCAATAACCCAAACGGGCACCCACGATGATGCAAACCATCAAACAGGTGATGATGGTAAGGATGGAATCAAGGTCGAAGGCGATACCCCAGCGCTTGGAAACCCGTCTCATCATCACGGCGGCGAAGAAGAATCCCAGGATATAGGCGATTCCGTACCAGCGTACGGAAAAGGGACCCACGCTGAAAGCAACGGGGTCGATAGCATGGTAGATAGCATCGAGCATTGCGGTCCTCACGGTAGGAAAGCCACGCAGGTTTGGCACGGAGCGTCTTCGAGCAGGAATTGTAGCAGACGGGCCTTTCCCAGGACCCAGGGCCCGCCCGTCCATCGACAATCGTCCTACGGTTTCTTTGCAGCCGCATCCCGTGCAAGGTCCCCTTCTTCCTCTGTGCTAGAATCCAGCTGTCCTAACACAAAGGAAAAGGAGCATCCCATGATCGATAAAGAAGAAGTAGCTGCCGTACTGGAGCTGATCCGCCCCAGCCTGCAGGCAGACGGCGGCGACGTGCAGCTGATCGAGGTTCAGGACGACGGCACCGTCGTTGTCGAGCTGGTAGGCGCATGCAAAGGCTGCCCCATGTCCCAGATGACCCTGTCCAATGGTGTGGAGCGCATCCTGAAGAGCCGCATCCCCGAAGTCACCAAAGTGGTTCCCGCTCCCTAGGTCCGAACGGATATACCAGTAGCACGAACCCGGAGGGGCTGCACGATGCAGCCCCTCCTTTTCTTATCCCTGAAACAGGCGCTATCGCAGGAAACGGTCCTTGGCGCTTGCCGGTCACGCAAGCTTTCCGAATCACCCGCTCGCACGCATCCCCTGCAAACCGAAGCAGCCCGATATGAAAAGGGGCACCGGCCGCACCCGATACCCCTTCCTTGTATTGCTAGCCTTCTGCCTGCTGATCTTCTTGTGCGGCAGGCTTATCCCAGTCGAGGCCGATCACGACCAGGATGTCGGTTCCGAAGGTATAGCCCTCTTCACCGGAGGATACCTTTCCAACCCCCAGATCCGATGCAACCTCTTCGGCAGCCGCCTTCATCGATTCATCGCCGTAGATGACCAGGGTCTTGGGCTCGTCTTCGTTGGGATTGTTTCCGATAAAGGAAACGTTCCAGCCCTTATCCCTCAGTTTCTTGCGCACATCGCTCGCGCCGCCTTCGATATTCGTTCCGTTCTGAACCTCGATGTATACCGACGCCTTATCGATCTTCGATTCGTCACGATCGCCCGGATTACCGTTTTCTTCGGTACCCACCATCATCAGGCGGGTCGCCGTCTTATCCCTCTGGTAGGTTTCGGTCAGGGGATCGTATTCCCCGGGCATGGTGGCGGTATAGGTCTTATAGCCTTCCTCCCCGGCAAGCAAACGCAGGACGGAGCGCAACTGCGCCGCAGTCATATCGGTCTTGAAGTCGTTCTTCAAGTCGGAGAGCGTTGACGAATAGTCCTTCCCGCTCGATTGGATGCACTTATCAAGCAACGCCGAAACCACATTCAACTGGTTCTGCGACTGGATTCCCACGGGATCTTCCGCATAGCCCCCTTCGCTCGTCAGCGCAACGGTCGATTCGCCATCGAGCGTCTGCTTGCCCGCGGCAATGCCCGCATCTCCGGCTTCCCCGCCATCTGCCTGATCGGCGTCCGAAGCACCTTCCCCTACCAAGCCGGCATCGACGGAATAGGGATCGGCATCTTCTCCGTTTTCGGAAACAGGCGCATCGGCCACGACTTCCACTTCGATTCCGCCGAAGCGGTCGACGATGTTCGCAAGGCCGGTGTCATCCGTGCGCACGAAATGCGCGATATCCACGTTGAGCAGCTGAGCGACGGATTCTATCAAATAGGCATCCCCACCGATGATCTGCGCCTCGCTGACGGAATGGTAGCGGCTATCGGACAGGGAGACCTGGGTTTCGGAGGGAACCGAGATCAGGGTCGCTATCCTGTTCGCAGGATCGATGCGCAACAGCACCAGCAGCCCGGGACCTTCGTAATACCTGCTCGTACGGTTGTATTCGACCGCAACAAGGGTATAGAAGGGCTCGCCGTCCTGCTCTGCGGGAACGAGCACCTCGGAGAGGGCATCGTCCTCAAGCGTGATGTCCTTCGTCATCGGGGCCCCGAAGACGAAGCAGGCAACCGCAATAGCGGCCGCCAGCGCAAGCGCTAGAACAGCTGCCGCGATACCGATTCCGCGGTGAAGCTTCTTACGGTCGATTTTCTTCTTGGGTTTTGCCCCCCGGGATGCACCCCGCTTCCTTTCGGAGATCCTGGGCCTTTCCGAAGCCGGAGATTCCTGGGAGTCCCCCTCGGGTGTTTCCCGCCCATCCCCCGCAGCGGTTTCAGGGGCATCGACGGCTCCCTCCGAAGGCAGCACCGAATCGCGATCGAATAAATTCGCGCCTTCCTTCTCGCCTTCGGACGAAGTCACCGCTTCGGGCGATGGAGTACCTTCCCCGCTATCCGAACCCGACGCGGAACCCGAGCCGGATCCATCCCGGGCAGGATATATCTCGGGAACGGCAACGGATGCATCGCCTTCATGGCGTGCGCCTGCAGGTTCGTCCGAAGAAACCGAGGACGTGCCTTCTGCACCTTCGGATTCCGGAATAGGCGGCACGGCAGACCCGCCTTCGCCCTCTTGGGAGCCTCGATCCGCCGAAGGGCGATCGCTTTCGGTTCGATGGAGGAATCCGAACCCACGGGCGGGTTTTTCCTCCCCTTCTTCAGCTTCGCCCTTTTCCCGGGCACGTTTGGCCGCGGGCCTGCGGAAGAGACGGGAATCGCCCCGTCCGTCGCCGACCTTGCCGTCATCCGCTTCTTCGCCGCCCATTGCGGCTGCCGTCTGCTTCAGGACCTTTTCGTCGTAGGCGATCATCTCGATCGAATCGTCTTCCCCGGGCAAACCAGAAGCCGCACTGAACAGGCCCTTCAGCAAAGAAGCGGGAATGCGCTTCTTCTGCTTGGGAGCAGGGACCTCGCGCGCGGATGCCGCGGCGAAGGCGACGATCGCCTGGTCGGGAGTGAGCGATGCAACCGACTCCCGACCCTTGGGAGCCGCGTTGGCGGGCTTTCCTTCGGAAACAGTGCCGCCCACCCCTTCGAGAACAGCATCTCCAACGCGTGCAGGATCGCCTTCACCGGAAGACGCAGCGGAGCGATCTTCATCCGTAGAGGCTTCGGATCGCGCCCTGCGCGCCGCCTCGTGTTCTCGGCGGATCTGATCGAGCGGAATCGCGACATGCGCGATGCGCTGGGTCCCTTCTACTGCGCCTTCGCTTCGGACAGCCTCCCGGGAATCGGCTTCGGACTTACCGCCTGCCAATGCCTCATTGCGGTCCCTCTTCTCGTTTCCCGCACTCGGACGTCGTTTGTTCGTATCGTTATTCAAAGCCATCGGAAACCCTAGAGCTCGCTATCTTCCACGACGACGCGCTCCACCTTCGCCCCCAGGCTTGCAAGCTTCCCGACGTAATCCTCGTAGCCGCGGTCGATATGCTTGATGTTATGCACCCTGGTGGTACCTTCGGCAATCAAGCCACCCAGCACCAACGCGGCTCCGGCACGCAGGTCGGTAGCCTCGACATCGGCGCCCTGCAGGCGGGACACCCCGCGCACCAGGGCATGGTGATCCTCGATGGTCACATCGGCACCCATGCGGGACATTTCCGCGGCAACCATGAAGCGGTTCTCGAAGACGTTTTCGGTGATGATCGAATTACCTTGGGCAAGCGTGGTGAGCAGCATGAATTGCGCCTGCAAGTCGGTAGGGAAGCCAGGATGGGGCAGGGTCTGGATATCGACTGCCTGCAAGGGGGATTCGCGTCGTACGGTAACGGAATCGGAGGAGGTTTCCACCTCGCATCCCATCGCGCGGAGCTTCATGATCGCCATGCGCAGATGATCGGGATTGACTCCTTCCACCGTAAGGGGCCCGCCCATAAGCGCTCCGCCCACCAGGAAGGTTCCCGCCTCGATGCGGTCTCCTACGGTAACATGCTCGCAAGGATGCATGCTGGAAAGCGGCACGCCCTCGATGCGTATGCATGCGGTGCCGGCACCGGTGATACGCGCACCCATGGCATTGAGCATGTTCGCAAGGTCTTCGATTTCGGGCTCGCGCGCAGCATTATCGATGATGGTGACGCCTTCGGCAACGACGGCGGCCATCATGGTGTTTTCCGTAGCTCCGACAGAAGGGAATTCGAGCATGACCGTGCCGCCATGCAGCCCGTTGGGGGTACTCGCAACCAGAAAGCCGTGGTCGTTTTCGAAATGAACGCCCAGCTGCTGCATGCCGACCAAGTGCATGTCGATCTTGCGGGCGCCGATCTGGCAACCGCCGGGCATGGCGACCTCGGCACTGCCGAACCTACCCACCAAAGGGCCGAGAACCGAAATGCTCGCCCTCATCTTGGAAACCAGGTTGTAGGGCGTCTTGCAGCTGTCGACATGAGAGGTGTCGATAGTAAGCGTATGCCCCTGCCGCTCGACCTGCGAACCGAGACAACGCAGTACTTCCGCCATGATGGAAATGTCGGAAATCAACGGAACATTATGGATAACGGTCTTTCCCTGACCGAGAAGCGATGCCGCAACCAGCTTGAGTGCGGAGTTCTTCGCACCCGACACTCTGACTGTGCCGGTGAGGTTCTCGCTTTCGTGGGCGACGATAATCTCTTCGGGCATTTCAACCTTCTTACCAGTACGTACTCTTCAGCATCAGAAAGTATCCCACGGGAATGGGGTAGAAAAAAACCCGCCCCTCTGACTCACATACAGAAAGCAGAAGGGCGGGCTTGCGGCTGGGAATTCTTCAGATTATTCGCCCAGAGCGATGCGCGCGAAGGAAACGACCTTGATGTCGTCGCCGATTTCCTTGGCAGCAGCAGCGATGTGATCGGCAACGGTGATGTCGGGGTTCTTGACGAAGTCCTGGTTTACCAGGCAGCTTTCCTTGTAGAACTTAGCCATACGACCGGTAGCGATCTTTTCCTGGATGGCCTCGGGCTTGCCGGATTCAGCGGCCTGGGCCTTGTAGATGCTGAACTCGTGCTCGCGGATTTCCTCGGGAACGCTGTTCTCGTCCAGGGAAACAGGGGAGGTAGCTGCGATCTGCATTGCAACGTCCTTGCCCATTGTCAGGAAGCGGGCGTCCTCGGCGGTAGCGGCGTTGTCGAAGTTGAATGCAACCAGAACGCCGATCTTACCGTTCATGTGCAGGTAGGGAACCAGTGCGCCGGTGCCTTCGATCTCAACGCGTGCGAAGTTGGAGATCTGCATGTTCTCGCCGATGATGTGGATAGCCTCGGTCAGGGCATCCTGGACCTTGACGCCGTCGACTTCGCTCTCGAGCAGGGCCTCGACGTTTTCGGGCTTGTTGGCCAGAACGGCAGCGGTGAAGCTGTTCGCATAATCCTGGAACTTGTCGGTCAGGGCCACGAAGTCGGTTTCGCAGTTCACCTGGCAGACAGCGCCTGCGTTGCCATCGACGATTGCGCAAACGCGACCCTCGTTGGTGGCACGGCCGGCCTTCTTTGCAGCCTGGGCCAGGCCGCGGGTACGCAGTACGTCAACGGCAGCATCCATGTCGCCGTCGGCCTCAACCAGAGCCTTCTTGCATTCCAGCATACCAGCGCCGGTCATTTCGCGGAGTTCCTTAACCATTGCGGCAGTGATCTGAGCCATGGTTTCGTTCCTTTCTGGTCTTTCTCGGAAAAAGCGGCGTCTCGTAGAAGGGACGCCGCATGGTGTTCTTGCTTATTCAGCAGCTGCTTCCTGTGCGGGAGCCTCTTCTGCGGCAGCTTCCTCGCCGGCCATTTCCTCGACGGAAACGGGAGCGCCGATGCCTGCGATGACTGCTGCGGCGATGAAGTTCGCCATCAGCTTGACGGAACGGATCGCGTCGTCGTTTGCGGGGATGCCGTAATCGACTTCATCGGGATCGCAGTTGGTATCCAGGGTGCCCACAACGGGGATGTTCAGACGATGGGCCTCGCGGATGGCGATATCCTCGCGATTGGTGTCGATGACGAAGATAGCGTCGGGAACGCGCTTCATGTTGCGGATGCCGTTGAGGTTGGTCTGCAGCTTCAGCAGTTCCTTGCGGAGCAGGATGCGTTCCTTCTTGGGACGCAGTTCCATGGTGCCGTCGGCTTCCCAAGCCTCCAGCTGCTCCATGCGCTGGACGCGCTCGCGGATGGTGGCGAAGTTGGTCAGCATACCGCCCAGCCAACGAGCGTTGACGTAGGGCATGCCGCAGCTGTTAGCAGCCTCGGCGATGGTCTCCTGAGCCTGCTTCTTAGTGCCGACGAACAGCACGGTGCCGCCCTTGGCAGCCAGGTTGGAAACGAAGGTGTAAGCATCGTCCATGCCAACCAGGGTCTTCTTCAGGTCGATGATGTAGATGTCGCCGCGGTTGCCGAAGATGTACTGCTTCATCTTGGGATTCCAGCGACGGGTCTGATGGCCGAAATGAGCACCAGCATCGAGCAGCGTCTTAAGGCTGATCTTTTCCATTGTTTTCTCCATTCGTTAGTCCTCTGCATGCCATCGCCCCCGACCTGCAACCCGCGTACGGGCCACTGGCAGCATCGAGTCCGACATGCATGTGAAATTAGAAGCCCGAACAGTTTACTCTCACCTGTCCGGGCCTGCAAGTCATTTGATGATTACGTGAACGGAACAGAGCCAAAGTGCCTCGCCGCGCGAAACAACCGCGATCCGCACTGCAAAAACAACCCGGGCAGCTGCCCGGGTCGTTTTTTCACTTGTTGTCCGACGAATCGGGAATCCTACTTGTCGGAAAGCATGGGGATGGGCTCATCGTCTACCTCGTCCAGGTTGTCGTCCCAGACGTAATGCTTGGTATCCTTCACGATCACCCTTGCCAGGGCCCAGATGGCGATGACGTTGGGTACCACCATCAGGCCGTTCATGACGTCCGAGAAGTCCCAGGCCAGCGAGGTGATCTCGGGTCCGATGCCCACTCCTACGGCACCCAGGGCGCCGAAGAACACGAAGCACAGGAACAGGATCTGGTAGGGGCGGATGCCCTTCTTGCCGAACAGGTAGGCGACCACGCGGTTGCCGTACCAGCTCCAACCCAGCAAGGTGGTGTAGCTGAAGCTGATCATGCCGACGACCAGGATGATCGGCCCCAGGACGGGAATCTGGTCGAATACCCCGGTGGTAAGCTCCAAGCCCTTGGTAAAGCCGGAAAGGAGCACGCTTTCCGAGCCCAGGCTGCCGGCCATCGCTGCCATGGTTGCCGAGTCGCCCACGGCAAGCGCGTTGGTTGCCTGGTACATCGCGGAAAGGTCGGGGCTGGCAAGGATGGAGCTGACCAGAGTGATGCCGGTGATCGCGCAGATGACGACGGTATCCCACAGGGTGCCGGTCATGGAAACGAGTGCCTGGCGCGCAGGGTTGCGGGTGGTGGCGTTCGCCGCCGCGAGGGGCGCGGAACCCATGCCGGACTCGTTCGAGAACAGGCCGCGTGCCGCACCGAATCGCAGCGCACTCGCAACCGCGAAGCCTGCCCCGCCGCCGACCATGGCCTTGGGAGTGAAAGCGCAGACCACGATCCACTTGATGGCTTCGAGCACATGGGATGCGTTCATGATGAGGATCACGATGCAACCGAGCACATAGAACATCGCCATGAAGGGAACGAGCTTCTCGCAGACGTTCGCGATGCCGCGGATACCGCCGAAGATGACCAGCGCCACCGCAACCACCAGCACGATGCCGAAGATGACCGACATCATCATATTGGTTCCGTCTGGGTCGAAGTAATGCTGCGCGATGCCCACCACGGAATTGGACTGGGCGATGCCGCCGATACCGAAGGATGCAAGCGCTGCGAACAGGGCGAACAGGACGGCGACCACCTTGGCCCATTTCTTGCCGGGGAAGCCGCGCTCGAGAGCGTACATGGCGCCGCCCAGCATGTCGCCCGCATGGTCGCGTACGCGGTATTTAACGGAAATGAAGGTTTCGGCATACTTGGTGGCGATGCCGAAGACGCCGATGATCCACATCCAGAAGATGGCGCCGACACCGCCGGATACCACAGCCGTCGCCACACCCACGATGTTTCCGGTTCCGATGGTTGCCGAAAGCGCCGTGGTAAGCGCTCCGAACTGGCTCACGTTGCCTTCCGCCTGGGAATCCTTGGACAAGGAAAGCTTGATGCCCGTCAACAGCTTGCGCTGGATGAAGCCGGTCCTGAACGTCATGTACAGATGGGTGCCGACCAGCACGATGATGAGCGGCAATCCCCAAAGCCAACCATCGATTGCGGAGATCACGCCGTGTATCGCGGTTATCGTCTCCATGCCTCCCCTTCCCTTCCTAAAGGACTGAAAACTGCGCTGCCCCGGCGATTCGGTAGCAACGGAAATCACGCTATACTAGGCGAATTGCCATTACGTAAACGTTTCGGCAGGCTGCCCATACGGTGTTTCGCTAGGGCATAAGCTTTTCCATATACCGAAGCCGGACAGCACCCGAAACGATGCAACCCGCAGAAACCCAACGGAAGGAAACGGGCGATACGCCCGGAAGGAAGCCATGATCACCTTCGAACATGCGAGCTTTACCTACCCATCGGGCACCAAGGCGCTCGATGACGTGAGCTTGACCATCGGGAAAGGGGAATTCGCCTGCCTGCTCGGTGGAAACGGGAGCGGGAAGAGCACCCTTGCAAAGCACATGAACGCACTGCTCTTCCCCAGCGAGGGAACGGTACGCATCTGCGGGATGGACACCCGCGATCCAAAAGCACTGTTCCCTATCCGCTCGAAGGTGGGGATGGTCTTCCAGAACCCCGAAGACCAGCTGGTCGCAAGTCCTGTAGAGAACGAAGTCGCCTTCGGGCCCGAAAACCTGGGACTCCCCCCGCAGGAGATACGCAGCCGCGTTACCTGGGCACTGGAAAGCGTCGGGCTCGCCGGATTCGAACAGCGCGACACCGCTGCGCTTTCCGGAGGCCAAAAGCAACGCCTTGCGATAGCAGGGGCGCTTGCCATGCACCCGCAGGTCCTCATCCTCGATGAGGCGAGCGCCATGCTCGATCCTCGGGGCAGGATCGAGCTGATGGAAGTCTGCAAGAAACTCCATTCCCACGGAATGACCATCATCATGGTCACCCATTCCATGGACGAGGCATCCTGCGCCGAACGCGTCATCATCCTGGACCGCGGTCGCATCGCCGCCCAGGGAAGCCCCGATGAGGTGCTCCGCGACGAAGGGCGCCTGCGCGAATTCAAGCTGGAAGCGCCCTTCTCCGTGAAACTTGCCTGCGCCCTTCAGCGCAGAGGCGTACCGGCGGAAGCCAGCACAGATACCCGACGCCTGATCGGGCGTCTCATCGCCTTGAAGGAGGATCGATGCTCTCGCTAGAAAACGTATCCTTCAGCTATTCGGGCGATCCCGAGCGTACGGGCGAATGGGCCCTGCGCGACGTGAGCCTATCCGTTGGGGAAGGCGAATTCCTGGGAATCGCGGGGCCCACGGGCAGCGGGAAGAGCACGCTTTCGCAGGTGCTCTGCGGCCTGGTCGAACCCGCAACGGGATCCGTCCTCTTCGACGGGAAACCTCTCGCCTGGGACCGCCGGGCAAAAACCCCCCGGGCACGCGTGGGCATGGCCTTCCAATACCCGGAACGACAGCTGTTCGGGGCGAGCGTGATCGAGGATGTCGCCTTCGGGCCGAAGAACCTGGGAGCCGGGCACGAAGAGGCCGTGCATTGCGCCGAAGAGGCGCTGAAGCGAGTCGGGCTCGTCCCGGACCGTATCGGAAACGCCAACCCCTTCCAGCTTTCCGGAGGCCAGCAGCGCAAGGTCGCCCTCGCGGGAATCCTCGCGATGCGCCCTTCCATCCTGGTTCTCGACGAACCCGCAGCCGGCCTGGATCCGATTGCCCACGAAGAGATCATGGAGCTGGTAGCGTGCCTCCATATCCGTGACGGACTGGGCATCGTCATGGTTTCCCACTCGATGCAGGACATCACCCAGCTGTGCCAGCGTATGATCGTTCTCAACCAAGGGAGCATTTTCGCCGAGGGAAGCCCCGCAGAGGTGTTCGCTGACGCAAAGCGCATCGAATCGATCGGGCTCGCATTGCCCCGCGCCCTGGATTTCGCCCGGGAATTGGAGAAGGCAGGGATGCCCCTGCCTTCTCTGGATGGTCTTTTCGATGTCGATAGCCTAGCCGACGCCATCGCGGATCTGATCCGCTAGCACGATCGGCCGCACGCGGCAGACCCTATTCGAAATCGTACAGGTCCTTGGCCGCCTCGCGGAATGCCTGCCAGGCATCTTCCGCCACCGCCTCGTCGTCGACGAACTCGAAGCTTTCGGGCTGCCCTTCTTCGTCGAAGCCCACGGCCTGCATGATGACGACCGAGCCGGAAGAGGTTGCCGGCGCGTCCTCGCTCACGGGGAAGAAGAACGCGTAGCGCAGGTCGTCCAAGATGACCATGCCCAAAAATTCCAAATCGACGCAATCGCCGTTCTCGTCTTCGAAGCGGAAGACGGCGCCCTCCTCGACGGGAGGACAGAAGTTAGGTGCGCTTCCCTGCCTCATCTATTTTCCTTCCTTTCCGTTTCCAGTTCCCTTCTTCGCCTTGCGCGCGGCCTTCGCAGCCTGGGCTCCGCTCTTGTATGCCGTGCTGTATGCCGTATCCTTCTTTTCGGGAACCGGCGAGGCAGCAGGCACCTGCGCGGCAGCGGCGGGTTCTGGCTCGGCTTTCAGGCCGCCGCGGGCGAACTCGAAACGGCTCACTTCGGAACCGTATTTCTTCTCGAGCTTGGCATATTCGGGCTCGCGGGTCTTCCACATGGCGAACAGCGGGCAGGCGATCGCGATGGAGGAGTACGCACCCGAGATAAGGCCGATGGTCATGGCGAACGCGAAATCCTTCAAGGTATCGCTACCGAACAGCAGCATGGCCACAACGGGGAACAGCGAAGTGAGCGAGGTATTGATGGAGCGCACCAGCACCTGGTTGATCGAATGGTTCGCCATGGTCATGAAGGTGCACTTCACCTGGGAGTTGGCCATGTTGTCGCTGATGCGGTGGAACACGACCACGGTGTCGTAGAGCGAATAGCCCAGGATGGTGAGCAGGGCCGCGATGGTATTGGGGCTCATCTCCCTTCCGACCAGGGCATACACGCCGATGACGAGCACGATGTCATGCAGCAGCGCCACGAGCGCCGTCAGGCCCATCTTGTACTCGAACCTGAAGGCGATATAGAGCACGATGAGCAGGAAAGACACCAGCAGGGCAATGACCATGCTCTTGATGATGGTGGTGCCCCAGTCCGGCCCGATGGTATTCACCTGGAAGCTATCGGTGGAAATACCCAGCGCATCGGCAACCTGGGTAGCAGTCGCTGCAGCCTGCGCTGCATCGGTCTGGGTGATCCTGACGATGAAGCCTTCCGCCCCGTTGCTCACCGTGGACTGGACGACCGGGGAGTCCTCGCCTGCATCCTTGAAGGCATCGCGCAGCTGATCGGTAGTCACATCGCCGGTGTCGTTGAAGGTGATGGAAGTGCCGCCGACGAACTCGATGCTGGGGTTGATTCCCTTGATGCCGATGACCGCGATGCAAAGCACCATCACAGCGGCGGCAAGGCCCAAGAACACCTTGCGGTATTTCAGGAAATTGATGTCATGCTTCAGGAAGCGCCCCTTGAGCGAACCGGCTTCCTGGGCCAAGCGCTCGCCCTGCTCGCCCGCACGGCGCGCTGCGAACAGGCGGTTGTCCTGGGCGTTGATTGCCTCCGCCGAAACCGCCATATCGACGGTGACGCCCTCTGCCTCGGCCAGCTTGCCGAAGGCATCGGATGCCGCCTGGCAGTCCTTGATACCCCAGAAACCGGGGTTCTTCGCGATAATGCGGGGCGCGAGCAGGCGGATAATAGGGGCCTTGAAGATAAGCATCATCACGATGTCGCAGATGATACCCAGTGCAAGTGTGAGTCCGAAGCCCTTGACCGTTGCAGTTGCAAGGAAGAACAGGGCCAATGCGGAAACCAGGGTGACCAAGTCCGCGTCGATAGAGGTCATGATGCCGTGGCGCACGCCGGTGACGGATGCGGCGCGCACGCTTCGCCCGAGCCTGATTTCCTCACGGAAGCGCTCGAGCGTGAGGATGGACGAGTCCGCAGCCATGCCGATGGTCAGAACCACGCCGGCGATGCCTGAAAGCGACAGGCTGAACAAGCCGAAATGCGAGAGCAGCGCAAGCAGGCCCAGATACAGGCAGGCGAATACCGCCATCGCAGCTGCAGTGATCAAACCAAGGCCGCGATAGAAGAACAGCAGATAGAGCATGACCACGAGCAGGCCTCCCAAGGCCACGATCACGCCCTTGGCAAGGGCGTCCTGACCCAAGGTAGGGCCAACCGTCTGGCTCTGATCGTAGGTGAAGCTGACGGGGAGCGATCCGCTTTCCAAGACGGTCTTGAGCGCCTGGGCTTCGTCCTTGCTGTAATCGCCGGTGATCTGCACCTGGCCGTCGGTGATCTCGGACTGGACCGCAGGTGCGGAATTCACCTCGTTGTCCAAGATGATGACGATCTTGCCGTTGGTGGGCGCAAGGTCCTTGGTTGCCTGCGCGAAGGCCTCGGTGCCTTCAGTATCCAGGTCCAGGTTGACGGTCCAGTACATGCCGCTCTGGTCCTGGGCGATCTGGACGTTCTTGATATTGGAGCCGGTAACGATGGGAGTGTAGGTGCCGTCTTCCACCTTCAGGTAGGTGGACGTTCCGGAAACGAAGGTGTTGCCGTAATCGTCGGTCACGGTTTCCTGCTGAACGTACGCTCCAGAGTCGATCGATTGGCGGACGTCTTCGTCGGTGAAGGAGTCCAGACGGGCGAATTCCAGCTTACCGGTGCGGCCGATGGCATTGAGTGCCTCTTCGGTGTCGGAAAGGCCGGGAATCTGGACCAGGATCTGGTCGTCTCCCTGGATCTGGACGGTCGCCTCTGAAGCGCCCAGGGCATTCACTCGGTTCTCGATGATGCTCCGGCTCACTTCCATATCCTCTGAGCTGATGGCGCTGCCGTCGTTGTTGCTCGCGGTGAGCGCGACGGAAAGGCCGCCCTGGATATCGAGGCCCTGGTTGATCTTCTGGGAGGGCGGGGTGAACATCACTACCGATGCGATCAGCAGCAGGGTGGTGACGACGAGCAGCCAGACATTGCGGCGATTCGTGCCGCCCTGAAGGCTGCGCTTCTTCTTCGTCTTCTCGGACATAGGCATCCTCACTTGGATTGGCTCGTGCTTTTCCAGACTAGGGGTCTTCAAACCATGCATTATGACACAAGCCCCATCGTTACGACGGGGCTTGTGGATTTGTTTCGATTCGCATGCGCCGATTACGGAAAGCTAACGCATCGGCTGCGCATCGGGCATCAGTAATCCTTCGCTGCAGGGGATTCCATCCACTCCCGATAGAAATCCTCGTATTCGTCGGCAAGGATCGCCTCGCGCGCCTTGCGCATCAGATTCAACAGGTAGTAGAGGTTATGCTGCGAAAGCAGCACCGATGCGAGCATCTCGTTGCTCTTCACCAAGTGCCTGATATAAGCGCGGGTGTACTGGCGGCACGTGGGGCAATCGCAGGCATGGTCGAGTGGCGTGAAATCGCGCTTGTACTTCGCGTTGCGCATGTTCATGCGGCCCGTGCTGGAAAATGCCGTACCCATGCGCGCGGTCCTGGTGGGCAGGACGCAGTCGAACATGTCCACTCCCTCGTGCACTGCGCGCACCAGGGTGGTGGGGTTGCCCACGCCCATCAGATAGCGCGGCTTGCTTTCCGGAAGCGCTCGCGCCACATCGCCCAAGGTCTCGAACATGACCTCGTGGTCCTCGCCGACCGAATAGCCGCCGATGCCGAAGCCGTCGAAATGGCGGCCTCCCGCTGCCTGGTTGGCTTCGCCGATTTCCTGGAGCCTGCGGATGGATTCCAACCGCAGGTCGAGGTGCATGCCTCCCTGCACGATGCCGAACAGCGCCTGGTCTTCTTTGGTATGCGATTCCAGGCAGCGCTTCGCCCACGCCGCTGACTTATCGACGGCACCCTGGACGAATTCCCTGGTCGCAGGATAGGGTGGGCACTGGTCGAGCTGCATGATGATGTCGGCGCCCAGCTTCTGCTGGATCTCCATATTGCTTTCGGGGGTCCAGCGCACTTTGTCGCCCCCATAGATGGAACGGAAGCTGATGCCATCCTCATCGAGCTTGAGGGTATCCGCCAGGCTGAACACCTGGAAGCCGCCCGAATCGGTCAGGATAGGACCGCTCCAGTTCATGAAGCTATGGAGCCCGCCCGCTTCCTCCACCAGGTCGGCGCCGGGACGCAAGCTCAGGTGATAGGTATTCGCGAGCACGATCTGCGCTCCGAGCACGTGCAGGGTTTCGGGGAGGGTGCCTTTCACGGTGGCATGGGTGCCGACCGGCATGAACAAAGGCGTGGTCACCGTGCCATGGGCCGTTTCGAACGTGGCGGCGCGGGCATGGCCGCTTTGCGCCTCGACGGTGAAATCGAACAGTGCCATGCTATTCCCCCTCGTATGCAGGAAGGGATTGCACGAAGCGCGCGAAATCCTCGAGGGACCCGTGCTTCACGCTATCGATATCGAAGCCGATCTGGTCGATCAGGTAATCGGTGACCAGATAGCCGTCCATGCCGAGCTGGAGGGCGGCCATGTCTTCCTCGGTATTATTACCCACCATCAGGATATCCTCGGGATCGACCCCGCAACGCGCCACGTTCTCCCGGTAGTAATCCAGGCTGGGCTTGACCGCTGTGGAATTATCGAAGCAGGTGATCTCCCTGAACGCGGACGGGTCGACTCCCGCCCATTTCAGACGCCACTCGACGGCGATGCGCGGGAACAGGGGCATGGTAGTCAGATACAGCGGATAGCCTTTTTCCAACAGGGCTTCGATCGCGCGCGCTGCCGCAGGATTCGCCGTGCAGCCGGTTTCGATGCCGCCGAAGACCTTCTCGTAGAAACCGTCGAAAAACTCCTGCACGTCGGGACCCGCAGAGCCCCATTCGCGTTCGAAGGCGGCCCAGAAGGCTTGGGAGTTCAGCACGCCGGGCTCGTGCCGCATCATAGCGAAGACGGAAACCTCCACCGCCTTCACCAAGGCGACGGCATCCATCCCGCACTGCGCGGCATAGCCTCCGAGCGAACGGAAGTAATCCTTCAGGAACACTTCCACATCCATGGGAAGCAAAGTCCCGTCCAAGTCGAAGAATATCGCTTTGTATTTTCTGCTGCTTGCCATGATCCTCCACTCCATGTGCCCGTTTTTCAGACATGCTAGTATACGTTACGTTTGAAAGGAGCACCTGCACTGCCATGAAAATCCTACTTCACGCCTGCTGCGGCCCCTGCTCGCTCGAACCGATCAGGCTGCTTCGGGAAGAAGGCCACGAGCTTTCCATCGCTTTTGCCAACTCGAACATCCACCCCGAAGACGAGTACCGCCATCGCCTGGAAACCCTGCTGGCCTGGGCCGCCCATGAGGGAATCCCCGTCATCGAGGGACCCTACGACGTGGACGGATGGATGCAGACGGCAGGCAGGATCCAACGCGAGGGCGGCCCACGCGAAGAGCGATGCCGAGCCTGCTACCGCGGACGTTTGGAACAGACCGCGGCCTTCGCGGCAGAACGCGGGTTCGAGGGTATGGGCACCACCTTGAGCGTAAGCCCCTACCAGTACACGGAGATCATCGCCGAGGAGGTGCGTCGCGCCTGCCGGCCTTACGGCCTCGAGCCCGTGGTCAGGGATTTCCGCCCCTACTACGACAACGCCACCAAGCGCAGCCGGGAAATGGGGATGTATCGGCAGAACTTCTGCGGATGCGCTTTTTCGGCAAAGGAGGCCGAAGAAGAACGACGCGAGCGCAAGGCGGCACGCGAAGCCGAACGAGCCCGCAGGGCGGCAGAACGTGCGCCTCTCGAAGCGCAACTGGAAGAGCAACGACGGCAGAAGGCGGCACGGCAAGCGGAATACGACCGCAAGCAGCACGCCAAGCGGGAAATGCGCAGGAAGATGAGGGAGCAGGCGAAAGCCGCCCAACAGCAGCAGGACCGGCAGTAACGGATACCCCACTCCACCGAAGGGCAGGAGCAGATATATGGCACTGATGACCGACGACTTCGATTACGAGCTTCCCGAAGAACGCATCGCGCAGGCGCCCGCGCCCGTACGCGATATGTGCAGGATGCTCGTGATGGACAGGAAGACAGGCGAGCTGGAGGACAGGATCTTCCGCGACATCTACGACTACATCGAACCGGGAGATCTGCTGGTCGCAAACGAAACCCGCGTGCTCCCCGCACGCCTTCTGGGCACGAAGCGCAACACCGGAGGCGCCGCCGAGGTGTTCCTACTCCGCGAGAAGATGGGCATCGAGGCAAACGACAACAAGAGCGCGGTTTGGGAAGTGCTCGTACGCCCTGGCAAGCGCCTGAAGCCCGGCGCCGTGATCGAGTTCGCAGACCCACAGGGATGCGTCTCGCTGCAAGCCGAGATCATCGACTGGGCCGAAGGCGGCAAGGGCGAACGCATCGCACGGCTTTCCACCCGAACCCATGCCACGCTGGACGAAGCCCTGCATGCAGTGGGCCATACCCCCCTGCCCCCGTACATCAAATCCTATGCAGGCGACGAGGAAATGTACCAGACCGTGTATTCCACCACGGAGAAATCGGCAGCCGCCCCTACGGCAGGATTGCATTTCACCCCCGAACTGATCGAGAGGATCAAGCAGAAGGGGGCCTTCTTCGAAACCGTAGAACTGCAGGTGGGAATAGACACCTTCAGGGTGGTGGATGAAGAGGATCCCACCAAGCACAAGATGCACACCGAAACCTATACCGTACCCCAGCACGTGATCGACGCCTGCAACCAGGCCCACGCCCGCGGGAACAGGGTGATCGCAGTGGGGACCACGAGCGTCCGCAGCTTGGAAAGCGCATGGGACGAAGAAGCGGGCGGACTGAGGGCGCGCGAAGAAGACAAGACCTCGCTCTTCCTGTTCCCCGGTTCGACCTTCCATGTGGTCGATGCGTTGATAACCAACTTCCATGTGCCCCGATCGACGCTGATGATGCTGGTTTCGGCATTCAGCAGCAGGGATATGGTTATGGAGGCCTACAAGCACGCCATCGAAAGCGAATACCGCATGCTTTCCTTCGGCGACGCCATGTTCATCCATTAGAAAGCAAAATGGGGATTAGGGCCGCATGCTTTCCACGTAGGCTTCCATCGCATCCTGGGCGCCAACGCCTTCGTCCACCACAAGGCCGAAGGAGGAAATGAGCGCCCTGCCCTGGTTCCTGCGCAGGTCTGCCAGAAGGGCATCCCCCGCATCATCTTGATAATCCGCGGCAAGCAGCAGCGACCTGGCAACGAATTCGACCACACCCGGGTCGGTGCCGGAAACCTGCAGGATATCGGCAATGGATTCCGGCGACAAACCGAGCAGTATGCCGCCATCGATATCGGTTGCCTGGCCGATCACGGATTCCAGGGAGTCGGCGGCCGCCTTCGGGTCGTCTTCCCCGCGACGGAGCTCCATGCTGCGCACAATCCCCTGGATGAGCTGGGAGAGCATGCGCATGAGGTAATCCCTTTCGAACATCATTCACCTTTCATGTAGGCAAGCACGCAAAAGCGCCTTCCTTCAAGCCCGATCCTCGCAAAGCCGGCAAGGCGACGCACGTGCAGAAAAACATCAGACGGGCGGCTTACCGCCAATAATCCTTCGGGACGGGCAGGCCGATATGGTCGAAGGCCGCCTCGGTTGCCTGGCGTCCCTTCGGTGTACGGACGAGCAATCCCATCTGCATCAGATAGGGCTCGTATATATCCTCCACGGTATCAGGGGATTCGGAAAGCGCCGAGGCAAGCGTGGTCAGGCCCACGGGCCTGCCCCTGAACTGGTTGCAGAGCAATTCGAGGATTCTATTGTCAAGCGCGTCGAGACCCAAAGAGTCCACTTCGAAGAAGCAGAGCGCCTGCGCCGCAGTGTCCTCGTCGATCATACCGTCGCCCTTCACCTGCGCCCAGTCGCGCACCCTTTTCAGCAGGCGGTTGGCAAGGCGGGGCGTACCCCTGCTCCTGCGAGCGATTTCCAATGCGCCCTCGCGGGTAACGGGCACGTCCAGGATGAACGCCGAGCGCACCACGATATCCGCAAGCTCTTCGGGGGTGTAGTAATTCAGCCTGAAGGACATGCCGAAACGGTCCCTGAGCGGACCTGTCAGAAGGCCGGTCCTGGTAGTGGCGCCGATCAGTGTGAAGCGCGGCAGGTCTATGCGGATCGATCGGGCAGCAGGCCCCTTGCCTACCACGATATCGAGCACGTAGTCTTCCATGGCGGGATAGAGCACTTCTTCCACCATGCGGTTGATGCGGTGGATCTCGTCGATGAAGAGCACATCGCCCTCTTCCAGGTTGGAGAGGATGGCGGCCAGATCGCCCGTCCTCACGATGACAGGACCGCTCGTGGTTTTGATATTCGCGCCCATTTCGTTGGCAACCACCGTGGAAAGGGTGGTCTTTCCCAAGCCGGGAGGGCCGGAAAAGAGCAGATGGTCCATCTGCTCGCCCCTTTTCTTTGCCGCCTCGATCAGGATCTTCAGGCTTTCCTTCACCTTGGTTTGGCCCAAATAATCGTCGAGCATCTTGGGGCGCAGGCTCCGGTCGATGGCAAGGTCTTCCTCCACCAGTTCGACGCTCGAAACCCTGCCCCTGTGGTCTTGCGCCGAAGACGACAGGGCATCGAACACCATGCCCTCGATTTCGATTCCCTCGGGCATCAGGCACCCCCGATCTTCTTCAATGCGTACTGGAGGGCACGTCCCTCATCGAGCCCCTGGGGCATGCCCTTGCAGGCAAGTTCCGCCTCGGCGGGGGCGAATCCAAGCGCCAGAAGGTCCTCGATCACCTTGCCCAAGGCCTCCTTGTCCTCTTCGGGAGGACTGAACAGGCCTTCGGCAGGCGGGAGCGCAGTCGATGCGAGCTTGCCTTTCAGTTCCAATATCATGCGCTGGGCGGTCTTCTTGCCGATTCCCGGAATACGCGATATCTTTGCCACGTCTTCCGCGGCAAGGGCGTCCGCCAAATCACCCGGGCGATAGGAGGAAAGGGCGGCGAGAGCCACCTTCGGACCGATGCCAGAAACGGAGATGAGCTTTTCGAACGCGTTGCGTTCATCTTCTGAAGTGAATCCGAAAAGGGATATATCGTCTTCCCGCACCTGCATATAGGTGAACACCCGGACAGACGAACCTTGGGCGGGAAGATCGGAAAGGGAATTGGCCGACATCCCGACGGCAAAGCCCACGCCGTTGCAGTCGATATATGCGGAATCGACGGTTTTACCCGCCAAGATGCCGCTTAGGAACGCAATCACTTCCGACTCTCCTTCCCGTTCAGCACGCTGGAATGCGTGGTAAAGCATATCGCAGCGGCAAGGGCGTCTGCCGCATGATCCGGCTTCGGCGGCGCTTGGAGCCCCAAAAGCTTCTTGACCATGTACTGAACCTGCTCCTTTTCCGCCATGCCCTCGCCCACAACCGCGAGCTTGATTTCGTTGGGCGTGTATTCCTCTACCTTCAAGCCGTCCATGGCGCAAGCGACGATCGCCGCCCCGCGCGCCTGGCTGGTAAGGATGCCCGCCGATATGTTCTGGCCGAACCATACCGTTTCCACCGCTGCGAAGCGGGGCTTGAAGCGTGCGATCACCGCATCGATCTGCTGGTAGATCTTCTTCAGGCGTTCGGGAAGATCCTGCCCCGCACACGTTTCCACGCATCCGTAGGCAAGGCAAGCCAAACGCGGGCCCGACTGGCCGATGACGCCCCAACCCGTATGCGCCAGGCCGGGGTCTATCCCCAAAATCACTCGTTCGTACACGGATGCACTTCGCCTTTCTCCTTCTTACACGCATAGGATAGCATAGTACATCTGTTTGCTCGTACAGATGTTTGTTTTACAGGGAAGCTTGCATTGATGAAAGGCATGCCTCCGCTCCATGGGCGTATGTCCGCGATTGAGTTAGGTGTGCCGAACTTTTTTGGGAAAACCCTTGACCTCCATCATGGTCTTCTGTATAAGTTAGTTATGCCTAACCGATACGAAACGAAATCGGCCGGGCACTGGAATAGTCTCTCCTTCTCTCTGGGCGGCCTGCTTCGCGGCAGGCCGCTATCTTTTTCCCAGTCTTCCATTGGAAGCGAAACATCCCCAATGCGAAAAGCCCGTGCATAGCGACGATTCCCGGTAATAAAAAACAGCCGGCATCGGCCATACCCGACACCGGCCCAAACGGCAGGTCACCCTACCCCTCTATCCGAAAGCCCGCCCTTTCCGAACAGGCGCATCGCACACCGCCCCATCGCAGGCTCGGCACCTTCCCCATACGAATCCATCGCGAATCGCATGAGGATCCCGCTTTATCCCTGAATCAGGACGATCGCATCGGGTGCAGGAGGGGACGATGTTCCGCGTCATCGCTTTTCGGGGCAGTTACCCGAAGGATCCAACCCAGCTAGAGCTTCCGCCTCCATATCCTCGGCCATCTTCTGCGCGGCAGGACAGCAGGAACACCCGGAAGAGCACGAGCACGAAGAGCAGCCGCACCCCTTCGCCTTCCCCTTGATGATCGATTTCAGGGCAAGGGCCACGGCAGATACCAATGCTGCAAGGACGACTACGGTTCCCAAGGTCACGACAGAACCCCTTTCAACTCGAACACCGACGGGGATGCATCGGCAACCCCGTCGTCAGCATGCTTCGTACAGGACTTTCAACACCCTATCGGCTCTCAACGGCAAGCTGCGCGCCTTCTTGGCCGGCCCGCTGGGGACGTACGGCCAGGTACACCAGGGCCGCAAGGACGATGATTGCGACCACGGTCCAGATGCCGAAGGAAACCTCGCCCGAGAACACGCCGCCGATCCGGTAGACGATCAGCGCTATCGCATACGCCCAACCGCATTCGTAACCGATGGCAGCCCAGAACCACTTGGGGTTGTTCATCTCGCGCCTGATCGCCCCGATCGCCGCAAAGCAGGGGGCGCACAGCATATTGAACGCCATGAACGAATACGCTGCAACCGCAGGATACGCCGCTTGAACGTTCGCATACCAACCGGCAGGACCGGCATAGAGGATCCCGAACGTGGAAACGACGTTCTCCTTCGCAATCAGGCCCGTGATGGTCGCAGCAGTCGCCTGCCAATTGCCGAACCCCAAAGGCTGGAAGATCCACGCAATCGCGCCGCCTGCAATCGCCAGCAGGGAATCGGACTGGTCCTCGACAGGACCGAACGATCCATCGGCAAAACCATAGGAGGAAACGAACCAGATCAGGATAGCCGCCACCAGGATGATGGTTCCCGCCCTCTTGATGAAGGACCACCCACGCTCCCACATGCTCCTGAGCAGGCTTCCAATCGTGGGCATATGGTAGGCGGGGAGCTCCATGACGAAAGGAGCGGGCTTGCCGGAAAATGCCTTGAGCTTCTTCAGGATGATGCCGGAAAGCAGCACCGATGCGATTCCCATGAAGTACACGCTCGGAGCCACCCACCAAGCCCCGCCGAAGACGGCGCCCGCGATCAGGGCGATGATGGGCAACTTCGCACCGCAGGGAATGAAGGTGGTGGTCATAACCGTCATATGCCTGTCATTCTCGTTCTCGATGGTCCTCGAAGCCATCGCGCCGGGAACGCCGCAGCCCGTCGCGATCAGCATGGGCACGAAGCTCTTGCCCGAAAGGCCGAAGCGGCGGAACACGCGGTCGAGGATGAATGCGATTCGCGCCATATACCCGCAGCCCTCCAAGAAGGCGAGCAGGAAGAACAGGACCAGCATCTGGGGAACGAAGCCCAATACCGCACCGACGCCCGCAACGATGCCATCGACCACGCAGGAACGCACCTGCCCGTCGACATTCGCCGCAGCCATCGCGTTATCGATTAGAACGGGAATGCCGGGAACCCAAGTTCCGTAATCTGCAGGATCGGGTTCTTCGACTTCCAAGGCGGCAGCGAAGTCGGTCGAATCCACCTTGACCGATTCGTTTTCTCCCGTCTCATCGTCATAGGCGTCATGCTCGCCGATAACCCCTGCATCCTGCGCCTGGGCCATCGCAGCCGAAAGGCCTGCGGGATCTTCCGTATCGATACCGATTCCCGCCTCTTCGGCAGCCTGTACGTAGGCGCCGATCGCCGCATCTGCTTCGGCATATTCCTCCGAAGCCTCTTCCCAAGCCTCACCGCCCCCGGAAACGAAGAATCCGTCGCCGAACAGGCTATCGTTCACCCAATCGGTCATCCAACCGCCCACGGTTGTGACGGAGAGGAAATACACCAGGAACATGACAACCGCGAAGATGGGCAGGGCCAGGATTCGGTTCGTCACGATACGGTCGATCTTGTCCGATACGGATTCCCTGCGTTCCGATGAACGTCGCGTGCAATCCTCCATGACCTCCTCGATGAACCTGTAGCGCCCGTTCACGATGATGGAGTCGGAATCATCATCGTACTCGGCTTCGACCTTTGCGACGACATCTTCCACGTCAACGGGTTCCGAAAGCACATCGCCGATACGCGAATCCCTCTCGAACAGCTTGACCGCGACGAAACGCTTCGCAGGATCTTGGAAATCCTCGGGCAGACGCCCCTCGATCTCTTCCAGGGCCTGCTCGACCGACTCCTCGAAGCGATGGGTGCGAACGGGCGGGCGTCCCGCCTGGGCAAGCTCGACCAACTTGCCGACCAGCTCATCGATACCCGCACCCTTCAGGGCGGAGATCTGAACGACGGGGATTCCCAAGGATTCGGATAGGGCATCCAGGTCGATGCGATCCCCCGTCTTCTCGAGCAGATCCGTCATATTGATCGCCATCACCATAGGGATGCCCAGCTCGACCACCTGCGTCGTCAGATACAGATTGCGCTCCAAATTCGTCCCATCGACGATGTTGAGGATCGCCTGCGGACGCTCTTCGACCAGATAGTCGCGCGCAATGAGCTCTTCCAGGGTATACGGGGAAAGCGAATAGATGCCCGGCAGATCGACGATCGCCACGTCCTTGTGCGCCTTCAGTCTTCCGGTCTTCTTCTCGACAGTCACGCCCGGCCAATTGCCGACGTACTGGTTCGCCCCGGTAAGGGCATTGAACAGTGTGGTCTTGCCGCAATTGGGATTGCCGACCAGGGCCACGTTCAGATCCATCATTACCTCCCAAATCCAATCGAACGAGACGGCATCGCGCCTAGGCTCGAGAATCGACTTCCACGTTCTGCGCTTCGCTCTTGCGCAGAGACAACTCGTAACCCCGCACCGTCACCTCGACGGGATCCCCGAGCGGGGCAACCTTCCTCACGAAGACGGGCGTTCCCTTGGTCAACCCCATATCCATGATGCGGCGCTTGACCGCACCGTCCCCGCGAAGGCGCACGACAGTGACCTCCTGGCCCGGCTTCACATCAGCTAGTGAGAACATCTAGACCTCGCTTTCCCGAAAAAGGACGCACAAACCCAAGCGTCGGTCCCGACGCCCCGAAAGCCCCGAAACGGGGCGGTATGCGAACCTGCTTTCTACACGACGATGCAGTCGGCCAATCTGGAATCGATTGCGACGCGCGATCCGCGGATATCGACGATCACGCCGTCGCCAGCACGCGAGAGCACCCTGACCTTCGCTCCGGGAACGAATCCCAACTCCTCGAGCCTCCGCCGAGCATCGCCCTCACCGGTAACAGCGATGACAACACGCTGCTTTCGTTCGCTGATTTTGCTCAAGACCACGATCGACCCTCCAACATCGTCATCCGAACCCGTTTACCCGCTGTCGGCCGGCAATAGTTCGGTTTACCTAACGCTTGAGCACTATTACAGTTAGGCTTGCCTAAGTCAAGAAGAATGTTAGGTATTCCTTACTTTTTGCAGCCAAGCGCACCGCCCATAAGTTCATCCATATGGCGCATAAAACCTGGGGGCGCATCGGCAGGCCCGCCCGGCGAGCGCTATACTGGGATGTTGAGTCTATCCGCTGGAAGAAAGGCAGATATGAGCAACCTCTACATCGATACCCGAGGCAAGGCGGGACAGCCCGTCTCCTTTACCACCGCAGTCGTCAACGGCCTGGCGGAAGGCGGCGGACTGTATGTTCCGCAATCCATCCCGCAGCTTTCCCTCGAACAGATTTGCGCCCTGGCGAAACTGCCCTACGCACAGCGAGCAGCAAGCATCTACAAAGCCTTCGAAGTCGATTTGGACGACGAGATGGTCGACGACCTGATGGCCCAGGCCTACGGCGCGAATTTCGACGACGAAGAGATCTGCCCCATCACCTCTTTGGGCAACGGAATGCACGTGCTCGAGCTGTGGCACGGCCCTACGAGCGCATTCAAGGACATGGCGCTGCAGTGCCTGCCCCTGTACTTCAGTGCAAGTGCCCAGAAGCTTCGCGACCAAGGCGTCATCGATAACAAGTTCCTGATCCTGGTCGCAACCTCCGGTGATACCGGCAAGGCTGCCCTGGCGGGCTTTGCGAATAAGCCGGGCGTGGGTATCGCAGTCATGTTCCCCGACGGCGGCGTCAGCGACATCCAGCGCAAGCAGATGGTCACCCAGGAAGGCGGAAACGTCATGGTCTGGGCGGTCCGCGGCAACTTCGACGATTGCCAGACCGGCGCCAAGGCGGTCTTCAACGACGCGGGATTCAACGCCAAGCTGGCAGAAGAAAAGCAGATCGCCCTTTCCAGCGCCAACTCCATCAACTGGGGCAGGCTGCTCCCGCAGGTAGTCTACTATGTTTCCGCATACGGCAAGATGGTGGAAAGCGGCCAGATCCAGGCGGGAGATCCCATCGACGTCTGCGTTCCCACCGGCAACTTCGGCAACATCCTGGCTGCCTGGTACGCCAAGCAGATGGGCACCCCTATCGAACGCCTGATCTGCGCGAGCAACGACAACCGCGTGCTCACCGACTTCATCAACACCGGCACCTACGATATCAGCGACCGCGAGTTCGTGCTCACCCCCAGCCCCTCCATGGACATCCTGGTCTCCTCCAACCTGGAAAGGCAG
Source organism: Eggerthellaceae bacterium (assembly GCA_051878795.1). Lineage (GTDB taxonomy): Bacteria > Actinomycetota > Coriobacteriia > Coriobacteriales > Eggerthellaceae > W1P20-047. The sequence goes on from JBJEKU010000095.1 coordinate 73,868, forward strand.
CTGTTCGAGCTCACCGGACGCAATGCCCAGGCCATCGACGGCTGGATGCGCGATCTGGCGCAGGATCGCAGGTTCCGCGTCGATGAGGAAACCTTCGCCAAGATCCGCGCCGACTTCGCAAGCGATTCGGTCAATAGCGCCGACTGCCTGGCAACCGTGAAGCGCGTCTTCGATGAGCAGGGCTACCTGATCGACCCCCATACCGCCGTCGCCTATGAAGTTGCAGAGCGCCTGCGCGGGGAAAATCCCGTGCTCGTGGCCAGCACCGCCCATTGGGCGAAATTCGGCAGCAGCGTCTACCGTGCCCTGCATGGCATCGCCGGGTCCGATCCGCTTCCCGATGACGTGCAGAAGCTTACCGGCTGCGAGCTGAACCGTCTGATCGCACAGGAAACCGGCGTCGACAACATTCCCGCCGGCCTTGCCGACCTCGACGAGAAGACCGTCCGATTCGAGCGGGTCATCGACCGCGAAACCTCAAGCATCGAATCCTCTGTCGAGGAATTCCTGGCATCCGTCAACCTGTAACACCCCGTAACTCAAAACGGCGCACGTCTCCGCGTGCGCCGTTTTCATCGAAAGCACCCATCATGTTCCCAGAAAACCTCGTTCCCCAAGTCAAGCTGGTACTGTGCACCGATTCCGAAAACTCCGGCCCTGCCTTCGGACCCGGGCTGGCCGAGCTTTGCAAAGGGGTTAGGGAAAGCGGATCGCTCAATGCAGCAGCCAAGGGCATGGGAATGGCTTATAGCAAGGCTTGGAGGCTCATCAAAGGGGCGGAAGAAGAATTGGGCGTCCAGTTGCTCATCCGCGATGGCGCCCGAGGGAGTACGCTCACACCCGAGGCCCTGCAATTGATCGACGCCTACGATCTACTTCGCGACCACCTCAAACAGGAAGCGACGGCCTTCCTGGAACGGATGATCCTTAAAGACCGCCGCAGCTGATCAGCTCTTTTCTTTCGCTTGAACAGTCGGGCCCGTGCCCTTCGCGCGGGCCCGGCGCATCCTCCTACAGTGAAAGCGCCTTACGCACTGCACGCGCCACCGCTATCGCCACGGCAAGCTTCGCCGCGTCGATGATAATGAAGGGCGCAATCGCGGCAGCGAAAGCCGCTGCCATACCCATCTGGGCGACGAAAGCAAGCTGCACCCATCCGCACAGGTAGCAGATACCCAGGAAAACGACCGCTGCCGCAATCTCGACGTAAACGGGCCTTTTCCCGCCTTTCTTCTCGAAAACGGCCAAGAGCAACGCCGCAGCGACGCCACCCAGAACGAAACCCCAGATGAATCCACCCGTCGGTCCTGCCAAGGCGGCGAATCCGCCTTTCATGGAAGAAAAGACCGGCAGACCGATTGCGCCTATGAGCACATAGAGGGCAATGGTCGCCACGGCCTCCCTGGGCTTCAGAGCCAGAAGGACGAAGGTCATGGCAAAGGTCTGCAAGGTGAAGGGCACGGGGCCGAAGGGCACCGTGATCCATGCGCAGACCGTTATGAGTGCGATACCCAAGCCGCAGAAGGCGATCGATTTGGTGCGACCGGCGCTTCCCGCGGTTTTCCTCATTTCCTGATTGCTCACGCAAGACTCCTTTCATTCGTTGTTCGCATAACGAAATATAGAAGTCCTCCGGCTTATTGTAAACCCCTTTGTTACTATGGTTTACATTTATTCGGACACGCCTTCTTTCTGCAATCAGGCGAAGAAGCTGGCGAAACGCGCAGGCTCGTACACCGCGCAACCGTCGTCGTCGAAGCTGCGATGCACCTTTTCGTAGTCGTAGAGGAATTCCAAGTAGGCCAAGCTCTGGCAAAGGCGCAGGACATTGAGATGACCCGCGCGCGAGGACGCATCGATGATTTCGGCTTCGCCCTTCATCTCGAGCACGAAACCGCTCGCCGTCCTGTATCCGCGCATATCGCGCAAGGCCTGGAGAACCGACTTCCCCTTCGAGTCGACCCCTCTGATCTGATCCTTGATCAGGCTCTGGATTTCCTCTTCTCCTTCGAAGAAACCGTAATGGGATGTCGCCACCCACTCGAGCGGATAGGCGAGAAGGCCGCTCCACGACTCCATTGCCGCGGCAGCATCGTGCCGATCGAGCTCCCAGGCGAAGACGGATGGGTTCTCGCACAGGGAGTCACCGGAAAAGAGGAGCGTCTTGTCTTTGGAGATCAAGCCGTTCTGCCCCACGGCATGCCCGGGAAGGGGCATGGTCTCGAAGCGCATGTCGCCTACTGTCAGCAGGTCCCAATCCTCCACGGTGTCGGCCTGACCCAGCGACTCCCATAGGTTTGCCTGCATGGAACAGTACTCGGTAACGCCGAAGGGAAGGTCGTACCGGGCGCTTCCGAAGGCCCTTTCGCATTCTCGGGCATCCATGGACGCGAAGCGGGACGATGCGCCGTTGATCACGCGCCCGATACCCTGGGAAGCGAACCAGGCAGCCTCTCCCGCATGATCGCAGTGGAGATGGGTCAGAAACAGGCGTGCTTGGTCGGCGGACTCCGCGCATTGGTCTATGACCTGGGAAAACCAGCCCCTGTCGGTCATTCCCAATGGTCCGCAATCCACGAACAGCACCTGCCCCTGGTCGCATATGGCATACAGGCACACGTTCCCGCCGCCCGCATACGGATAATCCGGCACGCGATACCGTGCATACGCCACCCCTTTCGGGGTGGGAACCAACTCGTCCACCCGCTGGGCGCTCGCCAGCGCCAGAATATCTTGGAAATCCATCCCGATTCCTTCCTGAAAACAAGCACTCGTTTCGGACGCCTTCGCCCTCTTCGTTTCGAAACCCTGCACAGGGACTTGCACCCCCTGGCACACGAGAATCCGCTTCCCTGCGCGAAGCCCCTTGCCAACGCCCTGGCAACCGGGCGGACGATAAGCAATCCCGTACAGCAGCGGAAACATCACGGCATAAGAAACCCGGCCGCTCGAAGCGGCCGGGCATGCATTCGCGCTACGTGCACGCAGTTCTTAGAGGGCGAATTCCTTTTCGCCATTGAAGACGGCCACTGCGTCGGCTACTTCGTAGTCTGCCAGGGTGATGGCGGAAATGGCCTTGGTCAGGCGGACAGCCTCGTCCAGGGAACGCATATGGATGTTACGGCCAGTTGCGTTGCCGCAAGCACCGCCGATATGGATCTGGTCGTACAGGCTGGACAGGAATGCCTCGGGATCGGCCTTGGAACCGCCCGCGCAAACCAGGCCGCAACGGCCGGCTGCCTGAGAGGCGATTGCCAAATGCTCGGCAGAGCTTGCTTCCTCGGTTGCCTTGGGGGGATTGACCTTGACGAAGTCGGCACCCAGGCACAGGGCTGCGCCTGCAGCACCGGCGATGAGGGTAGGAGCCTTCTCGTCTTCCACGGCCTTGCCGCGAGGATAGATCCACAGGACCACGATCAGACCTGCTGCGTGGGCTTCGGCGATCAACTCGCCTGCTTCTGCCAGCATGGTGGATTCGTATTCGGAGCCCAGGTAGATGGTGTAGCCCAGACCGACGATATTGACGCCCGCTTCGCGCATGGCCAAAACGGCGTCCAGCTCGGACAGCTGGGGGGAATAGGGATCGTCCTGCTTGGTCTTGATCAGGTTGGTCTTGGAATTCATCTTGACCAGGTAGTTGATTTCGGGATAGTCGGGCGCATACTGGGCGATCAGGCCGCGCTGGCCTGCCAGAACGCCGCAGATGCCCTGGCTGCCGATCTGGAACAGATGCTCGGGATCGTTGTCGGAGGGGTCGATGCCCTCACCATAGAAGTCAGCGTTCAGGTGCTCCATCTTCTGGTCGCAAGCGAACAGCATCAGACGGCCGGTGCCACGAGTGGCCTTCATGTAGTTTTCGATGTAGGTCTCGCGGGCTTCGGGCATTACGTCTGCCGGCACCCTGACCTGATCGGGAGTAATGGTAGGCATTATTGTCTCCTCCTTATGGCAGTTAATAGACGCATTGTCCCATTCTAGCGGAAATAGGGAGAATGCAAGCATGAGCGCTGAAAACGCACCGAAAGACAGCAGGAGACGCCTAACGAGCGCATCAGAACCATTCTTTCTTATTCTGAACGTAAGTCCTGTCGAAGCAAACCTGGCCCATGGCCAGATAGATGATCCCCTCGATCAGGGCGATGACACCCATCACCATTCCCGCGAGCCCCAATGAGAAGATGGACCCGATGACGGTAACCGCCAGCATGATGATGCCCGTAGAGTTGTATCCAAGGTAGAACTTATGGATTCCGAAGCAACCCAAAAAAATAGCGAGCAAGCCGGCTGCAACATGGCTTTTTCCAATCACCCCCGCCTGGAAGGCACGCTTGCCGGAAATGCCGTCGTACGGACAGGCCCCCTTGCGAAAGCCGGCGGCAGATGAACGGTAGGTATTGAAAAGCCGCTCTTGGGACCCCCAATAGGCATCGCCGCCATCACCCTCCGATTCATCCGGATAGGCTGCGAAAAGACGGTCCTCGCACTCCGACTGCAGGCGTTGGGAGGATTCCGGAGAAACCCTATCCCCTAACAGATAGGAAGGGTACCCTCCCCAGTAGCCCTTATCTTCGTTATCGGCAGCCATCTTCACCTCCCACCTTCGCCAATGAGACGATGATATCCTAGTACCCAAGTGGCATTTCAGTCTGTTTGCCCCCGGTTACCTATTGTTTCCATGACGATGCAAGGCGTCCATGATCCTATCCTTGAACATGATTCCCGCGATACCCAGCACCGCCAGGATGCCGAAGACGATAACGCTCTGCACGACATTGCCGTTCAGCAAGCCCGATGCCGCATGCGTGGACATGAAGATTCCAGGGAGGCGCGCAATCATCGCAACCCCCAGGTATTCCTTCTTCGGCATGGAAGTAAGCGGGACCAGGTATGTGAACACATCCTTCGGCAAACCGGGTATCAGGAAGAGCACGAAGACGACGGCGGTGAGCTTGCCTCCCTGCTCGAAGCGTCGGAAGCTTTCCAAGTACTTGGTGGGAACAACCGATTCCACGAAAGGCTGGCCCAGCCTGTGGACCATCTCGTAGACGAACCACATGGAAAGGAAGCATCCAAGCACGATGATGGCGGTCCCCAACCAGGGCCCGTACATCATGCCGGCAACCATCTGCACCACCTCGCCGGGGATGAAGGCAACCACCACCTGCACTATTTCCAGCACAAGCAGGATCAGGGCACCCGCAGGCCCCGCGCTCTTCACATCGGCAACCAGATTCGCGCGCCCTTCTGCGGTGAACAAGTCGCCGAAGTACTTGGAGCACAGGAAGACGACGCCCACCATCACCGCCAGGATGACGATGAGGCCTATCGCCCTTATAAGCACGGGTGCGGAAACGGAAACCCCGAAAACGCGAACCTCGCGCTGCTCCAGGTCGGACGCCAGCTCGGCACGCCTCTCCTCGCGCTTTTTACCGCTTCGTTCGTTTCGCGTCATCCGAAACCGCCTTATCGTATTCGCTCTTGAATGCCGAGAACATGCCCTTCGTCCGGGAAAGCTGCCTCCCCAGAGCGAAGGCGCCCTTGCCCACGGCTTGCTCCGTCGCCTTCGCCGCCGCAGAAACCTTCGGCTTCGCGACGGCCTTCGCGCGATGCGCCTTATCGTTCGCCACGGCGGCAGCCTTCCCCGCCTTTTCCGCAAAGCCCCCTTCGCTATCCAGCGTCAGGGCCCGATCGGACACCACGATGGCGCCGCAGACGTCGTATTCCGCGTCGCCTTCGCCGGCGGTGATGTTCAATTGGTCGCCGATGCCCATTCTGAAGCCCACAATCAACTTTCGGGGAATGGTGCAGGTTCCCAACAGAGCCTTTGCGGTAGCACCCTTCCCGGGAACGATGGCTTCCACCCTGCCATTAGACGGATCGACCAGGATGTCATCGACGATGCCCACCTCGCCGCCGTTTTCGGTCATCACGGGCATACCCTGCCAGATCACACAGGAATCCAGATCCAAACCCAGCCGGGAACAGGCCGCCTGTCCCTCGAAAGCATCGCCCTGTCTGATGTGGATGCCGTCATCTTCAACGGAAAAGCCATCGAGTGCCACGAAGCAATCCTTGCGATGGAACATGAGGGCGACATCAGGACGCTTGACCAAGAAACCGACGCAGGACCGCTTTTTCGGGTGGAAGACAAGGCAATGGACCTTTCCCACGACCTTGTTCTTTTCCCCTTGGCGCACACGAAGGCCGGTCAGCTCCTTGGCGCTGAGAAGCGGTCCTTCCTTGCGGTCCTGCACGGCGATTTCTCCAGACATGACATCCCCTCGGAATGAAAAAGGGGCCCGGAACCCAGGCCCCCGAGATCAACTCGATTTATTTTTCGGTTTCTTCCTCGACGGATTCGATGGCTTCGCCTTCGACTTCTTCCAGCTCTTCTTCCGAGTCGACGGGATCGGCATCGATTACATCTTCGGCAGCCGCATTCGCATCTTCGGCGTTCTTGGCAACCTGGGCGGCGATACGCTGGCGTGCAGCCTCGATCTTGGCCCTCAGGTCGTCGTTGCGCTCCTCGAAAACGGGTTTGGCATTGTCCCGTACATCGGACATGCGCGCCTGGGCGGTGCTTACGGCATCCCTGGCGCCTGCAGCAGCGCTGGAGTATGCCTGATGGGCGTTTGCGCTCACGGAGTCGTATGCTTGGCGGATATTGGAAGCAGCGGATTCATATGCAGCCTTGCCCTGTTCGGTAACGTTGCCGTAGATCTCGCGGCCGCGGACCTGGGCCTCGCTGCCGTAATGACGGGCGGAACCCCAAGCATCGTTTGCCTTGTCGGCAACCAGTGCGCGGGTTTCATCGCCGGTACGGGGCGCATAGAGCAATGCGGCAACGGCGCCTACCAGGCCGCCGGCGAGAAATGCGGTGAACTTACCTTTCATGATTGCCTCCTATCAGCATTCATTCCGAAGCATGGAAACGGCGGAATGAGGCCGCAACCATGCGTGACGTCGTGCGTTTATTATTGCATTGCCGCACGTGAAACGCACCCCCGGTTTCCAAGACGTTAGAAATATGCAATAAGCGTCACATTATTCGTACTGGCCGACCAGGGCATCGAGCACCGCCGGCATGGAAAGGCCCGCTGCAGCGCATGCCGCCTGGAATTCGCGGCCCTGCGCCATGGAAGGATGGGTCTGTATCCCCAGGATGCACGCCTGGCCGCCATCCCATGCCATGTCGATCACGCCATAGTCCCTCATCCCGAAAGCCTGATAGGCCTCGAGGGCGGCACGCTCGATTTCGAAGATGATGGCCTGGGCGTCGCTTTCACTGGGAGAAAGGGAATCCAAGCGCACCGGCGCGCTGAAGCGGACACCATCGCCCTCGCAGCTCACTTCCACCAAGGGGAGCGTGTAGGCATCCCAGCCGCTTCCGAGCACGCAAGCCCTCAACTCGACCCCTTCGACCCACTGCCGGACGACCGCTTCGGGATAGATCCGCAAAGCCTCGTCAAGCGCGCTGCGCAAGGATTCCACGTCGTCCACCCGCTTGGCAGAACCGCCCCTGGCAGGTTTCACGCACAAGGGGAAGCCCAATGCCCTATCGGCGATACGGTCGAGGAAGCCATCGAGCCCCCATTGCCCGAAGGCAGGACGGGAAATGCAGATCCCCGTAAGCCACGACGCCGTGATATCCGCACCGAAGGACATGCGGAAGGAATCCATCACTCCCGGAAGCAGGCTGCCGTCGTTGGCAAGGCGGCAGGAATGCTCGTCCGACCCCACGCAAACCGCATCGAAAAGCCCGGCCAGCACCCTGGCATCGCCGTCATACGAACGGCCTCCCTCTATGGCGTCGAATACCGCATCGGGGCGCCAAGTCGCCAGTTGCGATGCGGCATCGCCTTCCAGGGATACCAGGCGGACGTCATGGCCAGCCTCCTCAAGGGCGGCTGCTGCCGCCTCGGCGCTCGAACGAAAGCCCTCGGGCCCTCCCAGCACTGCTACCTTCATTGCATGATCACCTCTTCTTCAAGGAAGCGGACCGCACGCTTGAATGCGCGCAGTACCGCAAGGTCGTCTTTCATGGAAATCTGGATGGTGGCCAAACCCGCTTCCCGATCGGTCCACCGGCTGGTCCCTTGAAAGGAATCCGAAGCTCCTTGCGCCTCTTCCACCAGAAAGTCGATGACGCAATGCTCCAACAGATGGGGCATGGATGTGCTCCCCATCACCGCACGGAAACGATTGCCCTTCGGATTCACGCAGGCATGATCCGGCAGATTGGGACGCAAGGCCACCGCCCTGGCAGCGATAGCGCCGTTGGTCATGCGCAAGCGCTCTTCCGGGAAGCAGACGTTGAAGACCATACGGTCGGAAAGCACGCGGATCGCCCGAACCTCGAGAAAAGACATCGCCCTCTACCGGCTTTCGACGAGGCTAGTAATAGATGCCGTCGTCGGCAGTGGGAGGATAATACGGGTTATTTCCGTACATGTCGTAATAGTAGTTGCCCGCCAGATCGTAGTAGAGCATCTGCGAGGAATCATAGTAATAACGCGCGCCGGTTTCCTCGTCCACGTACGCGGCACCGTCGTCGTACCCATCGGTTTCGCCGTCGTCCGAATCGTCGGAGGCATCGTCGTCGCTGCCGTCTTCGGAATCGCTGTTTTCAGAAGATCCGTTCTGCTGCTGCTTCTTCTTTTCCGCCTCTTTCTTTTCGGCTTCTTCCTTTTCCTCTGCGGTCTCGATCTTCGGGCGCTTGTAATCGAAATAGCCGTCTACCCAGGTGCCGCCGCTCCAGATGTCCTCATCCTCGCGGATTTCCTCGGTGTCCTTCGGCTCCGCCTTGGTATCGTTCGACAGCTTGGAAAGCTTGCTCACCCCCTGGGGGACATCCCTGTCCGCAAGCACCTTGTCTTCCTTCAGGTGCATCGCGACCAGCCAGTCGGTTTCCCCCGATTCGTCGATGATCAGGCATTGCCTGTCGGGACTGAACCTGTACGTAGCGGTCATGGAATCATCCCCGAAGGAATAGGTGATGGTCTTGGCGTGGGTATCGAGGGTATAGCCGTATGAGACGTTGTCGGCGATCTTGATCTTGTTCTCGGTGATGACCACGGTCCTTTCGGCATTGGTCATCTTCCATTCGCCCTGGATATCCTGGGAATCGTCATAGCGGTACCAGCGGTCCCAGGCAAACGCGCCGCCCGCCGCAGTGATGGAGAGGACCACCAGCAAAACCGCGCAGACCGCGATCCGAAACGGCGTGAAGATGCGCTTCCCCTTGCGGGGGCCCTTTGCCTTCGCATCCTTGGCGCGGGCATAAGGACGCTCGGAAGGGCCCTTCTTGCCCTCGCGTACCACGACCCCGCCGTCTCGCGTGCCCCCATCTTGGGTGCCGGCGGTATCTTCCAGGGACTCGGAAGCCGCCTGCGCACCGTCGCCGGACGCGCCTTCGGCGCCGCAGCCTTCGCTCTGCCCCTCTTTCGCAGCTCCCCCTTGGGCGCTCTGCGCATCCGCCTGGGATTCCTTCTTGAACTGCTCCAATTCCGAGGATTCCACGACGCGCACCTTCGTGAAACCCATGGTCTTCAGTGCGTCGGTGGGAATGACCACTTCGGGGATAAGCTGCTCGAGCATGCTCGTGCGGGGACCCCGCTTGGGCTTCGCCAGGCGCGGGGGCCTTTGCCCCAGAGCGGTCGCAACCGAAGAGGTTCCCTTCGGGGGAAGGGTTGCGTTGCGCTCGTCACGGGCGATTACTTCTGCCAGATCGGCGATGTCTTCCGCCTCGCCTTCGAAAGGCTCGTCCGAATCGGAGGGATGGAGCGCATCCCGCACCTCATCGCAGGAAGCGGCATCTTGCGCCCCGGGTGCATCCTGCTGCCTGCCGGTTTCGCCAGCCGGGCTTGCCGCCGGCTCCAGCTCTCCGGTTCGGGCACAACGCAAGGCAGCCCCCGCATCGGCTGCAGGGGCCTCTAAGCTGCCATCAAGGGACGCGACCGGGCTTTCAGGTGCGTCGATACCACCCGCGACGGAATTGCCATCCGGGGTTTCGGCGTATTTCTTCCTCTTATCCTGAGACACTGTTCCTTGTTTTTCTTCCGACTCGATTACAGGGCGCCGACGGCGCTACGCTACCGTGCGGCCGGCAGGAAGCTGCCGGCCGCGGATGCGCTTGCTTGGAGATGGGGATACCCTATCGACGGGGCTCGATCACCTTGACCCCGCCCATGTAGGGAACCAGGACGTCGGGAACGGTGATGGTTCCATCCTCGTTCTGGTAGTTCTCGATGATAGCCGCCATGGTACGGCCCACCGCCAAACCCGAACCGTTCAGGGTGTACAGGTAACGGGAGCCCTTGAATTCCTTGGGGTCGCGGTAGCGGATATTCGCACGGCGGGCCTGGAAATCGCCGCAGCAGCTGCAGGAGCTGATTTCCTTGTAGGCGTTGTAACTGGGCAGCCAAACCTCCAGGTCGTAGGTCTTGGCTGCGGAAAAGCCCATGTCGCCGGTGCACAGGGTGATGACGCGGTAGGGCAGGTTGAGCTTCTGCAGGATCAGCTCGGCTTCCTCGGTCATGCTTTCCAGCTCGTCATAGGCCTGCTCGGGCTTGGCGAACTTGACCATTTCCACCTTGTCGAACTGATGCAGGCGGATCAGGCCGCGGGTATCGCGGCCGGCAGAACCGGCTTCTTCGCGGAAGCAGTTGGTGAATGCGGTGTAACGCAGGGGCAGGTCGTCACCGTCGATGACTTCGCCTGCATGCAGGTTGGTCATGGGAACCTCTGCGGTGGGGATGAGGTAGTAGCCTTCATCCTTGGTCTTGAACAGGTCTTCCTCGAACTTGGGCAGCTGGCCGGTGCCGGTCATGGTCTCGCGGTTGACCAGGGAGGGCAGCCACCATTCGGTGAAGCCGTTTTCGGTATGGGTGTCGGCCATGAAGTTGATGATGGCACGCTCGAGCCTTGCACCCAGACCGCCCAGGACCACGAAACGGCTGCCGGAAAGCTTGACACCGCGCTCGGAATCGATGATGCCCAGGTCGGCGCCCAGCTCCCAATGGGCCTTGCTCTCGAAGTCGAAGGTGCGGGGGGTACCCCAACGGCGCACTTCCACGTTCTCGTCTTCATCGGCACCTACGGGAACGGACTCGTGGGGGATGTTGGGGGTGCACATCATGATCTGGTGCAGGGCCTCTTCGGCTTCCTCGCGCCTTGCGCTGATGCCTTCCAGCTGCTCGTTGATCTGACGGACCTGTTCCTTGGCCTGCTCGGCCTCTTCCTTCTTGCCGTCCCTCATCATCGCGCCGATTTCCTTGGACAGGGAATTGCGCTGGGCCTGCAGCGCCTCCTCTTCGACGATGGCGCTGCGACGTGCTTCATCCAGTTCGGCGAAACGGTCGGCATCCCAGGGGAAGTTGCGGTTCGCCATCGCGGTTGCGACGGCCTCCTGGTTTTCACGGACGAAACGAATGTCCAGCATTGGGAACCTCCTGCATTATCCTTCGGTCGCGGCCGTATGGGCGGCCTGCCGATTACATCAAAGCCTATTCCAACCTTGCATTATCCGCGATAGTATACACTTCCGTAAACACTACCCAAGAAAACCACGGGAGAGGCACGTATGGACCTGCAAGGCGCCTATCATTTCCTTTTCGAAACCTTCCAGGGCATCGGCGTATTGTTCCTCGTCGCCATCGTGGTCTGCCTGATCGCATGCTTCATCATGGAACGCAGGACCCGCAAGCGCTTCAAGAACCACGCACCCGTGCAGGGCGACTGGGATTACCCCGACGAAGACGAATAGCGCCCGCGCAAGACCCGGCTAGCGCCCTTCCCCCCAGGCACCCAGGCCCTTCGATACCGCAGCGGCCAGCTCGTGCGCCGCATCCTGCGCTTGGTCGATGCCCACGCTCGTCAGGTTGATCACGAAGCGGAGCGCATCCTGCTCCCCACCCGCATCCCCATCGGCCCGAAAACCCTGCAGAAGGCGCACAGCTATCCCCTGCTCCTCGAGGGCCTCCTGAACAGCGCGGACCGCATCGCCCGCTATGCGCCCCTGCCCCGGCACGCGGTATTCCAAGATGAAATGCAAGCCCGAATCGAGCGCTGCCGCCGAAAAACCCTCATGGGACCGGAAGGCATCCGCAAGCAGCGCCTGGACTTTGCGGTAATGGCTTCGAAGCCTGTTCACATGCCGCTCGTAAAGCCCCTCCCGCATAAAGCGCGCAAGGGCAAGCTGATCCAGGGCGCTCACGGTGTTCGTGTAGAAGCCCAGCCTGTCGCGGAATTCCTGCGCGAGCTGCATGGGCAGCACCATGTATCCGAAGCGGAACGCGGGTCCCAGGCTGCGCGTGAAGGTGTTCGCGTAGATGACCCTCCCCGCCGAATCGATGCTCTGCAGGGCCGGGATCGGCCTGCCCGCCAGCCTGAACTCGCAGTCGTAATCATCCTCGATGATATAGCGGCCGGGGCATTCGGAAGCCCAATCCAACACCTCGCGGCGACGCGCCGCCGACATGACCGTACCGGTGGGGTATTGGTGCGAGGGCATGCAATGCAGCACCTGGGCGCCGCTTTCGCGCAGACGGTCCACAACCACCCCGGAAGCATCGAGGGGGATATGGCGCACCTGCACGTCGTTCGCCACGTAGATGCTGGTCAGTCGGGGGTAGCCCGGGTCTTCCACGGCAATGGCGCCGCTTCTGCCCAGCAGCTGCAAGAGCAGCTGGTAGAGCACCTGGGCGCCGGCGCCCACCACCACCTGATCCGCACAGACCGGCATGCCCCGAAAACCCTGCAGGTAATCGGCGATTGCGGACCTGAGCTCGAAAGACCCCTGGGCGCGGGACGCATCGACCAGGCTCGCCTCGCTTTCGCGGCTGAGAACCTGCCGCATGGTCTTCGCCCAGAGGCTGTACGGGAAGACCCCCGCCACGGGACGCGCGCCCGTGAAGTCATAGCGCGCAGGGCGGGGCTGAACCTCCGCGGACGCTTCGGGCGAATCGCCCCCCTGCGCCCGCCAGGACGCATCCCGCAAAGCCGTGCCCTGGCCCGGCACCGCGGTCTGCGCAACCGGCCCGGGCGCCGTGCCCAAGCCCAGATCCTGGGCGAAATAGCCCCTACGCTGTTGGGAGAATACGTATCCTTCCGCAATGAGCTGGGCATATGCTCCTTCCACGGTGATGAGGCTCACGCCCAGATGCCTTGCGAGCACTCGTTTGGAAGGCAGCTTCTGCAAAGGCCTGATGGCACCCGATTCGATATCGGCGCGGATGGATTCGTAGAGGAATTCGTACAAGCTCTTATCGCCGCGGCTGTTCATATCGTATGTGAGCATGATCGGAAAGCACCTCCCGGAAGCCCGGATATCTGGACTTATCTTTTTTCCCGAATCTGGTCATACTAGCATGCCAGCCCCCACCGTATCGTGAGAGCCCGAAACGAATCGGTTTCACGAAAGCACGAGAAAAGAGGGACCATGACCGCTTCAACACCCTTGTTCGAGCGCAAAGGCGCATACATCCCCCGCATCGCCGCAGTCCAGGACCTCTGCGGATACGGCAAATGCTCCCTGGGCGTTGCCATCCCCGTCCTGTCGGCGGGAGGAAACGACGTCTGCCCCGTCCCCACCGGGCTGTTCAGCAACCACACCGCCTTCCCTACCTGGCACATGCACGACACCACCGAAATGCTCGACGGCTACCTGCAAGCATGGAAGGACGTGAACATCGACATCGATGCCGTCTACTCCGGCTTCCTGGGAGCGCCCGAGCAGTGCGACAGCATCCGCCAGCTTTGGAACGACTACCCGAACGCCCTGCGCGTCGTCGACCCCGCAATGGCGGATCACGGCAAGGTCTATCCCACCTACACCCCCGAACTCTGCCAGGCCATGGCGGGACTGGCATCGGGCTGCGACGTGCTGATCCCCAACCTCACCGAAGCCGCCATCATCCTGGGTGAGGAATGGCAGGGACAGGACATCTCCGAAGACGAGGCAAAGCGCATCATCGATGCCCTGTTGGAAAAAGGCGCCAAGAACGTCATCCTGAAGGGAATCGACTGCGGCGACGGCATCATCCGCAACTACGTCCAGGGCGAGCAGAACGAATTCGCAGAAACCCGCAACGAGCTTCTGCCCTACATGCTCCACGGAACCGGCGACCTGTACGCATCCTGCCTGCTCGCAGCCATCATGGCGGGCAAGACGCTGCTCGATGCCGCCCAGTTCGCAAGCGACTTCGTCGCCGAGGCCATGATGCTCACCAACGAGCAGCCCGACTTCCGCAACCGCGGGGTCAGCTTCGAGCCCCTCCTGGGAAAGATCGCAGACCTGCTGCGCGCATAGGTGCACGGAGGCGGCACCCCGCAAGGGAAGGACGAAAAAAGAATCTCACGATGGGCGTTGGCGCAGGCCGGCGCCCATCTTGCATTCGGGGGAAACGCACAGCGCCCGAAACGCAACCGCAGGCAGCGCATACTCCGGAACACGAAGGACAGGCACCTGACGGGGCACGGTACGCTGCGGCGGAATCAACCCCTCTGCGGACGGGCGATGCAGTACGCGAAGGAAATGGCGACCACGGAAACGAAGACCAGGATTTCGCTGATAGACGGGACGAGCACCGCCCCGGCACTGGAAAGGTACATGTTCGCAACGGACCCCGCCGCCAGAAGAACGGCGCCCGCCGCCAAGCCCAGGCTGCGGCGGACCATGCCGCCCTCGCCGCTGAAAAGGGCGACCGCTCCGGTTGCCAACAGCCAGCTTGCAGCGGTTATCCAGAAACCGGGCTGCACGATCATTCCGAAAAGGACCTGGTCGCTTCCATTGAACCGCGACGCAGCCGAAGGGAAAACGGTGAGGATATCCCACCCCGCTATCTGCTGCGACGACAAGGTCGCAAGGACGACTGCCAGGCACAAGGATGCCGCGGTATTGCCCAGAGCCTGCTTCACGTTCAGGTTCAAGCCCCCGGCGAGCGGGGATACCGCAGCGCAACCGAAGGAGCCCAGGGAAGCGGGAGCCATCATGACGGCAGCCTCGTCTATCCCCCTCCTTCCCAGCATTACCCACCAGACGATGGCAGGGACCGCGGCAAGCACCGCGCAGAAATACGATGCCTGCGAGGCGAATGCCGCTGCAAGGGCGATCATGCACACCAGGGTCCCCAGATGGGGAAGCGCATAACCGGCCACGCACAGGACCGCCAACGCGACAGGCAGGGCGAACACGGGAAGCCCCTCGAGCCAGAGATTCCCCTCGAACGCCAGATATGCTAGCAGGCCGCACGATACCGCCCCCAGGATGCGGATGAAGGTATCGGAGCTCAACAGATTGCCCGCCCTTCCCACGCTCGCAAGCCCGGGGATCTTTCCACCACGCGATGCCATGACAGCTTCCTCCTCGTCCTCGCTCTCCCTCAAATCGTCTTGCGCCTCGCCGACCAGATGGGCAAGTTGGCGGGTCCCCCTGCGGACGCTCCCCAAAAAGGGCTGGAGCTCCTCCGCGAAATCGGCCACCGAATCGTAGCGCTCCCCCTTTTCGGGGTCGAGTGCATAGAAGATCACCTCGTCGGCTTCCTCATCCAACTCGGGGCGGCAGATGGAGGGAAGCAGGATATCCGCCTGCTCTATCGCCGCTTGCGCACCCGCCAGATCGTCTGCCAAGAACGGGTTATGGCCCGTGAGCATCTCGTAGGTCACCGAAGCCAGCGCCCATTCGTCGCAGCGTGCATCGAGCGGCTCCAAGCGCATCTGCTCGAGGGGCATGTACCCGATGGTTCCGCCCGTCGCCTTGGAAAAGCCCGACGAGCCGGAAAGCTCCGCAAGGCCGAAGTCGGTTACCTTCACCTCGCCCTGATGGTTGATCAGGATATTTCCGGGCTTGATGTCCAGATGGAGCACCTGGTTGGCATGGGCGACATCGATCGCATGGGCGACGCCCGCGAATACCGCCGCGACCACATCCAAGGTAATGTAATCCTGGAATTCGGCGAGCAGGTCCGCCAGGGTGATACCGTCCACATATTCCATGATGAAGTAGGCGAAGCCGTCTTTCACGCCGAAGTCCAGCACGCCTGCGATATTCGGATCCTGGAACATCGCGGCAGTCCTGGCCTCCGCAAGTCCCGGGATGCGGTCCAAGTCGTAGGCGGACAGGTCGTCTGCCCCCTCCACCATCGCAGCGGTCTCCTCATCGAGCTTCAGGCTCTTGATCGCAACACGGCGCTGCAGCCTGGTGTCCCAGGCCAAGGATACTTCTGCGAAACCACCGGAACCGATCTGGCCGACCGGCCGATAGCGCCCGAGGATGAGCTTTTCGGGCATATGCGTCCTCCCATGAGCATGATTGCGCGAAGAGCGCGCGTGGTACGTTTTCCGGGAAGGCTTGCGCCAACCTCGTCTATAGTAGCCGCAGCATATACCGTCGCGCGAGCTGTGGTCGAAATTTGTTGGAAAGACGAAATAATTTTCCATTCGCACTTGCAAATGCCCATACATGCGAGTAATATGCATCCTTGCCTGCTTACGGAAGTAAGCAAAGCCCATGCGGGCGTGGCGGAATTGGCAGACGCGCTAGCTTCAGGTGCTAGTGGGCTTCGGCCCGTGAAGGTTCAAGTCCTTTCGCCCGCACCATCGAATCATCAGGCACCCTCCGGGGTGCCTTTTTCGTTTCGGAACGTCCACCGATACGCCGATGTTAACGGATGGCAGAAAAGCAGGCAGCCCCCGGCACTGGGGGCTGCCTTCATGAGACGAGGCCTTACGGATGTGAGGGGATCATCCGATTGCCGTCTACGAGATGAATCCGAATACGTACAGGAAGACGATGACCATCATGAGCGGGCAGATGACCACGACGTCGAACTTCTCGAGCTTGCTCATGGGTTTGAGCTCGCCGTCGTTGGTCATTTCCTTCTCGTATCTCACGAACTTCCACGCCTTCCATATGAACATCGCCTCGAACACGACGCCCAAGGGCAGCAGGATGTAGGCCGTGAAGCAGTCGATCCAGTCGTACAGGCCATAGTGCTCCAGACCCTGGAAGTTGGGCCAAGGCAGATTGATGATTTCGGATAGGGGACCGAAGCCCAGGGATACGAAGATGTTGCCGACCAGGATGATCAGGGCGACGACCGCGACACCCTTCTTGCGGCCCAGGCCCAGTTCCTGCTCGAACACGCGCATGGGGATCTCGAAGAAGGTGAACAGCGACGAGATGACCGCAAAAAGCAGCGCCACGAAGAAGAAGGAGCCGATGATGCGGCCGCCGGGCAAAGTGCCGAACACGCCGGTCATGATTTCGAAGACCAGACGGGGGCCGGCCTGGAAGTCGGTGCCCGAAGCGAACGCGGAGGGAATGACGACGAAGCCGGCGAGGATGGCGACGAACACGTCGCATGCGACAATCATCGCGGAGTCTGCCTTGATGTTGTTGGATTTGGGAACGTTGGCGCCCAGGGTAGTGAAGATGCCCCAGCCGATGCCGACCGAGAACAGGGTCTGGGTTGCGCATGCGGCGAATGTCGTGAAGGTGAAGTTGCTGAAGTCGGGGATGAAGTAGAACTTCAGGCCCTCAACAGCGCCATCGATAACGAACAGGGCCCAGATACCGCAGCCGATAAGGAAGATGACCAGGCAGGGCATGATCACCTTGACGGCCTTCTCCACGATATTGGTGATGCCGAACAGCAACATGATGGACACACCGGCCAGCAGGATGAATGCCCAGATGATGGGCTCGACGGGACTGGTAGTGAACGCCGTGAAGTAGGACAGCGCATCAGGCTCGAAGCTACCGCTTACGATGAAGGTGACGGCATACTTCAGCACCCAACCGCCGACGACCACGTAGAAGAAGTTGATCAACAGGGTGCAGATGGTGGCCACCCAACCGATGAAACCGCTTTTGGGAACGAGGCGCTTATAGCAGCCGACGGTATCGCCGCGACCCGCTCGTCCGATTGCCGTTTCGATCTTCACCATGGGGTAGGCCAGCAGGATGGCGCACACGATGAAGCCGATCATGAACGCGCCGCCGCCGTTGTTGTAGGCCAGATACGGGAACTTCCAGATGTTACCCAAGCCTACCGCAGCGCCCGCGGCAACCATGATGTAACCGAACCTGGAGCCCCATTGCTTGGTCTCTTGCTGGGTTTCGATCTCATTGCTCATTGCAGATACTCTCATCCTTTCGATAGGAAACCGAACGTCTTCCCTGAAGGAAAGAGAAACGTATTTGCCTCAGCTTTTCCTTGCGCTTCTCTCTCCCCCTCCCCAGGAGATGACGGAGCAGAGACTATCACCTTTATCAATATTTTTATGCACTCTTTCGATAAAAGTGCAGCATATTTTGCTGTATCCCATCATTGATTATTGCTGCAAATCGTAATCGTCTATTCAATTAATAACAGCGATAGTCTTGTCAAAGAAAATCGAATAGTAAAAGGTTTTCATGATGGAAGATATTTAGAAACGATTAATCATCATTATCGTTTCCTATTGATACAGAAGGCTCTTACCTGGGCTTTTGTATCATTCTTGCGTGCTTATGCAGGAATCGCCATTTGAGGTTGATGGACGGATATCTTTTTTATTCAGAATACTCCAGTGCTTTATCTAAAGATTATCCCATCAAATCGGTATCGCACGATTCAATCATTATTGCTTATTATACCTAAAGAAATTGCCAGTAGAAACACAAAGCAATTCTGTGCTGTAAAACAGCTTCTTTAACATTACTGTTTTGGATATTTATTGCGTATTTATATGGCTTTCAGCAACCTTTTCCTAGGTATTTACGAGGCAGGGCATAGAAGCGTCCCCAGTCGATTCCGGGGACGCTTCTTCTTGCGGCTGTATCGGGTGCGAGGGGGAGGGTGGGAGATACTACCCGAAGCCGTCTACGAGATGAATCCGAATACGTACAGGAAGACGATGACCATCATGAGCGGGCAGATGACCACGACGTCGAACTTCTCGAGCTTGCTCATGGGTTTGAGCTCGCCGTCGTTGGTCATTTCCTTCTCGTATCTCACGAACTTCCACGCCTTCCATATGAACATCGCCTCGAACACGACGCCCAAGGGCAGCAGGATGTAGGCCGTGAAGCAGTCGATCCAGTCGTACAGGCCATAGTGCTCCAGACCCTGGAAGTTGGGCCAAGGCAGATTGATGATTTCGGATAGGGGACCGAAGCCCAGGGATACGAAGATGTTGCCGACCAGGATGATCAGGGCGACGACCGCGACACCCTTCTTGCGGCCCAGGCCCAGTTCCTGCTCGAACACGCGCATGGGGATCTCGAAGAAGGTGAACAGCGACGAGATGACCGCAAAAAGCAGCGCCACGAAGAAGAAGGAGCCGATGATGCGGCCGCCGGGCAAAGTGCCGAACACGCCGGTCATGATTTCGAAGACCAGACGGGGGCCGGCCTGGAAGTCGGTGCCCGAAGCGAACGCGGAGGGAATGACGACGAAGCCGGCGAGGATGGCGACGAACACGTCGCATGCGACAATCATCGCGGAGTCTGCCTTGATGTTGTTGGATTTGGGAACGTTGGCGCCCAGGGTAGTGAAGATGCCCCAGCCGATGCCGACCGAGAACAGGGTCTGGGTTGCGCATGCGGCGAATGTCGTGAAGGTGAAGTTGCTGAAGTCGGGGATGAAGTAGAACTTCAGGCCCTCAACAGCGCCATCGATAACGAACAGGGCCCAGATACCGCAGCCGATAAGGAAGATGACCAGGCAGGGCATGATCACCTTGACGGCCTTCTCCACGATATTGGTGATGCCGAACAGCAACATGATGGACACACCGGCCAGCAGGATGAATGCCCAGATGATGGGCTCGACGGGACTGGTAGTGAACGCCGTGAAGTAGGACAGCGCATCAGGCTCGAAGCTACCGCTTACGATGAAGGTGACGGCATACTTCAGCACCCAACCGCCGACGACCACGTAGAAGAAGTTGATCAACAGGGTGCAGATGGTGGCCACCCAACCGATGAAACCGCTTTTGGGAACGAGGCGCTTATAGCAGCCGACGGTATCGCCGCGACCCGCTCGTCCGATTGCCGTTTCGATCTTCACCATGGGGTAGGCCAGCAGGATGGCGCACACGATGAAGCCGATCATGAACGCGCCGCCGCCGTTGTTGTAGGCCAGATACGGGAACTTCCAGATATTGCCAAGGCCAACGGCAGCACCCGCTGCAACCATGATGTAGCCGAATCTGGATCCCCATTGCTTGGTCTCTTGCTGAGTTTCGATTTCCTTACTCATGGCAATTCCTCTCAATAGGAAACAAACACCGTACCTTTCCCGAGGATCGAAATGGATTGCAGACGATTCGCCATCCCCCATATCGACAACCGGAAGGCCTTCCCACGCAGATCGCAGAATGGATCTGCAACCCTCGGCTGCCGCCCACCATGGAACGCACGGCGAATCGGTCCCAGAAAAAGCAAATCGCCCCGAACATTACGGAGCAATCAGGCGAAACAGCGGAATCCTGTTTCCTTCTTCCTTTCCTCAAGAAATGATGGTTTTACCTTATCACCATTAGTTTTTGCAGAAGATTCATTTAACAATGGTGTATTTGCATATCGTGATTTGTATTTCGATTTGATAAACATTTGTTTCAAGCAAAATAAATATGTTCTAGAAACAGGGGCACATGAATGATCCCAGCGCTATCCGGAAGTCCCCTTCTATCCATTAAGGGATTTCGAAAGGCAAAAAAGCCCGTTTGTCTCAATTTTTCTGCCGTTTGCCAGACTTTTTCTGCCGTTTGCCAGGCATTATGCATGATCTTCGAAAGCAGATTCAAAACAGAGAATCCTGAGTTATGAATAAACCCGATTGTTCCGACAAATTAGCTTTCTGCTTATCCGACTAACCGGTTATTCGAATTATTGATAACCTTGGTTTTCTTATTGAATAGAATTCTTAATTTCTTTAATAGGAGCTTTCACCGCACTTGTTACGTATCGGCAATATCTATTCATTTTTTATTATCGCGTTTATGTTTCTTGAGACGAATCATGCTCCCGAGAGCCCTCGCTCGTCGCAGCAGCGCCCCGGGTAACGGAAAAAGCCGATAGGCGCAGAAGCGCATCCGCCCCGTTCCAACAGGTGCAAGGCAGCCTCCCGTCTGGAACCGTACGAAGACGCACAAGCGCCCACTCCCGCTTCGGTACGCAGCACGCTCTGGAAGCAGTAAGAATCCCTCAGCCAGCAAACGCCCGAAATGCGAAAAGGCACCCCGGAGGGTGCCTGTCTGTTCGATGGTGCGGGCGAAAGGACTTGAACCTTCACGGGCCGAAGCCCACTAGCACCTGAAGCTAGCGCGTCTGCCAATTCCGCCACGCCCGCATGGGCTTCGTCCGCTTTCGCGAACGGGCAATGCCGCATTATACCCGCATCATACGGATAATGCAAGCAGTTTTTTCAAACGGATCCCACCCCTTCCGCATCCAGGGGCAGCCACCCGAATCCGCATCTTCGATAACAGGTCCAGAAGGGTTATTCCGAATCGCCTAAGCGTCCTTCGGAGCGCTTGAGATACACCGCAACCGCAACGGAAAGCAACAGAAGAACCCCGGCTATCGCAAAGCAGGCGACAGATCCCTTCCCTCCCGAAAGCCCTGCCGCCCCCAGCGTGCAGACCGCCGTGCCGGGAAGCAGGAACAGCGCCGAATAGAAGAAATAGGGAACGAAGGCGATATCGGTCACCCCGTATGCGAAATTCTGGATATTGAAGGGCAAAATGGGTGTGAGACGCGTGAGCGCCAGCAGATAGACATCCCTGCGCTTCACGCCTTCGAAGAACAGGCTGTTGAGCTTGCGGTTCCTCGCAAGCAGGGGCTTGATGGAATCCTTCAGGAAAAAGCGGCTGATCGCAAAACCCAGCACCGAACCCGCAACCACGGAAACCCAGCACAGGATGGTCCCCCATACGGGCCCGAAGATCAGCCCCCCTGCAACCGCAGGCACCGCAACGGGCACGAACAGCGCAACGCATGCCACCAGCGAGATACCCAGGTACATGAGGGCCGCCTCGATGGGATGGGCCGCAAGCAGGGCATCCACCTGGTCGAACAGCTCTCCGTCCAAGACCATATCCGTCCATCCGAAATGATTGCTCAACACAAGCACCGCAATGGCAAGCACGGCGAATGCGGCGATCTGGATCCTTCTCGCAGTGATCTTCATCCCTCGCCCCTAGCCCCGATACCGAAGCTCCCAGAATGCAACCGCACTCGCCGCGGCCACGTTCAGGGAATCGACCCCATGGGCCATGGGGATGCGAACCGTCCAATCGCATCGGACGATGGTCGTAGGCGCGAGCCCGTCCCCTTCGGTTCCCAACACCATCGCCAGGCGATCGACCTCCGCAAGACACGGGTCGTCGATGGAAACGGAGTCGTCGCTCAAGGCCAGGGCAGCGGTGCGGAAGCCGAATCGCCCGAGCAGGGGCAGGCCGTCTTCGGTCCAATCCCCCTCCGATCCGATATAACCCCACGGCACCTGGAAAACCGTGCCCATCGACACGCGGGCGGCACGCCGGTACAGCGGATCATGGCAGGAGGGCGTTACCAGCACGGCATCCACCCCCAAGGCCGCAGCACTGCGGAAGATCGCGCCGATATTGGTGTAGTTGCCCACGTTTTCCAGCACGGCAACGCGATGCGCCCGCTCGAGCAGGTCTTCCACGCATGCCGGACGGGGCCTGCGCATCGCCGCAAGGATGCCTCTCACCTGCGCATACCCTGTCACCTGGCGGAACAGCTGCGCGCTCGCCAGATACACGGGCGCCTCGGGGTTCGCGCCCTCGATGGCCCGGACCGTATCCTGCGCGCGCTCAAACCACTTCTCGTCGGTGAACACGGCGACGGGCTGCACGCCCGACGCCATGGCACGCTCGATGACGTTCTGCGATTCCGCGATGAACAGGGCGCCTTGGGCGATGGGCCCCTTCGAAGACCAGCCCCGCTTCAGCTCGGCATCGCTGAAGCGCGAGAATATGTCGACGCGCGGATCGTCCGCGTCCTCGATTCGTATTACGGGCACCCGGCCCTCCCTTCGTTTCGCGAAACAACCCGGACGGCTCACCCCGCAGGCGCCCTCCGGTCACCGACCCATACTAACCCAAAGCCTGCCGGGCGCAGCGCATCGCACAACCGCCGACACACCGCGCCCACGCAACCGCCATGCATCCCGAAGGGTCCCGCGCGTGCACGGGGATGAACAGGAGGCCATCTTCATGGCACGCTTGCCCTCAACCGGAGAGTCCTCCCGCGCATACACGGAGATGGACCGCAAACCGAACGGTCCCCCCTCCGCCTCAGGAAGGGTGCGACCCGCAATCCCGCGATTCCCCACTCGCCGCTCGCCCGGCAAAACAAGTCGGGCGGGCAGCGGGCAGCGGCCGTTTCGTTGACAGCCAACCACCCAGGCATCACACTTCTGCTGTTGTGTTGAAGAAAGAACCGACTTTCGAACCCATAGCCTCTTATCAAAAGGAGAATTCCATGTACAAGATCCACTGCCTGAACAACATCTCCGAAAAGGGCACCGGCCTTCTGACCGACGCATACCAGCTCACCGACGACCTGTCCGAGGCAACCGGCGTCCTGGTCCGCAGCGCCGCCATGCACGACATGGAATTCCCCGAGAGCCTGCTGGCCATCGGACGCGCAGGCGCCGGCGTGAACAACATCCCGCTGGACCGCTGCGCAGACGAGGGCATCGTGGTCTTCAATTCCCCCGGCGCAAACGCCAACGCCGTCAAGGAACTGGTTCTGTGCGGCATGCTGCTGGCGAGCCGCGGCATCGTGGGCGGTATCGACTGGTGCAAGGAAAACGCCGATGACGAGAACATCGGCAAGTCCGCAGAAAAGGCCAAGAAGGCATTCGCAGGCAACGAGATCCTGGGCAAGAAGCTGGGCGTCATCGGCCTGGGCGCGATCGGCCGCCTGGTCGCCGAAGCCGGCGAGGCCCTGGGCATGGAGATCATGGGCTACGACCCCTTCGCACCCGCAGACAACCCCTACCGCAACACCGAGGATGTCAACGACATCTACCGTAACTGCGACTACATCACCATCCACGTCCCCTCCATGGAATCCACCAAGGGCATGATCAATGCCGAGGCATGCGCCCTCATGAACGGCGCCGTCGTCCTGAACTTCAGCCGCGACACCCTGGTCGATGCCGAGGGCATCGCAGGAGCATTGGAAGCAGGCCAGGTCCGCTGCTACGTCACCGACTTCGCAACCCCCGCAGTCATGAAGATGCCCAACACCATCGTGCTGCCCCACCTGGGCGCCTCCACCGCAGAAGCCGAAGAGAACTGCGCCATCATGGCGACCAACGAGCTCATGGACTTCATCGAGCGCGGCGTGATCGACAAGTCCGTCAATTTCCCCGCAATCGACGCAGGCGAGCTGGCAGAGGGCAATGCCCGCATCGTGGTCCTGCACACCGCAGCCGCAGCAGACGCGGTCGCCGCAGCTGCCGGCACCGTTGCCGCAGCGGCAACCCGCGGCGAGCGTGCAGTCACCATCGTCGACGTCGCTGCAGCCGACGCCCAGGCAACCGCCGAGGCGCTGGCAGCCGTGGAAGGCGTCGCCCGCGCACGCGTGCTGGCCTAAAGCGCCCGCACGCATCGCGCATCCCAAAAGCACGCACCCGGACCCCGCAGGCACCCCGCCCGCGGGGTCCTTCGCTTTCGGGCACGTGGGCTTCGGTGCAGATTCCACTCGCAGACGCGAAGGGACCGCACCGACACGGCGGCCGAAAAACTCCGTTATCATGTTCCGCGAGAGAAAACCCGCAATGCGCCGCTGTACAACCGTGCGGCGGATGCGCGGCCATCACCAAGATAGGAAGGCATCGTATATGACCTACTCCACCCAGATGGAAGCAGCCAGGAAGGGGATCATCACCCCCCAGATGGAAGTAGTCGCAGCAGACGAGGGCATGGACATCCAGACCCTGCGCGAGCGGGTCGCGAAGGGCACCATCGCAATCCCCGCGAACAAGAACCACACCGCACTGCATCCCGCAGGCGTGGGCGAGGGCCTGCGCACCAAGGTGAACGTCAACCTGGGCATCTCCGGCGACGTTCGCGACTATTCCTGCGAACTGGAGAAGGTGAACATGGCGCTCAAGTACGGCGCCGAGGCCATCATGGACCTTTCCAACTATGGCAAGACCCATGATTTCCGCGAAGAGCTGGTGCGCATCTCCCCCGCGATGATCGGCACCGTCCCCATGTACGACGCGGTAGGCTACCTGGAAAAGGACCTGGCCCAGATTTCCGCACAGGACTTCCTGGAAGTGGTGCGCAAGCATGCCGAAGAGGGCGTGGACTTCGTCACCATCCATGCGGGCCTGAACCGCAAGGCCATCGACAGCTTCAAGCGCAGCGGCCGCAAGATGAACATCGTCTCCCGCGGCGGGTCGCTCATCTACGCCTGGATGGAGATGACCGGCAACGAGAACCCCTTCTTCGAATACTACGACCAGCTGCTCGACATCCTGTACGAATACGACGTCACCGTATCCCTGGGCGATGCGCTGCGCCCCGGCTGCGTCGCCGACGCGACCGATGCCGGCCAGGTTTCCGAGCTCATCGAGCTGGGCCTGCTCACCAAGCGAGCCTGGGAACGCGACGTGCAGGTGATGATCGAAGGCCCCGGCCACATGGTCATGAACGAGATCGCCGCCAACATGCTCATCGAGAAGAGGCTGTGCTACAACGCCCCCTTCTATGTGCTGGGCCCCCTGGTCACCGACATCGCGCCGGGCTACGACCACATCACCTCCGCAATCGGCGGCGCCATCGCCGCTGCCAACGGCGCCGACTTCCTGTGCTATGTCACCCCTGCCGAGCACCTGCGCCTCCCGAGCGTCCAGGACGTACGCGAAGGCGTCATCGCCACGAAGATCGCAGCCCACGCGGCCGATCTGGCCAAGGGCATCCCGGGGGCACGCGACTGGGACGACCGCATGGCCTATGCGCGCCAGGCACTGGACTGGAACGCCATGTTCGACGAGGCCATCGACCGCGAGAAGGCGGAAGCCTACGCCGCAAGCTCCCAGGCGGCAACGCCCGGAACCTGCACCATGTGCGGCGCCATGTGCTCCGTGCGCAACATGAACAGGGTCATGGCAGGCGAAAACGTCAGCCTCATGTAGCCCCTCGTCAACAGTTCGGTCAAAGCGCGCCCGCAGGCCTTCCCTGCGGGCGTTTTTTTGGTTACCGTTCGGTCACTGAGGGGAAACGGCGCCCTCTCCCACCCAGGCAGCCTCCCGCAGAAAGAGGCGCCGTTATAAGTACCATTTCCGGTACATGCTGCGAAGCCGATGCGTGGTATCCTTCGCTTTCCCGCACGTGCATGCGCATGCATCGCCAGACGTGGTTATTAGGTTGATAAAGCCACAAAGACCCCGCATTGTGGCAAGATGGGAAGTTGGAAAAATTACGTCACAGAAAAGCGCAAGAAGGAGCCTCGATGGGCATTTTCTCCCGATTCGAAAGAAAGATGGAAGACAGCTTGGAAGGTGCAGCGGACCGCATCTCCAATGCGCCGATTGCGCCTGTCCAGATCTCGAAACAGGCCGAAAAGGCGATGCGCCGCGAAAAGGTCGTGGGCGCAGGCAAGCAGCATGCCCCCACGCTGTATACCGTGCTGGTGAATTCGGAAGATGACAGGCGCCTGTTCGGCTACTACCCCACCCTGGCAGGCGAAACGGAAACCTACCTGGCTGCACGCGCTGCAGAAGAGGGCCTTCAGATGGACGGACAGCCCCTGGTGCGCTTCATCGCGGACGACGGGCTCAAGCGCGGTAAATTCGACATCATCGCCGAACTGGTCTCCGCGCCCATCATCGCCCAGCTGCGCGAAGAGGAAATGGAGCGCTACGGCCTGGCCCCCCGCCGCACCGTCGCACCCCAGCCCATGCAGGGAAGGAACGCAGAGCGCTTCCAGGCGCCCGCACCTGCCCGAGAGCCCGAAAGGGAACCCGAACCTGCGGCGGACCCGCAGGCAGCCGAGGCGATGCAGCAGGCAGCAGCCGCCCAGGCAGCGGCGATCGAGGCTGCCGAAGCCGCGTATCGCCAGCGCGTGCGCCGCGCGAGCATGGATTTCGGCGAGAACTCCGTTCCCCCCGTCGAAAAGCCCATGCCCGCCACGGTATTCGACGGCAGCGGCGTGGTCGCCATCCCGCCCGAGGCCCCTGAAGAGAACATCTTCGCCGGTCTGAACGTGAGCACCTTCGAACCGTACGAGAACAACGGCTTCACGCACGGCAAACGCGAGGCTGCGACCGTCGGGTTCGCCGACGGTGACGGCAGGGCCACGCCCGTGCCCCGCACCAGCGCAGTCCGTGCCAGCCTGGTGTTCGCTGCCACCGGCAGGCGCGTCGATTTGGCGGTGACCCGCGTCATCCTGGGCCGCAGCAGCGGAAGCGACGTCATCCTGGACGACATCAACGCAAGCAGGACGCATGCCGAACTGCGTCTGGAACCCCAGGGGCGTTGGTGCATCACCGACCTGGGATCCACCAACGGAACCTACGTGAACGGCCGCCCCATCGCCAACCAGCTGCTCTTCAACGGAGACAGGATCGTCATCGGATCGACCGACCTGTTCTTCATCGAAGAATAAAACCCGCGAGCGCATCGGAAGGTGCGCTCGCATATGTGCAACGACTAAGGAAGTGCTCGATTGATCGACATCACCTTGCTTATCGGACGACTTCTGTTCGTGGCCCTGCTGTACCTGTTCCTGTTCGCCATCATGAAGACGGGAATCGGCCTGGTGAAGGGCCAGCGCGCCAAGGAGAAGACCTGGAACCTCTCGGTCGAGAAGGGTCCGAAGGAACTCCGCGGCGTCCAGATCGCCGTATACGGTCCCATTATCGTGGGTCGCAACCCCGGCGCGGACATCGTCATCGGCGCGGGCTACGTCTCCGGACGCCATGCGCGCTTCACCCTCATGGGCAAGAACCTGTTCGTCGAGGACCTGGGATCCACCAACGGCACCACCGTCAACGGCGAGCGCATCAGCGAGCCCGTTTCCCTGCGCAATAAGGACGTCGTCACCATCGGCGATGTCTCCATCCGTGTGAGGTACGAATAATGAGCGCCCGACCTAAGATGCGCAGCGCACGCGCCAAGGCCCCGTTCGGCAGCAGGACCGACGTGGGCTGCGTCCGCGACCACAACGAAGACAGTCTGATCGCCACCCCTCCCCTATTCGTCGTGGCAGACGGCATGGGAGGCCATGCGGCGGGCGAGGTCGCATCCGAGATAGCAGTCAGCATCATGCAGGAGCGCGCGCCCCGCATCGCCGATGCCGAGGCACTGAGCCAGGCCGTTGTCGACGCCAACATGGAAGTGATCGAAGCCGCCCAGGCGAAGGGCCGCCAGGGCATGGGCACCACGCTCACCGCCGCCGTGCTCGACGGCGAGCACCTGATCATCGCCCAGGTGGGCGACAGCAGGGCCTACCTCCTGCACGAAGGAAGGCTCCATCAGATCACCCGCGACCACAGCCTGATGGCGGAGCTGATCTATTCCGGCGAGATAACCGAAGAGCAGGCCCGCACCCATCCCCAGCGCTCGGTGATCACCCGTGCACTGGGAAGCGATCCCGAAATGCTCCCCGACATCTACGAGCTCAGGGTAGGCGCCGGCGACAGGCTGCTGCTGTGCAGCGACGGCCTGAACACCATGCTCGACGACGGTAGGATCCAGCGCATCATACAGCGCAACGGCGACCCCCAGCGCTGCGCGAACGCACTCGTGAGCGAAGCCGTTTCCGAAGGCGGCCTGGACAACGTGACCGTGATCGTGGTCGACATCCAGGGCAACGCGCCCGTCGAAGAGCAGAAGGTCCGCAGGAAGAGCCACGTTGGCGCCATCAGCCTGGTGCTGGCCCTGGTCCTGATCGCGGGCGGAGTGGTCTTCGGTACCTACCGCTACACGCAGAGCACCGCATACCTGATCGCCGAAGACGGCGTGGTCTGCGTCTATAAGGGCATCCCCAGCACCTTCATGGGCTTCCCGCTCTCAACGCTGGAAGAACGCACCGGGGTGAAGGTCGCCGACCTGCAGCCCGGCATCTCGAAGAGGCTCCAGGAAGGCCCCGTGAGGGTGGACAGCCTGGAAGCCGCCGACGATTTGGTGGCCGAATACCAGAAGAACATCGCGGAATCGAAGAAGAAGGAGCAGCAAGATGACAAGGCGTAACACCGAGCTGCTGCTTTTGGTGCTTGCCGCGCCCATCGTCGTGCTCATCTACGCGATGATCGTCCTGAACCAGGGCCAGGAACTGGGCGTGAACACCCTGGGCGTCCCCCTGGGCATCTTCACGGCATTCGGCTTGGCGCACGTGGCGGTGCGCATCTGGGCGCGGGACGCCGATCCGGCGATCCTGCCCATCACCTTCGCCCTTTCCGGCATCGGCATCGCATTCGTCACCAGGCTCGCCCCCGACCTTGCCGTGCGCCAGTTCGCCTGGCTGCTCGCGAGCATCGTGGCGATGGTGCTGGTCCTGATATTCGTGCGCAACCTGGACAAGCTGGCCAAATACAAATACACCCTCATGGCGGCGGGCTTCATCCTGCTGCTTTCTCCCATGCTGCCCTTCATCGGCACGGAAATCTACGGCAGCCGCATCTGGCTTTCCATCGGCCCCCTCAGCTTCCAGCCCGGCGAGATCGCGAAGTTGATGATCGTCCTGTTCCTGGCAAGCTACCTTGCCGCCAACAGGGAGATGCTCTCCGTCTATACCAAGAAGGTGGGTCCTTTCTGGTTCCCCGACCTGCGCACCCTCGCCCCCCTGATCGGCATGTGGGTGATCTCGCTGGTCATCGTCGTCTTCGAAAAGGACCTGGGCAGCGCGCTCGTGGTCTTCTTCGTGTTCGTGAGCATGCTCTACGTCGCCTCGGGAAAGAAATCATACGTGTTCTGCGCCCTGGCACTTGCTGCCATGGGCTCGTTCTGCATGTGGCTCATCTTCGGCCACGTGCAGGTGCGCGTATCCACCTGGCTCGACCCCTTCGCAGACCCCACGGGAACCGGCTACCAGCTGTGCCAGGCCATCTTCTCCATGGCCGACGGCAACCTGTTCGGCGTGGGCATCGGGCGCGGGCAGTGCGACCAGATCCCCATCGTGGAATCCGACTACATCTTCGCCGCGATCGCCGAGGAAACCGGCCTTCTGGGCGCAGCCGGCGTGCTGCTGCTGTACCTGGGCCTTGCGGTACGCGGCATCGTCACCGCGGCCCGCGCGAAAAGCGACGTCTCGTCCTTCATCGCCACCGGCCTGACCGCGGCCATCACCCTGCAGGCATTCATCATCGTCGGCGGCGTGACCAGGCTCATCCCGCTGACCGGCCTGACCATGCCCTTCGTCAGCCAGGGCGGCTCCTCGCTGCTCGCAAGCTTCATCGCGGTGGGCTTCCTGCTTCGCTGCGGCCATGAGGGCACCGGCATCGAGACGGAAGTGGACACCGGCATCTCCCGCCAGCGCCACAGCGACTCGGGCGTCCTGGGCCGTTACGCCCTGGGCAAGCGCCTGACCGGCTTCATGATGGTCATTGCCGTGCTGTTCGCGGCGCTTGTAGCCAACCTGACCATGCTCATGGTGGTCAACGCAGACTACTACCGCAACATGGAATCCAACAACCACACCATCGCCCGCGAAGCCGAACACGAGCGCGGCACTATATCAACATCGGACGGAACCGTGCTGGCAACGAGCGTGCTCAATGAGGAAACGGGCGAATACGAACGCCAGTACCCCGCAGGCGACCTGGCATCCCACGTGGTGGGCTATGCCTCCACCGTCTACGGCACGAGCGGCATCGAGGCCGCCTACAACGAAACCCTGAAGGGATCGAAGAACTACGCCAGCTGGACCGATGTGGTGAACGACTATGCGGGCATCTCGCGTGCCGGCAACGACATCACCCTCACCATCGATTCGCAGATCCAGCAAGCCGCCCAGGATGCCCTGTACGGCGTGAAGGGCGCCTGCGTGGTCATGGACCCCGAAACCGGCGCCATCCTGGCCATGGCATCCTCGCCCACCTATGACGCGGCCGAGTTCGCGAGCGTCCTGGAAAACCAAGATGAATCCGACGCCATGTTCAACCGCGCCACCCAGGCGCTCTACGCACCCGGATCCACCTTCAAGATGCTTTCCCTTGCCACCGCGCTGGACAACGGCATCGCGAGCGAGGACACCGTCTACGACGCACCCGGCAGCATGGACATCGGCAACGCACCCGTCTACAACTTCGACGAGAACGACCTGGGGCAGCTCACCTTGGAAGAAGCCACCTGGTATTCGTCCAACACCGTCTACGGCCAGCTGGGCACCCAGATCGGCGCCGACCTGCTGGTGCAGACCTCGGAGAAGGCCGGGTTCAACGACCAGCTGGGCTTCGACCTGCCCTTGGAAACCTCGCTCATGCCCAACCCCGACGAAATGACCGAATGGGAAACCGCATGGGCGGCCATCGGCCAGCCCGTCGGCGAGCATGAAAGCCCCGCGGGGCCGCAGGCCACCGTGCTGCAGATGGCCATGATCGGCAGCGCCATCGCCAATGACGGCAAGATCATGCAGCCCCACCTGGTCGACAGCATCTACAACTCGAACGGAGAGCGCTCCAAGCAGACCCACGCAACCGAGTACTCCACCGTCATGAGCAAGAAAACCGCCCAGCGCACACTCGACGTGCTGGAAGGCGTCGTGACCAACGGAACCGGCACTGCCGCCGCCATCAGCGGCGTATCCATCGCAGGCAAGACAGGTACCGCCGAAGGCGGCCGCGAAACAGACGACAGCTGGTTCGTAGGCATGGGTCCCACCGATGATTGCAAGGTGGTCGTGGCAATCATCTTGGAAGAAGGCTCCGACATGTATGACGACGCTCCCGCAAGAGCAAAAAATGTGATGTACACCGCATTGCAGGTCCAAGGGGCGCTGTAGTCATGTATGCTAAGGAATGCACAAAACCGACCAGCCAAAACATGTATCCAAAAGGAGCATAAACGTGAACGGAAGCATGACAGGCCGAGTCTTCAATAACCGATACCAGATCACCGACAGGGTGGGTATCGGCGGAATGGCTGAAGTATACCAAGCCCAGGACCGCGTCCTGGGTCGCCGCGTCGCAATCAAGGTGATGCTGCCGCAGTATGCCGCAGACCCCGAATTCACCAGGCGCTTCCGCCAGGAAGCCGCCTCCGCGGCTAATCTGAGCAGCCCGTATATCGTCAACGTCTATGACTGGGGCCAGGACGACGGCACGTACTACATCGTCATGGAATACGTGCGCGGTTCCGACCTGAAAACCGCCATCCAGCAGCGTGGACCCATCACCCAGCGCAAGGCCGCCGAAATCGGCTCGCAGGTCTGCCAGGCGCTCTCCGTCGCGCATAACCAGGACATCGTCCATCGCGACATCAAGCCGCAGAACATCATGATCCAGCCCGACGGCAACATCAAGGTGATGGACTTCGGCATCGCACGCGCCAAGAACTCCGTGGGCCAGCGCACTTCTGCGGTACTGGGCACCGCCCACTACATTTCCCCGGAACAGGCGCAGGGCAAGGATTGCACCGCCACCAGCGACATCTACTCGCTGGGCATCGTACTGTACGAGGCAACCACCGGCCAGCTGCCCTTCGACGGGCCCGACGCCATCAGCGTCGCCACCAAGCAGGTGAACGAATACCCCAAGCTTCCCAGCGAGATCAACCCCGAAATCGATCCCGCCCTGGAAGCCATCATCATGCGTGCCCTGGAAAAGGATCCCAACGCACGCTTCGCCGATGCCCAGGAAATGAAGCAGGCGCTCAACGATTACCTGGCAGGCCGTGCAGGCTCCGGCATGGCCCAGCAG
This sequence comes from Eggerthellaceae bacterium, assembly GCA_051878795.1. Taxonomy (GTDB): domain Bacteria; phylum Actinomycetota; class Coriobacteriia; order Coriobacteriales; family Eggerthellaceae; genus W1P20-047. The sequence continues at coordinate 106,756 of JBJEKU010000095.1, forward strand.
CCCACCCAATTCATCAACTACCCCAACGCAGGCGCAACCACGGTGATGCCCGTGAACGCCACCGGCGGCATGAAGCCCATCACCTCTGTCAACCCGGTGGTCGAAGCCGATACCAAGCAGGGCAAGAAGAAAGGCGGCAAGGGCAAGCTCATCGCCATCCTGGCCGTTATCGCTGCAATCGCTATCGCGGCCTTCGCCTTCTTCAACGCGAACAGCAACGAAGTCACCGTACCCGACGTCGAAGGCAAGACGGTGTCCAAAGCCACCGAGATGCTGCAAGACGCCGGCTTCAAGGTTGGCAAGCAAACCGAGACCTACAGCGAGAACGTCGACAAGGGCCTGGTCGTGGGCACGGATCCTGAAGGGGGCAAGCGCGCGCCCAAGGGATCCACAGTCAACATCCTGGTCTCCCAGGGCGCCGAAGAGGCGACCGTCCCCGATCTGAGCGACATGACCGCCTCGGAAGCGCAGGAGGCACTGAAGAAAGCAGGCTTGGTCGGTAAGGCCGGCACATCCGAAAAGTCCGACGATGTCGAAAAGGGCAAGGTCATGAGCCAAGACCCCGATCCCGGCGAGAAGGTTGCCGTAGGCACCACTGTCACCTACGTGATCAGCCTGGGCGGCGAGGAAGTCGATGTACCCGATGTGGTAGGCAGCACCGAAGCAGACGCAACCGACACCCTGGAAGCTGCGGGCTTCAAGGTGAGCGTCAGCAGCACCGAAAGCGGTAGCGTCCCCGACGGCTGCGTTGCCAGCCAGAACCCCGGTGCCGGCGAAAAAGCCGCCAAGGGCGATACCGTCACCATCACCGTCAAGAAGGGCGGCAAGCACAGCGTCAGCGCAAGCTGCAGCCCTGCAGAAGGCGGCACCATCTCGCTGAGCACCTCTGAAGTGGACAATGGCGGCGGCGTGAACTACACCATCTCCGTCAACCCCGGCTACACCATCGCCAGCATCACCGACAACTACGGTGGAAGCTATGGCGCCTCCGCAAGCGGCTATATCGGCAACATCACCGCCGATACCGTAATCTACGTTACCTTCGCCTCCACCTCCGGCGGAGGGGGCGTCATCTATGACGATCCGGGTACGACCGACGAACCCGCTACGGAGCCCGCCACCGAGCCCGATGAGCCCAACAGCGCAAGCACCGAACAAGCCCAACACGACGACAAAGAATAGCCTCCGATTCCATCGAATCCGCATCGCCCCCGTTTCCCGACTGGGAAGCGGGGGCTTTCCCTTGCCTGCGCTCCAGCATGAGCTGGAGCGCATACGGCATCGCTATCGGGCAAACAGGATACTCTGGGGTATCGTTTGCCGCTATCGCGCTTGGAAGATCTCGTTGACGGCCACCCAGTCGCAAATGGGCTCCATGTCCTCATAGCATTCGTAACCGCCCGCACCGATGTAGGTACTCTCGGACGTAATGAGGATGGTCCAAACCTTGCCGTCCTGCGTGCCCTGGGCGCAGATGAAATCACCCGTTCCCAAGTCCTTGCCGGACTTGCCGTTATAGTCCAGGTCGCTCTGGGTGCAGGAATCGGACATACCCTCCAGCCCGCAGGCTTCCATGTACTCCTTCACCTTCGCCGTGGTGAAATCGACGCCCAGGCTCGCGTCGCTCTTAGCGGGAATGAAGATGCGCACGCCTTCGAAGCCCCTGCCTTGCGCCATGTAGTCGGCAACATCGAGCACGTTATCTTCGATATAGGGTGCCGGAGTGAAGCTGACGGTAGCACCGTCGGTACGGGACCACTTCTGGGAAACGCAATCCTCGCCGTTCCAGTCGTTCGTATAGGCATAGCTACCGGCAACCACGAAGCCCTTCCATTTCAGGTACTCGGAAAGGTCCTGGGGCTTGATATCGAAGTACTCCATGATGTGCATGAAGTCGCTGGGGCCGGGCGATGCCACCATGAGGGTGACCGTGGAGCCCAGGTTTGCCAGCTCCTTCGCCTTCGGCTTGGTGGAAACGACCTTGCCCGACTCTTCTTCGGAATCCGCCCACTTGACGCTCACCGCATAACCGGCATCCTCGAGCGTCTTCACGGCTTCATCTTGGGTCTTCCCCACCACATCGGGAAGATAGGCGGTGGTCGCAACGGTGAGCACGATCTCATCGTCCAAATCGAAGGCCTGGTCCACATCGGGGGAGACCGCGATGACCGTGTTCTCGGGCTGGTTCGATTTCTTGAGCGATTCCTTGATGTTGGTAGCACCCTGCTCTTCCAGCATCTGGCGCGCAGACTCCAGGTCCATGCCCACCACGTCGGGGATGGTCTGGGAAGACGCCACGGTGATGGTTACCGTCGAGCCCTTGCGATGGCGGGTTCCGCATTCGGGCTCGCAGGCAAGCACGGTACCGTCTTCGGCACCATCCACCGCCTCGCTTTTCACCTCAACCTCGAAGCCCGCATCGCTCAAGCGGGTGCGCGCTTCGCGGGATGTGGAGTCCACCACCTGGGGGATAGGCGTATTGAAAAACAGCAGCTTCACGGCAACGGCCAAGACGATCACGGCCAGAACCGCCGCTGCGATCTTGAACCATTTCGCGGGGATCCTCTTCACGAAGTCGGCACGGTCCCTTGCGGCGTCCGAGAAGCTCTTGGAACCCTTCGAGGATACCGAGGAGATAACCGCCGTGGTATCGGGGTCGGAGCCGGGCACCTTCCTGATGCGCTGGGTGACGGCATCGCGGTCCACGCCGTTGGAATGCTTGCCGAACACCGGCCCGCTACCCTGCGTTGCATCCGAGCCGTCTTCATCGCCCAAAACGCTGGAAGCATGGGAAGGCCTCTTCGCGGAATGCTTCGACTTTAAGATGATCTCGTCGTCATCGTAGTCGTCGGCATCATCGGGATCGCCGCTTTCGTCGGCATCACCGGGCTTTTCGGATTCCTCGGAAGAACCTTCCTCCGAAACGCAAACGCCCTCGGGCGCATCCGCAGCCTCTTCGCTTGCAGCCTCATCGTCGGCCTGAGCACTGGAGGCGCTCCCCGCTTCGGAAGGAGCATCCTGCACGGCGCTCCCATCCTCCACCGGGGGCATAACGGCAGTCATCTGCACCGTGGGGAATTCCCTATCCCACGAAGCCAGGCCCGCCGGGCCCTGCGGACGATCGTTTCGGGGGACGCCATTAAGGACGGGATCATCGGCGGCAGCATCGCCTTCCTTGGCATCGCCTTGCGCGCCCCCTTCTTCCGAAGGATCGGGGGTATCGGCCTCCGCGGAATCAAGGGCCCCTTCCCCTATCGGAGCATCAGGGGCATCGCAGCTTTCGGCAACGGCAACGCCGGCTTCATCGCCCTCTGCCGCATCCGACTCGCCTTCGCAGCGGCCAGGGATGGCCCCGGTCTTCTGCCCTTCGATCACATACGGCACGACTCCGCTCAGCACGGGTCGCTGGGCATTGTCGTCGAAAGCCTCTTCCACGGAAAGGGGCAGGCCGCACTGCGAGCAGTACTGGCTATCGTCGCTGTTGTCGTGTCCGCATGCCTTGCAAATCATCGGTACCTCCTTGCGGAAACGATGTTACCGAAAGCACCCCATGGTGTCGACTAAAGCCCCAGGTGACGCAGGACGAATCACGGATATTCCCGAGAATTCGACGCGAATACGCCGATAGGCAGACGCATGGCACCTGCAAGCGCGCTTGTGGGATAATCGGCTGGATTGCAAACCGACCACCTATCGAAGGAGCACACGTGCTGGGAGCCATCATCGGCGATATCGTGGGATCGCCCTACGAGTTTTCGTACAACCGCATGAACATGTCAGGAATCCCCTTCTGGAACCCCGATTGCCGCTTCACCGACGACAGCGTGATGACCCTGGCCATCGCCGACGCGCTCATGCGCTCCGAAGACGAAGGGAGCGACTTCAGGCAGGAAGCCGTGAAGAGCATGCGCCGCTTCGCACTGCGCTACCCCGCCGCCGGCTACGGCGGGCGCTTCAGCATGTGGGTAGTGGAAGACGATCCGCAGCCTTACGACAGCTGGGGAAACGGAAGCGCCATGCGCGTTTCCAGCGTGGGCTGGGCCTTCGACAGCCTGGAGGAAACCGAACGGATGGCGGCCGCAAGCGCCGATGTGACCCACAACCACCCGGAAGGCATCAAGGGAGCGCAGGCAACTGCCGCGGCCATCTTCCTGGCGCGTACCGGCAGCACGAAAGAGCAGATCAAAAGCTATATCCAGCAGCGCTTCGACTACGACCTGGACTTTACCATCGAGCAGATCCGACCCGAATACTCCTACGATGTCAGCTGCCAGGGAAGCGTGCCCCAGTCCATCGTGGCCTTCCTGGAAGCGCAGGACTACGAGCAGACCGTGAAACTGGCAATCAGCCTGGGCGGCGACACCGACACCATGGCCTGCATCGGCGGCTCTATCGCGGAAGCTTTCTGGGGGGTTCCCGATGAAATCGCAGCAAAGGGGCGGGAATACCTGGACCCCTTCCTGAACGACGCGATCGACCGCTGGAACGATTGGCTGGCAAAGCGCCGCGCGTAACGTAGCCCGTCTGAAGACGCTCCGCACGCAGACGTCCCAATTCCACCCGTAACAAAGCAACCCCGCAGCATCACGATGCTACGGGGTTTTCATCATGAGGTTTTCGTACGAAGCGGACCGAACCTGCCCTACAACGACTGCACCGGTCGATGCGCAGGCATCTTTTGGCGGATACCTTCCAAACGCTCGAGCGCCGCATCCAGGGTTTCGGGGCGCTTGGCGAAGTTGAATCGGATCAGGTTGTTGACAGGCTCGATGAAGAAGCTTGACCCCGGGACCGCGCTCACGCCCACTTCGCGGGCCATAACCTCGCAGAACTCCAGGTCGTCTTCGTATCCGAACTCCGAGATGTCCATGAGCACGTAGTAGGCGCCCTCGGGCACGTTGTAGTTCAGGCCGATCGCTTTCAAGCCGCCCAGGAACCTGTCGCGCTTTTCGGAATAGGAGCGCTGCAGGCCGTCGTAGTAATCCTGCCCGAAGCGCAAGGCAGGAACGATCGCCTCCTGCAAGGGAGCGGGCGCGCCCACGGTCAGGAAATCGTGCACTTTCTTCAGGCGCTCGGTGATCCATTCGGGCGCGATGGTATATCCCAGGCGCCAACCGGTGATGGAATAGGTTTTGGAAAGCGAGCCGCAGGAAATGGTGCGGTCCCACATGCCCGGCAGCGTGGCAAAGTAAGTATGCACATGAGGTTCGTACACGATGTGCTCGTACACTTCGTCCACCAGCACATAGGCGTCGTAGCGCTGCGCCATCTGCGCGATCAGACCCAGCTCCTCGCGCGTGAACACGCGCCCGCAGGGGTTGGAGGGGTTGCACAGGATAAGCGCCTTCGCACCGGTTTCGAAGGCGGCCTGCAGCTTATCCGGGTCGAAGCGGAAAGTCGGCGGCTCCAGCGGGACGAACACAGGCTGGGCGCCGGCGAGGATGGTATCGGCACGGTAGTTCTCGTAGAAGGGCGAGAAGATGATCACCTTGTCGCCGGGGTCGGTCACGGTCATCATGGCCGCGAGCATAGCCTCGGTGCTGCCGCAGGTGACGGTGATTTCCGTCTCCGGGTCGATGGCGCGGCCCATGAAACGCGTCTGCTTTTCGGCCAGGGCGTCGCGGAAGCTCTTCGCGCCATAGGTGATGGAATACTGATGCACCTGTTCGTCGGAAACCTTGCGCAAGGCATCGAGCACTTCGGCGGGCGGGTTGAAATCCGGGAAGCCCTGCGACAGGTTGACCGCATCGTACTTCAGGGAAATACGCGTCATGCGCCTGATGACGGAATCGGTGAACCGGGTTGTCCTTTCAGAAAGCGCCCTCATGGCAATGCCCTTCCCTCTTATGCGTGCAGGTGCCCGCAGGGCAAGCAAAGAGCCCTGCGCATCCACGGTACCACCCAGGGCGCCCGTCGCAGCACGGGAACACGCAGGTTTTCGCCTAGCGAAACCTGGAGGATGCCTACATGCCCATCCAAGATATCCCTACCCCTAAAACCAAAGCCCTGCGAAAGCCCCAGAAGGATCTTTATCGCTCGATGCATTCCAGAGAAAAGATCTTCCTTATCTCAAGCTCTTCCTTCTAGCTGACACTTCAGAAAAAACAAAGCAATATCCGAATGAAGCCGCATAAACATACTAGCCCGATGCGCTTTCGCCCTAAAAGAAAAGGCCGATATCGCAGCCTTTAACCCGAACTAAGCACAAAGAAGAACCGCCCGAGACTGGGCGGTTCCAGGAGAAAAAGACATCGAATTAAACTTTATTCAGGCATATTGTCTACAGCGTACTGAGCCTGTTCGGGAGTGAATTTCTCGCCATATTCGCTAACAAGCTGATCGTAAATCGCATCGGTGGACATACTCAGGTTGTCGCGGTAGTTGATTGCAGATTCCAAGGCATTCTGGTTCCAGTCGGCTTCCAGATGATCCATCGCCCACTGGGCGTCTTCAGGAGCGAACTGCTCGCCGTATTCGCTGGTGAGCTGGTCATAGATTCCCTGGTAGGACATGTGCATCATCTCGCTGTAGGTTTCTGCTTTGTTCAACGCAGCACGCTGTTCGGCAGTGCCCTCATCAGCCTTTTCCTCGGTTGCCTGGTCATCAGCGGTGTTTTCCGCAGCTTCTTCGGTCTTTGTGCCCGTGTCCTCACTATCGCTAGAAGAGCTTCCACCCGAGCATGCGCAGAGGGCAAACGCCATAGCGATGGTAAGGAAAATCGCAGGAATAAACTTCTTCATTTCCCCTTCTTTCCTACTGGGATAACGGTGATTTTATTCTAGCGACTACGGCGATGCGCTCAATCAGGTAAACGCGATTATATTATTCTCAAGCCGTCCTGGGATATTTATAGGACAGCTATCATTTTGCAAGTATTTGATACTTGACAATCCAGATATTACAAGCAGAAACCCATATACAACGGCAAGAAAACCCTGTCCTGCTCGACTTTCAGCTGCTTGGGATGCAGAACATATTGGGTACCTATCTTCTTATCGAAACGCTTTTTGAAGCGGTCGAGCGATGTCGTTCCATATTGCCTAGGCGATTTAACCTCGATTGGGGAAACCCTCGGCTTGCCCGCAGCGTTCACGTAGGGCTTCTGGATAAGGAAATCTATCTCCATACGCTCTTCCCCTTCCGCTTTGCCGGATTGGGAATAGAAGAACAGACGGTGCCCGTTCGCAACGAGCATCTGGGCAACGATGTTCTCGGTCAGCATCCCCTCGTTGATTCCGATATCGCCCCGAAGAACCGTCCTGTAGACGTTCTCATCCGTCGTAAAGTCATCGGCAAATGCCAAGCTCACCAATAGCCCGGTATCGGCCATGTAGCATTTCAGCGCGCTTTGGTCCAAGCTCAGCGAAAGACCCACGCTCGGATCGCTTGCCGCATAGCAGACATTCGCGATACGCGCGTCAGCCAACCAAAAGAAGGCTTCCTCATATGTCCTCATCCTGGCGTTCTTATCCAAAGAGCTCAGCGTGAACTTCTTCTCATGCTTGGAAAGCTGTCCCGGAATCCCATCTAGCACCGAGGCTACCTTGAATTCGTAACCGTGCGCGAATCTTGCCACGTCATTGCGATACAGCTGCAAGATACGTCGCTTCTCACGATCGGCGGCTGCGAAGCTCCTTTGCGCAACGTACACATCCAAGGGCTTAGGCATCCCTCCGACGAGCATGTATTCCCGCAGCAGCCCCGATGCTTTGCGATGGAGCATGTCGGGAAGGGGCTTTTGCATGTCGAACTGTCGCCTGATCAGGTCAGCCAACTGGCGCTCCCCCATCGCCCAGAGGAATTCCTCGAAATCAAGCGGGGCCAATTCCAGAACCTCTTCTTCGGAAGGAATCACGATGTCTGCGATGTTCTGCTTGATGGAAAGAAGCAATCCCGTTTCTATGTAATCATAGCGTCCGTCGGCAACGAGGTACTTGATCAAACCGCGGGCAATCGGGCACATCTGCACTTCGTCGAACACGATCAGCGTCTCACGCTCGTGCAGCTCGACGCCGTAATACGTGGAAAGGTAAAGAAACAGGGTGTCTAAGTCTGCGCGGTAATCCGAAAAGTAGTCTTTGATCTCATTGGGTGCCTGGAAGAAATCGATGACAAGGCAGCTTCGGTACTCGTTCTTCCCGAATTCCTCGACCAGGGTGCTCTTGCCAACGCGACGCGCACCCTCCACAAGCAGCGCACTGGTTCCCTGGCTGGTTTCCTTCCATTCCAGCAACCTGCCGTATGCCTTGCGTTCGAGCATTGTTTCCCCAATCGATCACGA